>NZ_JAELTX010000075.1 GCF_016429065.1 Pedobacter sp. ASV17
GTGCTGGCCGACCTTGAAAAACAGGGCAACATGAACTGGGAGTACGAAACCCTAATTACCTCCCGCTTTTTAAAGGGCTATACCCTGCGCTTTGCAACTGGTAGTGATGGTAATTACCTTGATGCCGAAGTAAATGCGGAAACGGGGGACATTAAGCTGTTTAGCAAACAAATGCAGCAACAAAGGGACGCCCTATCCAAACAGGCCTTCAACAGCCAGGCACTTAAACAAGGTAGTGGCACCTTAAATAGTGTCTGTAATTTTGGATTGTTTTTTGAACTTAAAACTAGTTGGGATAGTGACCTTTTAGCTAGTGTGACATTTTTAAGCCAGTTTATGAGACGGTTGGGTTTAAGGTCTGGTCATTATTCTGGGTCTGATTTTAGCAGCTATCTGTTTTTTAGGCACGTTAACTATCTAAAGACAGCAATGGTAAAGTCTGTGGCACTAGAAGTAGCGAGAGACAATGGTTTTGAAATCGTATCTCTAAGTGTTACCAATAGTTGTGAGAATGGAACTAGCACTGATACAGTAATGCATCGGTTACCAGCAAACAGACTGCCTGCCAACAATAACGGCAACCTACAAACTGGTGCCATGTGTGTTTTTAAAACCATGGAGTGGATTGCCAAATATTATGGGAGAAATCTTTCAGTTAACATAAGCTCATTTTATTATTTAATGAATTTGTCTGGAATTTCTAACCCTAGGTTAGAAGATTATCTAAACATTATAAATCAAAATGGTGTAAGAGGTGATCGCATAGCTCCTTTGCTGGGGAATTATTTTAGCTACAGCCCTTCGGGTGATGTTAAAACAGGGCTGATGAATGGTTTTCCTGTGTTTTGCGCTGTAAAGGTCTCGGGTGACGGTTCTGTGTACCATGCTGTAATGGCCACTGGTTATGCTAATGATGGTACTATTGAGTATTACGACCCACAGACAGGGAGATACCACAGGGTAATGCAGGGTTCTTTTTCTTACATTTTTACCATTACAGGGCCTAAATGAGCGTGTTTAATCTAATTTTCACTTAAAATTAAATATCATGAAAAAAACAATTTATTTGCTACTGGCATGTATGTTCTTATCTGTCTTAGCAGTAGCACAAAATACTAAACTAAAAAATAAGCCAGATTTAATTTTTGTTATAAAAAATAAAAAAACAGGAAAGGAAATAGTGACGAATTTTCCAGCTGTATCAGCATCCGATATTATTAGTTATGATGATATGGATACGACAGCTGCCGCGAAAAGGTTTGGAAAAGAGTGGGCATCTAAGGTGATGGTCTTTACTTTCAATGATTCTGTTAGGCTAACTACTTTCACCGAGTTTTGTAAAAAGCATAAATTGAATAGCAAATTGCCAATAGTATTAGTTGATGCAATGTTTCGATCATTTTATAGTGATACTACTGCTAGAAATGTACTTCTTGATGCAAGCAGGGTAACTTCTTTTGAGCAAAAAAGAGATTCTATTTTTATTCACATGAATCTTAATAAGAAAAATTAGAATGTTGATGGTCTCATATAGCCCCTCAACCTATTTTCACTTAAAATTAAATATCATGAAAAAAACAATTTATTTGCTATTGGCATGTATGTTCTTATCTGCCTTTGCAGTAGCGCAAGGTTTGGATTATGAGTACAAACAAAAATTCATAATAAAAAATAAAAAGACAGGTGGGGAAATAATAACTAATTTTCTAGCAGCATCGGCACAAGATGTAATTAGTTATGAAGGTATGGATGATGAAATAAAAATCAAAAGATTTGGGAAAGATTGGAAAGGCGGTGGTTTAATTGTAACGTTTAACAATACGGTTAAACTGATGAGTCTTACTGAGTTTTGTAAATACCGTAAGTTAAACAACCAACTGCCTATCGTATTGATTGATACAATGCTTCGCAAGTTTTTTAAGGACACTACTGCTTCAAATGTATTGCTTGATGTTAATAGGGTAGTTTCTTTTCAGCAAAAAAGAGATTCTATTTTTATTTACATGAATTCTGGTAAGAGAAAATAGCTTAAGGGGCTAGATGAGCCCTTTAAGCTAATTTTCACTTAAAATTAAATATCATGAAAAAAACAATTTATTTGCTATTGGCAGGCATGCTTTTACAAGTCCTGGCATTTGCACAAAATTCGGATTACAACGGTGTACAGAAATTCATTACAATCGATAAAAAGACGGGAAAGGAAATAGTAACTAATTATATGTGTGCATCAATGCACGATATGGTTAGTTATGATGGTATGGATTATAAAACTAAAATCAAAAGATTTGGAAATGACAGGGAAGGCTATGTTTTAAATGTTTTAATTATAGCTTTTAACGATTCCGTTAAATTGATGAGCCTTACTGAGTTTTGCAAAAAAAACAAGCTGAACAATAAACTATCCATGGTGTTGGCTGGTAAATTTTACCGAGATACTACTGCTGCGAATGTACTATTTGATGCCAGTAGGGTAACTTCTTTTGAGCAAAAAAGAGATTCTATTTTTGTTCATATGAATTTTGATAAGAGGAAATAGACTAATTGCTGAGCCATGAAAAATTAACTTGTGGTTGGCGTTATTGCCAACCACTTAACTGGTTTACAGAAGGTGTTTGAGAATTAAATATCATGAAAAAAACAATTTATTTGTTATTAGCATGCATGCTATTGCCTGTCATAGTCGCTGCACAAAACGTGGTGCAATCAAATAGTAAAAATAATAGCTCTATTTATATCGCAAAAGATGAAAAGACAGGTAAGGAAGTTGTCTCAAAAAGTATCTGGACTTCTTTGCACGATGCGGTCAGTATGGTTTTCATGGAGCCAGAAGAGGTAACCAAAAGATTTGGGAAAGATTGGGTCGGTAAGGTGACAGTTGCGGTCTTTAACCAATCCGTTGAGTTAAGCACGCTTACTGAGTTTTGCAAAAAACACAAACTGAACAATAAACTACCCATGGTGTTAGCTGGTAAATTTTACCGAGACACTACTGCTGCGAATGTACTATTTGATGCCAGTAGGGTAACTTCTTTTGAGCAAAAAAGAGATTCTATTTTCATTCACATGAATTTTGATAAGAGGAAATAAACTAATTGCCGAGCCATGAAAAATTAACTTGTGGTTGGTGTTATTGCCAACCACTTAACTGGTTTGATATGAAAGTATGTAAAATTTAATAACTAATTATCATGAAAGAAGTAAGTGAAGTTGTTGTGGATGGGGGACATAAATGGTTTTTTTATACATCAGCTATAGTTCAAATTCTATTATTAATATTCTTAATCTACATTGCATATCGTGTGATTAGTAAATATTTAAAGAGTTAGGTGTGGCTTTTTGTTAGTTGATTAAGAATAATTTAGAAATGAAAAAGTTAATTCTATACGTTGCTGCATCTTTATGTGCTCTCCTGCTTTTTTGTTCTTACGCAAAGGAAGAAGTTCAGGGGATAAGGTTGGGCTGGTATTTTGATGTCTTTAGTGAAGAAGACGACAAAGTATATGTTCTTGAAGGCACTAACGATATCTTCTTTTATAAAAATTTGGAACTTTATAAAAAAGAAGGGGTTTTTGTCGATGCACAAAAAGTGGAACATGCTGTGTTTGATTATTGGGTGTACAATAGAAAAACCAAAATAGGGAGGAAATACGACTGGGAAAATCCAAAAATTGGCATTGTGTTCAATGTCGATTCATTTCTTTTTAGAAACGCATTCGCGACTGCCAAATTGTACAATAAAGATGATATGAAATTCATAAGAAGTACAAAAACTAGCAGTACGGAGCCTTACGTAGAGACCTACCTTGAGCTAAATAAGCAAGCACATTACAGTTTCCCCGACACTACCCTTTTTTACTTTGATGATCGTTTGGTTAATATTCCCTATTCTTTTTCGATTGAACTCGATAGCTTGAAAAAATCAAAGGTGACTAGGGTTTTACAGGTGTTTAATGCAGATGATAAAAGCAAACACGCATCGTTAAGAAAGAAAAGAGTATATGACTTTAGGTTTGAACAAATCAAAGAATTTGATCAAAAGGCCATCTTAGCTTTTTTCGAAAGTTTTATAAACGACACTAAATGATTTACTTTAGTGGGGTATACAATGATCAGTTTGCTAAAAGAAGAGTTGGTGAGCTGATTATTGTTTTCTTACGATTTAACTCTTGGTTGGTGTTATCACCAACCACTTAATTGGTTTACAGAAGGTGTTTGAGAATTAAATATCATGAAAAAGATAATTTATTTGCTGTTGACAGGTATGTTTTTATCTCCTTTGGAATGGCCAAACAGCACTGGAACTACAAACCCTAAATAACACCACTGCTTTTGCCAGCTAAACCTGATTGCAGGCGGCAGCGCCCGAAGCGTAGCGAGGGACTAAAGCCGAAAAGCAGGGCTGTGCGTAGTTAAATGACACTGCGATTGATTTTCAAAGAGACTAACTGATGTAGTCTCTATCTTCGTCGCTTAAAGTGCTCTTTTGTTCGTTGGTGTAATTTTTTTCCACTTCATCATTGTAGCTGCTATAGGTTTTGCGGGGACGCCCAGCAATAAAGCCCAAGATAAAGCCAATGAGTATACAGATGCCAATGACAATGAGTTTTGATATTTCTACGGGTTTTCCGATGAGGAAATTGAACTCAACAGCGTCGTTGTTGGCTACTAAAAACAAAGTCAATAATGCGGTAATGACAATGATGAATATGGTTTTGCCTTTCATGTTCTCAGAAATAATAGTTGAATAACACTTCGAATATAGGATTTTGATGGTAGATGTTGTTAACAAAAATTAAACGGGCACCCACATCGGCCACGGGCTGGTAGCGCAAAAGGTTCATATCGCTACGCAATTCGATACCAAAGGTTTTGGGCTGCGCCAGGTTGGTTTCTTTGCCAATGTTTTCGTAATGGCTGAAAAAGTTTGCCCTCACGTTCCTGATGTAGGCAAAAGGACCAATTTCGAGATCGGGAAATAGGAAAGGGAAACGATAGTTGAGTAATAGCGTGTTTTTAAGCAGGCTTTTAGCCCTAATTTGGTTGTAGCCATACACGGTAGGAATATCGTTCACGGTCCTGAAGGTGCCACTGTTTTGTTGGTAGCTAAAGCTGGCCAATAAGGTGTGATTTTTGGCCAAACCAGGGAAATAGAAGAAACTTTCGAAAGCGAAAAGACGGCCCGTTAGGCTGCGGTCGAACGGCAGGTTTTGGTATTTAAGTTCGATAAGTTGTGCCCATTTTGGGGCAATATCCCTTTCTGCGCTTCGTACCTGATGGTTAAATCCTATCCTGTAGGTCATGGGAAATTCGATGGTGTTTACCAGTCGTTGGTCGTCAATAGGGTTGAAATGACGGTTCACGTAATAGGTTCCCGCCTCGCCAATAAAACTAAACAGGTGGTTAAAGGAATTGAAGCTTAAAGGCAGGGAAGTGGTAAGGCTGATATAGTCTTCACGCCATTTGGCTTGGTGGATGGCATTTTGATAGCGATAGTTGGCCAAACGTGGTCTGTTGCGATAGTTGATGTTAATGACAGGGTAAAGTGCCTTGTATCTAAAGCCAGCATTATATTCGAAACGGCGTAGCGAACTCTCGTAGGTAACGCCTCCGTAAACGCTGGTGGTGTTGAGCAGGTCGTCGGATTTGAGCTGTAGGCCTACACGCTCCACATTGTCGTCGGAAGTGGGG
This sequence comes from Pedobacter sp. ASV17, assembly GCF_016429065.1. Lineage (GTDB taxonomy): Bacteria > Bacteroidota > Bacteroidia > Sphingobacteriales > Sphingobacteriaceae > Pedobacter. The sequence goes on from NZ_JAELTX010000075.1 coordinate 5,689, forward strand.
CTAATGCTGTGAAAATTGAACATGTGTTTAAGCGGACTATAGCTTTTGGAGCTAAAGGTGCTATCGGGCACATGGGCAAATACGTAGTCCTCTGGTTTGGTTGGCTGACCGAAGTACACAAAATGGTCTTCTGGTATGGTGGTGGGGTTAATTTCGGTCTTGGCGATTTCGTAGCCCATCAGTTGGTAGTTGTTAAACAAAAGGGTTTTGCCATCGGCAGAGAAGCTTGCGTTAAAGGCGCCGTATTTAGAAGCCGTTAGCGCGTTTATTTTTTTAGAGGCGGGCTCTATCTCGTAAATATTGTCTACTCCGCTAAAATGGGCATTAAATGCGATTTTATCGCCAAAAAATATTGGCCTGCTAATCTGCTGTCTGGTATCGCTGATTAATTGGTTTAAATTTTGGCCTTCCTTTAACCAAAGCGACTTTCCTTTTTCGGTCACGGTAATCCATGCCATTTTGCTGCCGTCGTGGTTAAGGGCTGGAGTTTGTATTTGGTAATTTTCTGAATTGGGCAGGCTATCGATGGTTTTTCCAGTGGCCATATCCAACGTCACTAAAGTGTTTTGGTTGCCGAGGTCTACTTTTACGGCAATGAGCTTTTGGCCGTCTCCCGAAATGCTTGGCGCAAACAAACGAGTTTGGTGGGTGAGCTGTTGTTTTTTGCCGCTTTGCAAATCGTAAATGCAAATCACATTATAGCTTCGTTGTTTGTACCTCGGGTCTTCTCTGCGTTCGTCCCAAACTACCTTGCCATTTCCATAACTGTACCATGGTTGTTCTTGGTAGCCCATCTTCAATAAGGTCTTTTCTTTTCCGTCGGGAGTGAGGCTAATAAAACCTGGGGTTTCGCTCTTGCTTTGTTTGATGGCTAAGAGATTTTGGTTGGGCAGTTGGGTAGGTAAATGATAGTTGGTGGCATAGGTGGTTTTGGGGTTTAAACTTTTATAATCGACGGATGGGGTTTGTTCGTTTTGCTTGGCCCAGGCCGACCTTAAATCTTCAACTGTTTTGAGGTAATACTGCCTGGTGTTTTTACCCGTAAATTTTTTAAGACTTTGTGAAAAAGGGTAGAGTCTTAGGGGGCGTTTATTGAGGTCGGAAAGTAGCTCGTTTCCGATATTGTTTCCGTAGTTTTTTTGGAGGTTGGAATTGATCAAATAACCGAGCTGATAATAGCCTGGTGTGACATCTTTTTCGGAGCCAAAATATGCCTTGGAATAGTTGAAGTTTTTGCCCTCTAAAACGGAGGTTCTGAAAGGCATGATCCAGTTGGGTTGGCGACCTCTTCCCGAGTAGGTAAGCGAGGTCTCGGTGCTCACCGCATCGCCCTCTAAAAACCAAAGTGGAGTGCTTACTCCGATGTAACCAAAGTACACTTCTTCGGGGAAGGGGAAACCTGTACTTCCAGTGATTTTATTGAACTGTGCCACGTGTCTCAATTCATGAACGGCAAGGTTGTTTAACCAGTCCTGACTGTCGAACTGCTGAGATGGCATAGTGTAGAATTGTGATTTTTTTGGAGCTAGTTGTACGAAGCCGTTTGAGGTGGTTCCTTGGTTTTGTAGGATGATTGGAATCAAGGTTTTTTGTTGCCCCAAGCTTTTGCCCACAGTAGGGTAGATGTAGGCTAGCGTATTGGCCATTCTTTGTGCTTCTTTTTCTAGTGTGTTGGGATAGATGATTTTGAAGCCTCTATGGTCAATTTGCCTCCATTTTACACTAAGCGGCGTTTGACTTTCATCAAAAAATTGTGAAAAAACCTCTAGTGAACAAAAACTTAATACTGATATGAGTAATATTCTGAATTTCAATTGATTTTTATTTTAAAGGTGAGTGGTATAAAATGTTTGCTAAAAATATTAGTTTTTGTTTTGTTTTAGGGGTGTATTTTATTTTTATTGATTGTTGATGTAAAGTATTTAATGTATTTGATTATTAATTTGTTAAATAATTATATGTTGAGAGGTGTTTTGGGGTGTTTTTTGAGTTTGTTGTTGGTGTTTTAAGTGGTTTAAGGCGTTATTTTCGATTTCTAAGATAAGTTATTTTAGTGATATAATATGTACACTATTGAAGCTTATTTTTTTGCGATAAAATTTGTGCGGTTTTTGGAAATGTATGAGAAATTTATGGTTGGCCGCTTGACTGTAGCTTAAGAAATATGCTGAAAAATGGCGAGATATTTTCGTGTGTTGCAGAAATTGAAGCTTCTTTTTGTAAAGGTTTTTCTAAGATTTGGGATGATGGTTCTCTAATTTTTGGGTAGGTGTTTTAGGTTAGATAGTGTATATTTTTATTTTGTTTTTTTGTGTTTTTTAAGATGTGAAGTGTGGGGTTTGTACTTGGGAAGGTTGTGTTTTAGTTAGAAGATTTTGGGTTGTATCTGAATTTTTGAAGAGCTATTCGTTAAAGTTTTTTCGGAAATATTGGTGTGATGATCCAGCTTATTCGTCTTTTTTTTGATTGCTTATTGAGTGTTTTTTACCTATGCCTGGAGGTATGATGTTAACTTGTTTTAGGAGGTTTTTGGCAATGAAATGATTGCTGCTTTTTGGGTTTTTGGCCATTCTTTTTTTGCTTGATTTTAGGCTGTTTTAACCCTTGGTAATCTTGCTGGAAGTTCTCAGTTTTAGGGGTGTTTTTTGCTGAGGTGAACCACCTTTTTTATTCGCTTTTTTTAGGTTGTTTTGTGTGCGAAATCGAGGTGAAGTTGAGGTGTGAAATGGGCTATTTTGGGGATGATCTATTTGGTTGTTTTAGCATGTTTTACTAGTGGATAATCTTGTTGGTGAAGTGCTGTTTTTGGGCTGTTTTTATTGCGTTTTACGAGCCGATAATTTTATTGAGATAGCTCTTTTTTGGGTGTTTTCTGCTTCGGTTTTTGCTGTCTTTGTCCGATTTTTAAGATGGTTTTAGAGGCAGAATTGAAGAGGGATAAGCGTTTTTTGAAGTGGCTTTTTAGTCGCTTTTAGGTTTTTTGAGGCCGCGGAATACTGGTGATTATTGTTCAAATGCGGCCTTGGTTTGTGCTATTTTTTAGGAATATTTTTGCTCGCCCAACACCAATTTCCATTGGTCTGTTTCGGCGTATTGCTTAATGATTTTGTTTCTTTGGATAAGCAATTTTCTAAGATAAGAGGTAAGGATAAGTGCATTGAAAACTCTTCCGAATACCCCATAAGGAGCACTAAATTCGAAGTCGTCTGTCATGGTCACTATGCCATTTGTTTCCTCAAATTGGTGCAAGTGGTGGATAGATTTGAAGGCTCCTTGGATTTGCTCATCTACGAAATAATGAGGCCTATCAAAGCCTGTAATCTTCGAACTAAGCGTTTGTGTAATGCCAAAATGAGTAGCCCTCCAAGTCACATGCTCATTTAGTCCAATAAGTCCGCTGGTAACGCCAGAAATGGCTTCTTCTGAGGTGTGTGCGGTGGAAATTCGATGTAAATCAATACTTCTGGCCAAATCAAAACAAACGTCTATTGGGGCGTTTATTTTGGTGATGAGCTCAATTTTGGGCATAAAATGTGATATATAGGTTTAGATAGGTGCTTTGCAATTTATGAATATATCTATAGCCTACATAATTTCCCCTTGTTCTTCGAAAAATTAGAACTGCTCATTCTTAAAAAAAAATATGCGTTATCGTAGGTGAAAAGAATGCCCTATGTGTCTATGTGGTTAGTATTCCCTTTAATAACTCTTTTCGGATTTGACGTTCCTGAAAGTTGAAAGTGCCCTAAATGAACCACATAGACACATCGAAAAGTTAATAGCATTCACAGCACGTCGTGGTTTGCCCTTTCTCTCGCAAGCTGAAATTAATAGGCTTATACCCCTGTGGTTAGCTATTTAGGCGCTCTGCGTAGCAAATATAAGCCAAGTATGGCAAATATAATGACAGGTAATAAATTGGCAACTAACGGCGGTAAACCACCTTTAGTGGAGAACATTTTCGCAAATTGATTCAGTACGATAAACAAGAAACTCAGTACAATGCCTATTCCCAGAGGTAAGCCAACGCCTCCACGTACCTTTCTGGACGATAAGGCTACACCAATAAGGGTTAACACAAAGGCCGATAAAGGTTGTATAAAGCGTTTGTACTGCTCAAAAAGCAGGTCGTTCATTACGCCAGAGCCTCTGATTTTTTCTTTTTTAATTTTGTCTGATAGCTCCTTGCTGGTCATACTCTCAACCACGTTGTCGTATACCGAGAAGTCGTCTGGTTTCATATCCAAAACGGTATCCTTGGTCTTGGTATTGGCATATACCATGCTTTCCTTTAGGCCATCGATATTACGTGTAGTGTAATTGCTCAGTTTCCATACCCTTTTTACCGAATCGTAGCTAATTTGCTCGGCCATCAGCTTTTTTTCCAATACATCGCCTTTAAAACGATCTAGCGTAAATCTATAGCCTATGTTACTGCGGTTGTCGAAATTGTCGATATAGATGTAGGTATGCTCATCTATTTTCATGTGGATATTCGACTTCGTATAGGGGTCATTCTTCTTGATCACATGATTTTCAAAGCTGTTCTTGATCTTATTGGTGTAGGGCAGCATGAAAAGGTTGGCCCCCAGGTTTAAAGCAAAAATGATAAAAGCCGAGATGAAATAAGGTCTTAAAAAGCGGTTGAAGCTTACACCGCCACTTAAAATAGGCACAATTTCCGTTTGGTCGGCCATTTTTGCAGTAAAGAAAATTACGGCAATAAAGTTCATCAAAGGGGAGAGCATGTTGACATAAAAAGGGATAGAACCCGCGTAATATTGAGAGAAAATCTCCCAAATCGTCATGTCATTCTCTAAAAAGTCGTCCAGTTTTTCCGAAAGGTCAAAAATCACGATAACCACCACAAATACTGCTAAGGTGTACACAAAAGTACCTAGGTATTTGCCAATGATGTAGGCGTCTATGAGCTTTGAACGTCGAAAAAGAAATTTCATTTAGAGTTTTGTTCCTAAGATAGTAACCATTTTGTTTTTCCACTCATAAAACTCGCCGCTAATAATTTTTTCTCGGGCTTGGTTGACCAGCCATAAATAAAAATGTAAGTTGTGTAGCGTGGCAATTTGCGAGCCCAATATCTCTTTGCTCTGCATCAAATGCCTTAAATAAGCCTTAGAATAAACTTGATCGGCCAATAAATCGCTTTCCGCATCAATTGGTGAAAAATCACTCGCCCATTTCTTATTGGTGATGTTAATCATCCCATTTCTGGTAAACAACATTCCATTTCTGGCATTTCTGGTAGGCATTACGCAATCAAACATATCTACTCCTAACGCAATATTCTCTAAAATATTGATTGGAGTACCTACGCCCATTAAGTAACGAGGCTTTTCATAAGGTAAAATATCGCAAACCACCTCGGTCATGGCATACATTTCCTCAGCAGGTTCACCCACAGAAAGACCGCCAATGGCATTGCCTTCGCGGCCCATTGAAGCAATAAACTCTGCAGATTTTACCCTTAAATCTTTATATACAGAACCCTGGACAATAGGGAACAAAGTTTGGTCGTAGCCATATTTAGGTTCTGTAGTATCAAAACGCTCACAACATCTCTTCAACCAACGATGGGTCATGTTAATGGAGTTGGCGGCATATTTGTAGTCGCAAGGATAAGGCGTGCACTCATCAAAAGCCATAATGATATCTGCACCAATGGTACGCTGAATGTCCATGGCATACTCAGGCGTAAACAAATGTTTGGAGCCATCAATATGTGAACGGAAAGTAACGCCCTCTTCCTTTATTTTTCGCACTTGGCTTAGCGAATAAACCTGATAACCACCACTGTCGGTTAAAATAGGTTTGTCCCAGCCAATAAATTTGTGCAGACCGCCCGCAGGTTCTAAAACATCCAAACCTGGACGCAGGTACAAATGATAAGTATTGCCCAGTATAATCTGAGCCTTGATATCTTCCTTTAGTTCTTTTTGGTGTACCGCTTTTACGGTTCCCGCGGTGCCTACAGGCATAAAAATAGGGGTCTGTATATCGCCGTGAGCAGTACTAATTACTCCTGCTCTAGCTTTGGAATTTGGGTCCTTTGCCTGTAAGTTAAATTTCATGCGTTGCTGTCCTCTTCAAAATCCGACAAAAGTAAAGATTAATTGTCAAATTGCTGAATGCTTAAAAGCGATTGTTGTATTGTGGTGTTGTTTTTTTAGTTCTTTTTAAATAAACCTCATAGGTTTTAGAAACCTATGAGGTTTTGTAACCGCAGTAAAATGAGATTGCGTCGTTCCTCGCAATGACGAAAATCGGAGCGTCCTTGCAAGGAACGGCCCGTCCCGACTTTTCGGGGAAGGAATTCCTAAGAAATGAATAGCCAAAATAGAATAACTAAGGGCCCGTAGTAAAACAAACTCAGCCGACTTCCTTTGGGAAAGAATTTAAGAATAGGATTAATTGGCGATGTGTTTACTTAATTGTTAATAATCGGGTTACTACTTAGCTTTCCAACTTTCGGACTTCCTGACTAATAACTAGCTACTAACCCCTAATCCCTTTTTTTCAACAATACCCACAAATTAAATTAAAAAGCAGACCTTTGCTAGCTTTATCATACCATCGTGGAATTTAACATACTCGAAATCTGCTTGCTAAGCGCTCTGGGCATCTGTTTCCTGATACATCTATACTATGTTTTAGGCGTACACTTGAAATTAGCGCAATACCAAATCAACGAACTGCCTACTGCGGATCGTAAACCTATTAGTGTAATTGTTTGCGCACGTAACGAAATCCAGAACTTAAAAAAATACCTGCCTAGCCTATTTGAGCAGGATTATCCCCAGTTTGAAGTGGTGGTGGTTAATGACCGATCATGGGATGGTACGGTGGATCTGTTGGAAGAGCTGGAGAAAAAATACAGCAATTTAAAAGTCGTACACGTAGCTGAGGGAAGTAAATTTATTGCGGGGAAAAAATTTGCGGTAACCATGGGCATTAAAGCTGCTAGTCACGAGTGGTTGGTGTTTACGGATGCGGATTGCGAACCAGCAGGAAAAAACTGGCTAAAAGGAATGCAGCAGCCCGCCGACGATGACGTAGAGATCATATTAGGCTATTCTCCTTATTTCAAAAGAAAATCCCTATTAAATGTCCTGATCCGTTTCGAAACATTTTTTACCGCCGTGAACTACCTATCTTTCGCCATAAAAGGCATGCCTTACATGGGAGTGGGCAGAAACATGGCCTATAAAAAAACGCTTTTCTTTAAAAACAAGGGTTTTGCAGCACACATGCACATCCCATCAGGTGATGATGATTTATTTGTGAATGCCAATGCCAGGCCCAACAATACCATTATTCAGATCCATAGAGAGGCGCAAGTATGGAGCGAGCCTAAGACTTCGTTTATTGCCTATCTGCGTCAAAAGAAAAGACATATTGGTGCGGGGAAATTCTACAAGCCCAAACATAAGTTTATACTTTCGGCACAAATAGCCATCCAATTTTGCTTTTATGCTTTGGTTATTGGCTTGGCCATTTTACCCAATACACGCTTTATTGCTGCAGGTGTTTTCCTGTTAAGTTTAATCATCAGAAGCTTTGTTTATCCTAAATTGCTAAAAAGACTAAACTATGGCGAATTAAGGTGGTGGTTCCCAATTTTGGATATGGTGCTGATGGCCTTTTTGGTATTTAATGCGATCTTGTCCATCTTCGTGAAGAAAGTACAGTGGAAGTAAGAAAAAGGAGTAAGAAACAAGGATAAAGGAGTAAAGAACAAAGGCTAAAGATGGGCTACCATCTGAACATAGATTTGTGCAAAAATTTACGAACCCCTAGATCTTGGCTACTAATCCCTAGTTCCTAATTACTAACTACTAGCCCCCTAATCCCTAGTTACTAATCTCTCTTTTAACTTTCCACTTTAACTTATAACTTTGCCCAATGGTAAAACCTGATATCATTTTCAAATACTTCCCTGATTTAACTCAGCAACAAATTGAGCAATTTGAGAAACTGTATGACCTCTACAGCTTTTGGAATGGTCAGATCAACGTGATTTCCCGAAAAGATATCGACGAATTGTACGAACGCCATATTCTACACTCGCTAGGTATTGCGAAATTCTGCACCTTTAAACCAGGCGAAAAAGTATTGGACGTAGGTACAGGTGGAGGTTTTCCAGGTATTCCTTTAGCCATTCTGTTTCCAGAAACGCAATTCCATTTGGTAGACTCTATCGGAAAAAAAATCAAAGTAGTGAATGAAGTAGCGGCCGCTTTAGGGTTAAAAAACGTGAAAGGTTCGCATAGCAGGGCAGAGCAAATTACTGATAAATATAATTTTGTGGTGTCAAGGGCGGTAACACGTTTGGGCGACTTTTATCCTTGGGTTAGAGGGAAATTTGCCAAAGAAAATATCAACGCCCTAAGAAATGGTATTCTGTACCTAAAAGGAGGTGATTTAACCGAAGAGATTAAAGAATCAAAACTGAAAGCAGAATTATATCCGCTTTCAGCCTATTTTGAGGAAGATTTCTTTGATACCAAATATGTGGTCTACATTCCGCAATAGTCAAATTAACTAGCAACGATCGTTTTTGTCTTCTACAGGTTGAGGTTTGTATAAAAGCCAAGCCTTGCCGTTGTAGCCAGTTTTTAGTTGCTGTGAAAGGGCTATTTTAGTAGTGGTTGTGGCTGGCGATTTTGCTTTTCCAAGTTTTACGCCTTGCACCTTTTTGACAGGTACTTCAGTAGCTTCAATTTTAAGTTTAATAGGTTTAACCTCTTCAATTTTAATGTTTTCTATCTTTTTTTTGTCTCCAGGTTCAAACTGAGAAGTTTTTTTCAGTTTCACGCCCTGTACTTTTTTTATAGGATTGTCAGCTTTTATTTCCAGTTTAACGGGCTCGCCCTTGATGGTTTCAGACTTAGATTTTTCAAGTTTGATCCCCTCTACCTTTTTTTGAGGATACTTTTCATACCTAAGCGCTAGTGTTTCAGGTTCATTACCGCGTCTTCTCTCTTCAATTTTTATCCCTTCTACAATTTGCGTTGGTTTACCCTCTATTCCTTTAATTCTAACCTCTTTGATGGCAGCCGTTTCATTTTTTTCATCCGCTTTAACTATTGGAGGTGGGAATTTTTTAAGACTTTTACCTTTAGGTGGAGCTTCAATTGCTGGCGGAGGGCTAAGCACCACTTTGGTAATATATTGCAAATTACTGCCTTCGATTTCAACCACGCCAAATTTTGCTGCTTCACCATATTTTTTAAATCCTTCTTCAAGATTTAAAAAAGTAATACTTTCAGTATTTCTAACCCCGTAAAAATTTTTGCTACCATCTACAGGTTTTCCATTAATAACAATAAGTCTTTTATCGTTTAATATGGGTTCGCCACCTTTTTTCCTTACTTTATAGCTCATGATAAAGTATTTCTGTTGCTTTGGCTTATAAGTAGGAGGGAGCTTCACTTGATCTTGTTTAGATGGTGTTGGTGGCAATGGTGGGGGCGTTAGTTCTAGGTATTTAAGATGATCGCCAGTAATCTCGACAGCCCCATTCTTGCCTTTATCGCCGTATTTTTTAACGGCTTCAGCAGCATTCAGATAAACAATGCTTTCTGCTTGTGATACACCATGAAACTTACCTACGTCGCTTACAGGTTTGCCGTTAATCACAATGTGTCTTTTGTCAACGATATTAGGACGCTTTTTCGACAAGGAATATTCATTTTTTGGATAGAAGGTTTTCCCATCTTCTGCTTTCATAGTGTTATCTTTCTTCGGCAATAGGTCTACATAGCCATAATCTTTGGTAAATGCCATCGTAGAGATGCAGAGTAAAGCCGTTCCAAGCGGAACAGCAAGCAAATACTTGAGCCTTGCCCATTTTGCCGTTTTTTCTTTGTTTAACATGTTGATTCTACTTTTTAATATTGATTGATTGAAAAATTGATTGACAAGAGAAGGTGAATAGGAAGCCATGGAATTCTCGATAAGAAACATGGCGTATTCATGTTTGGAGATATCCTTAGCAGTAGTGCTTTCATCAGCAATGTACTCATGTAAAAGTGTTAAATCTCTTTTCATTAAGTAAACGATAGGATTAAACCAGCAGATGATTTTTAAAAGCTCCAGTAAAATGATATCTAAGCTGTGTTTTTGTTTAATGTGGATCATCTCATGTGTTAGCACCGCATTGTTTTTTACCATGCTAGGGTGGATGAAAAGCACGTTGAAGAAGGAAAAGGCAGCATGCTCTGCAGAAAGCTCTACCAAGGTGTATTTGCCTATTTCACGTTTCTGGTGGTTAAAGTATAGCCGAATGATTTTTGAAATAGAAAAAAGGAATTTAGCAGCTAAACCAATAGCCAAAGCCAAATATCCATACAAAAGGTAATCGTTTAGTCCCCATGCTGTAGGTTGATCTATTACGGCTACCTCCATAAACTGTTGCGGAACTTCTTCTATTTGTACTGCTGTAGTAATCTCCAATGATGGTTTTAAAAAACCTAGTTGCATAAAAGGAATGGTAAATGCCACCATAATGCTCAAGACCAAAAAATATCGGTTAGCATTATAGAAAGTGGTATTTTGCAATAATAATTTATACAACAAATAGAAAGCAGCCAAATACAGGTTAGCCTCTAATAAATAATATAGCCAGCTCATGATTTCTTGTTTTTAAGTTGTTCAGCAAGTGCAATAATTTCATCCAATTGAGAAATATCCATGTTCTTTTCCTTTACCAAAAAAGAAACTAAGCTTTCATAGCTATTCTCAAAATAATTATTCAGCACCTTGTCAAAGGCAAAGTGCTTGTACTGTTCTTCGGTAATAATGGGGAAATAAACATGCGTATTGCCGATGGCCTTGTGGTCTATAAAACCTTTTCCTTCCAATACTCTAATTACTGTCGATACGGTATTGTATGCAGGCTTTGGTTCCTCCATGCGGTCAATCACATCTTTTACAGTTGCTTCTTTCAGTTCCCAAAGAATAAGCATCACTTGTTCTTCAGCCTTTGTTAATTCTCTCATAATGAATTATATTGCTTAATAACATAAAGTTAAAACTATAAAAATAGTTTGCAAACTATTTTTATAGTTTTAATGGTAATTTGCTGTAATACAGTGTTATAAATTTATCTATGAGTAAACAACATCAAATTGCCCTTACCCTTATTGATGGGGTAGGGCCCTTAATTGCCAAAAAACTGCTGTTACATTTCGGTAGTGCTACCCAAGTTTTTAACGCTAACCAAAAGCAATTGCTTCAAATAGATGGCATAGGCAAAAAAATAGCAGAAGCTATTGTAAATACTAATGCCATGGCCTTAGCCGAGAAAGAGCTGGAGTTTATAGAGAAACATCAAATAAGGGCACTTTTTTATGAGGATGATGATTATCCTAAACGATTAAAAAGCTGCTACGATGCTCCACTGCTATTATACTATAAAGGAACAGCAAACCTTAATGCCTCAAAAATAGTGAGCATTGTAGGGACTAGGAACGCAACCGCCTATGGTAAAATGCTCTGCAAACAATTAATCGAAGTATTAAAGCCTTACAATATATTGATGGTAAGTGGTTTGGCCCATGGCATAGATGCTGCAGCGCATAAAGAAAGCGTATCGCAAGAAGTGCCTACCATTGGGGTTTTGGGACACGGGCTTGATCGAATTTACCCTGCTACACATAGGGAATTAGCGGCTAAGATGCTAAACTGTGGCGGCTTGCTTACGGAGTTTTTGCCTAAGACCAATCCCGATAGGGAAAATTTTCCGAAGCGTAACCGTATCATTGCAGGTATGGCCGATGTAACCATAGTGGTGGAGGCCTCTATCAAGGGTGGTGCTTTAATTACGGCCGAAATTGCCAATTCCTACAACAGGGACGTGTATGCTTTCCCAGGTAGAATAAACGACGAATTTTCTGAGGGTTGTAATTTTCTGATCAAAACAAATAGGGCAGGGCTCATCAATAGTCCACAAGATTTAATTTATTACCTAGGCTGGGATGACAATACCACCAAAGTGAAATCTGCAGTTCAGGTACAGCTACCTTTAAATCTAAACAATGATGAAAGAATCGTTTGTGAAGCTCTTTTGCAAGTTGCTTTGCCAGTGGACGAGTTATCCTTAAAAACAAATATGGCACAAAGCAAGCTCGCAGTCATCCTACTTACCTTAGAAATGAAAGGTTTGATTGTGGCCTTGCCGGGAAAACTGTTCAAGTTGGTTTAATGTGAGTTAGGGATAAGTTTTTTTGATTTTTCTACCCTCTTTGTCCTACCAGAAACGGAGCTTGTTTTGCAAGTACGCTTATGTGCCTATGTGGTTGTATTTTTTTACCAACAACGCAAAAGCTTCCAAAATGAACCATATAGACACATAGTAGACTCAATAGTATTAACAAAATGCCCTAATCTCAAGCAGTCGCTGGTTTTTATTTGTTTGCTTCGATGATTTCAACGGTATAAATGGGGTCATCATCTCAGTTTCGCATAATTTTTACCCAAAAATCTGAATATAGTAAGTAGAAAGTTTTTTTAACTGAACTCACCTTGATTTTAGCTATTGGGTAAAACAGATGAAAACTATTGATTAATGAGTTTTGCCAAATTTATAGTATATAAAGTATATCATTTTTGTAGTTTAAACAACTAAATTTTGTTTATTAATTGTTTTTAAAATTAAATTCTAAATAAACTTTATAGTCTGAAATACTTATTGTTGTTGCGTATTTTTGTGCCATGTGGTATAACAATATATTAGAAACCATTGGTAACACACCGTTGGTAAAATTGAACAGCATCGTTAAAGATATTCCTGCTACCGTATTAGCTAAAATAGAAACAACCAATCCAGGTAACTCCATTAAAGATCGTATGGCGATCAAAATGATTGAAGATGCCGAGAAGAGTGGTAAGCTAAAACCAGGAGGAACCATTATCGAAGGTACATCAGGTAATACTGGAATGGGTTTGGCTATGGCCGCCATCATTAAAGGATACAAATGTATTTTTACCACTACCGATAAACAATCTAAGGAGAAAGTAGATGCTTTACGTGCATTTGGTGCCGAGGTAATTGTTTGTCCTACCAACGTTGAGCCAGAAGATCCACGTTCTTACTATTCAGTGTCTTCACGTTTAGAGCGTGAGGTACCCAACTCTTGGAAACCTAATCAGTACGATAACTTAAGCAATAGCCAAGCACACTACGAGCAAACAGGTCCTGAAATTTGGGAACAAACCGAAGGAAAAATTACCCATTTGCTAGTGGGTGTAGGTACAGGAGGTACCATTTCTGGAACAGGAAAATACTTAAAAGAGAAAAACCCAAACATTAAAGTATGGGGCATTGATACCTATGGTTCTGTGTTCAAAAAATATAAAGAAACAGGCATCTTTGATAAAAACGAAATCTATCCATATATCACCGAAGGTATTGGGGAAGACTTTTTGCCAGCCAATGTGAACTTTGACGTGATCGATCTTTTTGAAAAGGTAACGGATAAGGAAGCCGCTTTGATGACTAGGGAAGTTTGTCGCCAAGAAGGAATTTTTGTAGGTAACTCTGCTGGGGCAGCTGTCGCAGGCTTATTACAGTTAAAAGACCAGTTGAAACCAGAAGACGTAGTGGTGATCATTTTCCATGACCACGGTAGTCGCTACATGGGTAAAATGTACAACGAGGATTGGTTGCGTGAGCGTGGTTTCCTAAAAGATGAGAAACTAACGGCCAGAACTATCTTGGCTAAAAAAGAAACAGGTGAAATTGTAACTATCGATTGCGAGAAAACTGTTTCTGAGGCATTCAATACCATGAGTACCATGAACATTTCTCAAATACCAGTTACCCAAAAAGGAATGTTGGTAGGTAAATTGGAAGAAAGTGATATCCTAAGTGCTTTGTTAGAAAACCCAAGTGTAAAATCGGCTACGGTAGAAACGGTGATGGCCCCAACTTTCCCATTTGTAGACTTGAATACTTCTATCGATAGACTATCTTCTTTAATTAATAAAGATAACAGTGCTGTTTTGGTAGAACTGGAAGATGGTAGGTTTGATATCATCACTCAGTATGACATTATCAATGCGATAAAAGGGTAATCCAAGTTAAAAGTCTGAAGTAAAAAGTAAAAAGATTGGTGTTGTCGCCAATCTTTTTATTTATACTGCCGAATTAATCTTTCATCGCCTCTCCAGATTTTCTGAAAATAAAATTCCCGTAGATGTGTCTTTTTGCAAAACGGCTTGGCGAATCAGCGTTTACCATTTTTACATAGGTGTTTTTCGGAACACCAAGATATTCATAGATCAATCCGTTTAAATGCTGTATTTTTAAAATTTGCTTTTCAAAATAGAAGTCGTGTATTAAGGAATTTGTTGTCGTCTCCGTATATTCTTCCTGATATTTTTCATGTGTTTCTTTGTTGATGCTTACCAAAAAATGGTAGGCCTCAATTACGCATCTACTTTTTTCTTCTGCTACTAGTTTTTCAGCTTCGTCATTTACAAATTTATCAGGATGCGAATCTTTCATCGTATTTCTGTAAATGGTTTTTAACTCGGCTAAAGTGACTGTTTTATCAACCCCAAGTAGCCTTTGATACTCCACAACTCTTTTCATATGATTGTTTTCTCTTTTTGGGCTGCAAATGTAGGGAATTAAAACTGCTAATTCACATGGTATCGAGTGCGGTAAAAATGGTTGACTATATTGAATTATCAAACAACCAAAATCACTAAAGTCTAATTAGTTTTATCGGACTTATCGAAAGGATTTCTTTCAACGCTGCTTACAAATAATTATCCTTGGTTACCTCCCAAGTCCAAGGTTTTTTAAAGTCACTTAAGGTTCTGGGCTGTGAGAAAACCAAGATATCCTCTTCCGTTTCGTTGGAAATATTTCGCTTAAAAATACTTCCTACTACGGTTTTTATCGTGCGGTCAACAAAATCATACTGTTTATCTACCATCTCGCCACTATCCTTATTATAATATACATTGTTAGCGGTAACCAAATTCCATTGTTTTTGTAGGTACTCGAATTGGTAATTCAGTTTCCAACGCCATTCGTTACCACCCTCAAAAGATAAGGTGAGTTTGTTTTCTTCAATACTCAAACCCCTTAGCGGTTCGCCCATTTTCCCACCTTCCTCAGAGCGTAAAATGAAGTCATTGTTTTGGAGTGCTAAGCGATATTTGTTTCCTGTTTTAAAATAAACGACAAGCATTCTAGGCTTCTGCGTTTCCCTAATTAATTCTATTTCGTAGTTGCCATAAGCCCTATCCTCATCAACCGCTTGATGGTACTCTAAAATCAATACCAAATCCTGTTGTTTATCGTGGTTCAGGTCGCCATAGGCCGAATCTAAAACCTTCCAGTTTTTAGGGACTAAATTGCTGACTTTATCGCTTTGTGTTAGCAATTTTGGAAAGTTGAACTTCTGCGCGTAAGCAAAGCTTCCAGTAAGCAATAACATAAAAAATATAGGCCATTTCATGCTATTACAACGCTTAAAATACTATTTTAGCATCATTGGCTGTGTGACTGTGCAGCTAAGACCAAAAACCAAAATTAAAACCAGTATGGATTTGTCATTTAACAAGAATGAGGACTACAATAAACAGTTAGTCTACCAATTGAAAGAAAAACTAAAAAAAGTTTACCTAGGCGGCGGGGAGAAAAGTGCTGCTAAACAAAAAGAAAAAGGAAAGCTTCTGGCAAGGGAGCGGATTGACTATTTATTGGATGCCGATAGGCCGTCTGTAGAGGTGGGGGCTTTTGCGGCCGAAGGGATGTACGAAGCAGAAGGAGGTTGCCCAAGTGCAGGCGTAGTGGTGAAAATTGGCTACGTATCAGGAAGGCAATGTGTGGTAGTGGCTAACGATGCTACCGTAAAAGCGGGTGCCTGGTTTCCCATGACAGCAAAGAAAAACCTGCGTGCGCAAGAAATATCCATGGAAAATCGTTTGCCAATTATTTATTTGGTAGACAGTGCGGGTGTTTATTTACCTATGCAGGATGAAATTTTTCCAGATAAAGAACATTTTGGGCGTATATTTAGGAATAACGCCATCATGTCGTCGGAAGGGATTGTTCAAATTGCGGCCATTATGGGTTCGTGTGTAGCTGGTGGTGCCTATTTGCCTATTATGAGCGACGAGGCAATGATTGTGGATGGTACAGGCTCGGTATTTTTAGCAGGCTCGTACTTGGTAAAATCGGCTATTGGCGAAGATATAGATAATGAAACATTGGGTGGAGCAACTACACACTGTGAAATTTCAGGAGTTACAGATTATAAGCATCCTAACGACCAAGCTTGTTTGGATAGCATCAGAAATATCATGAGCATGTTGGGCGCTCCTCAAAATGCAGGTTTTGATCGTATTAAATCGGCTTTGCCAAAATTAAAGCAAGAAGATATTTATGGTATATTGCCTGATAATCGCGAGAAACCTTATGATATGAAGGAAATTATTTTGCGTTTGGTAGATCATTCTGAATTTGAAGAATATAAGGAACTATACGGTCAATCTATCATTTGTGGGTTGGGGCGTATAGATGGATGGGCAGTAGGAATTGTAGCCAATCAGCGCAAGGTAGTAAAGTCAAAGAAAGGCGAAATGCAATTTGGTGGCGTAATTTATTCTGATAGTGCCGATAAAGCCAGCCGTTTTATCATGAACTGTAACCAAAAGAAAATTCCTTTGGTATTTTTACATGATGTAACGGGTTTTATGGTGGGAAGCAGATCAGAACAAGGCGGTATTATTAAAGATGGTGCCAAAATGGTAAATACGGTTGCTAACTCGGTGGTGCCTAAATTTACGGTGGTATTGGGCAATTCTTATGGTGCTGGTAATTATGCCATGTGCGGTAAAGCTTATGATCCACGATTGATTTATGCTTGGCCAAGTGCAAAGATAGCCGTAATGGGAGGGGCACAAGCCGCTAAAGTATTATTGCAAATTCAGGAAAGTGCGTTAAGAGCCAAGGGAGAAACGATAGCCGAAGACAAAAAGAATCAGTTATTGGATGAAATCACCAATAAATATAATGCTCAAACTACACCATATTACGCCGCATCACGTTTATGGGTAGATGGTGTGATAGATCCATTGGAAACCCGTAAAGTAATTTCCATGGGAATTGAAGCTGCCAACCAATCGCCTATTAGAAAAACATTTAATGTAGGGGTAATTCAAACTTAAACGAAAATGAAATATAAACTGCTGATATTTTTATGCTTTTGTACCGTTTTGCAGGCTTTCTCGCAAGCTAAACCTATTTATTTTAATGGAAATAGGGTCACTACAGATGCTGAACGGGCAACTTCTTATGGCGTTTATGGAAAATTAAGTGACCAAGACTTATGGGTATTAAAAAGATATGATTTATACGATAATTTGATGCTTTCTGGAAGTTATAAAGATGAACAACTTTCTAAGCCACACGGTAAGTTCATTTTCTATGGAAGTATCTACGATTATAATTATGATAATTTTACCAATTTTAAAAATTCAAAAACAGATAGGTTTATATCACAAGAAGGATCATACGTAGATGGTTTAGAAGAAGGCAAGTGGACGGATTATTTTCCAGATGGTAAGGTATTGGGGTATCGTAATTATTTAAATGGCAAATTAAATGGTGATATTGCTCTTTTCAATTATAAAGGTAGAAGAGAAATATATGGGCATTTCAAGAACGGACTTAAGGACGGCACTTGGTACGATTTGAAAAGGAGAACAAAGGAAGTATTTGATAACGACAAGCTCATTAGTACAAGCAGACTCACCAGAGAAGAAATACAAGCAATAGAATAACATGAAGAAACAACTAGCCCTATTGGCCGCCACAATGTTAACACTTGGTGCTTATGCGCAAACTGCAAGCGAAATACACCGAAAAGCGATAATGGTTGATACCCATGGCGACATTCTTTTCAACCAGATACAGTCGGGCATAGATGTTGGAAAGTTGCAGTCCTCTGGTAATTTTGATTTGGTGAGGGCAAAGCAGGGCGGGTTAGATGTACAGGTTTTTTCTATTTGGTGTGATGAAAAAGGCGGTTTTGATTTGGCCAACAGGCAGATTGATTCTTTGTATAGCCTGATCAAAAGACATCCCGATAGAATTACTTTGGCCACCAATGCACAGGAGCTTGAAAATGCTGTTAAGCAAAATAAGCTAGCTGCATTAATAGGGGTAGAGGGAGGACACATGATCGAGAACGACTTGGTCAAACTTGAAGCTTTGGCTAAAAGAGGAATGATCTATCTTACGCTTACTTGGAATAATAGCACACCATGGGCAAGTTCTGCAGCAGAAGAAAGCAAGGGCAAAATTGAAAAGCCAGGTCTAAACGATTTTGGAAAATCAGTAGTAAAAAAGTTGAATGACCTTGGCGTATTGGTAGACCTGTCTCATGTAGGAGAGCAGACTTTTTATGATGCTATCCGTGCATCTAAAAAACCTATTTTGGTATCACATAGCTGTGTACATGCCATTAATCCCATTCCTAGAAACCTAAAAGACGACCAAATCAAAGCTGTAGGCAAAAATGGCGGCGTAATTTCATTGAATTTCTATAGTGGATTTTTAGATTCTACCTATTCGAAAAAACAACAAGGCTTTTTGGCAAAATATAAAGATGAGCTTAAATCCCTTAGCGATAAATACGGAAGATCAAAAGCGATTGATACCCTTATCAGTTTGCACAAGGTAGAAGCAGATGAAATACGACCAAGCATTGAAAAAGTAGTAGACCATATTGATCACATTGTGAAATTGATTGGCGTAGATCACGTGGGTATTGGTGCCGATTTTGATGGCGCCGAATCCTTCCCGCAGGGAATCGAAAGCGTAGCTGATTTTCCTAAGGTAACCGCGGCCCTTTTGAAAAGAGGGTACAGCGAAGCGGATATCTATAAAATATTAGGAGGTAACTTTGTACGCTTGCTGAAAGCTAATAAAGGAAGGTAGGTTGTTGAAAGGTTAGAAAGTTAAAAGTTGGAAAGTTTAGAGTTGGAAGGTCAGAAAGTTTAGAGTTGGGAAGTCCGAAAGATTAAGAGTGCCGTATATCTTTGAACTTCTAGCTTCCCAACTTACGGTCTATCTACTTACGGACTCTTTACAATTAGCCAATTTACTTCCCAACTTACGGTCTAGTAGCTTTCCGACTCTTCTAAACACTAACTCCTAGCTACTAATCCCTAACCACTAAACGAATTATCTCCACAATTTCATCTTTCTCCACAAATATTGCGCTTTAGGGCTTAAAGATTAAATTTGCATCACAAATTACACACAATGTCTCAACAAGAAGAATTAGAACACGTAGAATGCCTCATTATTGGGTCGGGGCCAGCAGGTTATACCGCAGCTATTTATGCTGCTAGAGCCGATTTGAAGCCCGTATTGTACACAGGTATGGAAATGGGCGGACAGCTTACCCAAACCACTGATGTAGACAATTTCCCTGGTTATCCTAACGGAATCATGGGCCCTGAAATGATGGAAGACTTTAAAAACCAAGCAGAGCGTTTCGGTACGCAAATCCGTTTTGGATATGTAAGCTCGGTTGATTTCTCTTCATTGCCACATAAAGTAACCGTAGATGAAACCAAAACAATTTTGGCGGATTCTGTGATTATCGCTACAGGAGCAAAAGCAAAATGGTTGGGCTTACCAAGTGAGCAACAATACAATGGTTTTGGGGTGTCAGCTTGTGCCGTTTGCGATGGTTTCTTTTTCAAAGGTCAAACTGTAGCTATTGTAGGTGCGGGCGATACTGCTGCCGAAGAGGCAACTTACCTAGCCAAACTTTGTAAGAAAGTTTACATGTTGGTGCGTAGAGATGAATTTAGAGCTTCAAAAGCAATGGTTCACCGTGTGCTAAATACAGAAAATATTGAAGTACTTTACAATACCGAAACTACTGAAGTAATTGGAAATGGTAAAAATGTAACGGGTGTAAACGTATTCAATCATAAAACAGAAGAGGCTACTACTTTAGATATCGAAGGTTTCTTTGTGGCTATTGGTCATAAACCTAATACCGATATGTTTAAAGGATGGTTGAATATGGATGAAACAGGCTATTTACAAACCATTCCTGGTACTTCTAAAACAAATATTGAAGGTGTTTTTGCCTGCGGTGACGTACAAGACAGTTATTATAGACAAGCCATTACGGCTGCGGGTTCAGGTTGTATGGCCGCTTTAGATGCCGAAAGATATTTGGCCGCTAAAGGGGATGCTAAATAACATTACCTCATAAAATTTTTGAAAGCTTCCTAATCTTTAGGGAGCTTTTTTTATGTTTTCACTTTTTCTTTCGTGCTCAGACTGAAAAATTTATATCTTGTAATAAAGTACTTGTTTAGTGCTAACCAAACCAATATCATAAACCAAAACTGATGAAAAAATTGTTTTTAACGGCTGTGGCTGCATTTTTTTTGTTAAATGCTCAGGCACAAACCGATGCTAACATGGGGATTATTCCTGCCCCTGTATCCGTACAAAAAGGAAGTGGGAGCTTTATTCTGGATAAGAGCGTTGTTTTGCTTAATACCCACCCCAAAAATGCCAAAATAGCCGAAATGCTTCAATCATTTGCGGCTACTAAGGGGCTAAGCCTAAAACTGGTAAAAACCTTAGCTGCTGGACAAAAAGCCATAGAGTTGACCAGTACAGGAGCAGACCAATTGCCTAGCGAAGGTTACCAAATTAAAATCAGTAGCCATCGCATTAAGTTGATTGGTAAAGATGCGGGCTTGTTTTATGCCCTACAATCTTTCATGCAATTGGTGCCTGATCAAAAACAAGGTGCCATCAATATTCAAAATGCAGAAATTAACGATTACCCAC
>NZ_JAELTX010000724.1 GCF_016429065.1 Pedobacter sp. ASV17
TTCTTTTTTCTCTTTGCCTTTACATGAGTTTTGGACCTACTTCTTTCGTAGTTCTCCTTGGTTAGCGTCTTTATTTTCCGATATAAATTTACAAATAGGCTATTGTGTACGTGGCGAGTCCAGAAACACTGGCATAGACGGCTGTGGGAATCTGCACATGGGCGCTCTTTTCGTTTGTAAACTCGGTAAACTCAATAAACCCGAGCCTCTCTGTTCTGCATCAGTCTTCTACTTGCCATGCATTTACATGTCAGCAGATAAGACTTCGGACGCTCATTATAGGGTACCTACACATTTGCGAGAAGGTGATTTCCGACTTGAATTCCGAAACCTACAATCTAAAGGTGATTTATTTGGCGGGTAAACAAACATTATTTCGGTGTGGCAGCCGTAGGCC
>NZ_JAELTX010000725.1 GCF_016429065.1 Pedobacter sp. ASV17
GTCCCAGTGTGTCTGGGGTGATTTGTTGAAGAGGAGCGCTTGAGACTCGCCGAAGAGGCAGACACGTGTCGGCTAGGTAACAAAGTCCCGACGTGACGAGTCTCACTCAGTTCTCTTCAGCCTTGACAGAAGTAAGTACTGAAGAATAAAAGATGCAGAAAAGCAATGGCTAGAGAAATAAGAGAGCCAATGCAAGCAAGATTTATGACTGGTGGTTGTGGAGCTGCACCGACATAGGCCGCCTGTCATGAGATGGTGTGATGGGATTGTGTCATTGCGCGTGGTGGGGCGCAGCCGCCTTTTATGCTGACTGGGGAAGCGACGGGCCGCTCTCATGAATTTCAGATACGCGGTCCAGATAGGGTTTTGTCCATCACCACTGAGTCAAGCTTAAATT
>NZ_JAELTX010000726.1 GCF_016429065.1 Pedobacter sp. ASV17
CCCCCCCCCCCCCCCCCCCCCCCCCCCCCCCCCCCCCCCCCCCCCCCCCCCCCCCCCCCCCCCCCCCCCCCCCCTTTCCAACCCGAAGACGGCATACGAGATCTTGTAATTCGTCTCGTGGGCTCGGAGATGTGTATAAGAGACAGCATTTGGGGCCCGCAGGTTTGGGGGTACCACTTACTCGTAGTTGTGAGATAACATTTTCAGAATGAATGTGATGGACTCGGCGTTTTATACTTTGAGAATTTGATCTGTCTCTTATACACATCTGACGCTGCCGACGACTGAGCCGGTGTGTCGATGGCGGTGGTGGGCGTGGCGGTAAGAAAGGGGGGGGGGGGGGGGGGGGGGGGGGGGGGGGGGGGGGGGGGGGGGGGGGGGGGGGGGTGGGGGGGGT
>NZ_JAELTX010000727.1 GCF_016429065.1 Pedobacter sp. ASV17
ATGTTATGCTGCTACCTTTTACCATTGGATTTAGGTCTGCCATGGCGTTCCATTACCCCACCCCTCGTGTAAAAGAGGCAGCTGTAAGAGGAGAGTAATGCCCACTCTTTGTTGGGCCGATGCAAAGCTGGTACAGAGACCGAGTCGACATGATTTGCTCGCAAGCCGTCATACAGTAGGTAACAGGGCTGGTTTCCCGCTGTGTGCCTTGGTCCGTATCCGCAGTTGGGCAGATAAAGTGGGTGAGCAAGGGGTACCTCTGCATTTGCTGAGGCTTGCTCGTTTTATCCTGGTTGCTTCCTGTTCGGCTTGTCGTAAAGAGCTTACATCTTGGACTAGTTGACCATTTGGGCGGCGCGCCTGGAGTGCATACAGCGTGGAGTACTCGGTACGGAGT
>NZ_JAELTX010000728.1 GCF_016429065.1 Pedobacter sp. ASV17
CCCCCCCCCCCCCCCCCCCCCCCCCCCCCCCCCCCCCCCCCCCCCCCCCCCCCCCCCCCCCCCCCCCCTTTTTTAATCCCACGCCCACCACCGAGATCTACACACCGGCTCAGTCGTCGGCAGCGTCAGATGTGTATAAGAGACAGGTCAAACTCAACCCCCCACCTCTTCTTCCGTCGGTCGTATTGGCGGCCGACGCGACGACTCTTTTGTGACGACCACTCTCCTCCAAAGCTACTGCACAGAGTACTCTGTCTCTTATACACATCTCCGAGCCCACGAGACGAATTACAAGATCTCGTATTCCGTCTTGAGCTTGAAAAACGGGGGGGGGGGGGGGGGGGGGGGGGGGGGGGGGGGGGGGGGGGGGGGGGGGGGGGGGGGGGGGGGGGGGGGG
>NZ_JAELTX010000729.1 GCF_016429065.1 Pedobacter sp. ASV17
CTTGGGGTTTTGAACGTTCCATTATGTGCGGTTGTGGTAGGCGATGAGCATTGCCCAGCCAGAGTAGAGGCGTCGTCGCAAGGGAGCAGACTGAGGTCAAAAGGCCACGGCCAGGCGCCTGATTTGACGGCGACAGAGGCTCGTTTGGCGGTGGCAAATATCAAAAAGCAATCAAAGCCGCAGAGAAGTTGCCGGGGTTGTGGTGATGGAGCCTCCAGGGGCAGCGGCGCAAGTCGTTGGTGGTGTGGTCTGGGTAGCAAACGAAGGTGTCGCGACTTGGCCGTTTTCTCAATCGCGCGCGTCGCCCGCAATTCTGCTAAAATTCGGAATTTCCCGAGCTCCGCTTATGTAATCACGTGGTATGCACGAGGGGGAATGGGTAGGTGCACCGCAGCGG
>NZ_JAELTX010000730.1 GCF_016429065.1 Pedobacter sp. ASV17
ATAGTACGCTCTGCGAATAGTGACACGAGGTCGACTCACACTTCGACGCCAACATGGGATAGTCAAACCATGAGGTCGCCAAGTGTCGACAGTGCCCAACGACGCCTCCAACAGCAGCAACAGCAGCAACAGCAGCAACAGCATCATCATCATCAGCAAATCCAACAGCAACAACCTCAACAGCCGCACCATCTTATCCAACAGCAGCATATGCAAATGCATCAACAACAGGCAGCCGGTCGAGAAAGCGTACCCAGGGAAAGTCTACGTGACAGTCGAGAGACGCCATTGTCAGACCGCTATGGCTCTTCACGGCATGCTCGAAGCGACAGCGAGGCAACTGGTGTAACTCTGTCTCTTATACACATCTCCGAGCCCACGAGACGAATTACAAGA
>NZ_JAELTX010000076.1 GCF_016429065.1 Pedobacter sp. ASV17
CAGCGACCCGCTAGATTTCTCCTCCTTCGGTCGTCGAAATGACGGGAATGGAGGGGCTGCAAAAATCACTAACTACCCCAGCTATTGACCTTAGCAAATAATGGCTGATTGTAAAGCAGTGAAAAAATCAATGAAACCAACTGATATCATGGCAATCCCGTTACCGTCATTTCGAACATAGTGAGAAATCTAACAAGCTTGACTAGCCTAAAAATATCTACCAGCAAACAGCGAAGCGCTAGATTTGACTACGTTGATTTTCAATTTACTTCGTAGCTGCTTCTCGGTCTCTCCCGAAAATTCGGGATCGAAATGAAGAGCTGGTTTGATAATACAAACAGTTATGGATTTATTCTAGGGTTTTTCATCCTAAAAAGATGCTGACCTGTAGCAAAGCGGAAAGCTACGAAGTAAAATAAATCCAGCATGACGTTACGCTTGTGGTCGTAAAAAAAGGCAATCTCTTTGGTATAGAACTCGTCGCTTTAAGATTGCTTTCCCGAGAAAGTGCGGGAAAGGCTGTACCCCGCAATGACGAATACTAAACAGCTACCACGATAAAATGTTATCAAAAAAAAGTCCCGCAGGTGCGGGACTTCAGGTATGATCAAAGAATAATTATTTGCCTTTTTTCACTTCAAACTGCATTGGGTTAATGCCTTCCGATTGTCCTCGGCCTGCTGCTTGGGCCGCTTTAAACATTTGGAATTTGGATGGTGCAGCTTCTACCGCTCCCCAAGTATTGTTACTTTCATTGATATCGGCTGTTTCACGGAAAGGGTCTACTTTAATCGCTGCTACTTCTTTATCTAAAGCATAAAATTTAGAAGTTTTCAATTCGTTCAGCCTCCATATTTGTGCAGGTATCCTGTCCACGGTTTTGGTGCCATCCTTAAAAGTAAACTCCACAATAATTGGCATCACCAAACCACCTTTATTGCTAAAGTTAAGCTCATAAAAATGTTTGTTGCTATATTTTGCTTTCTCTTCACTCGTAAATTCTTCTACTGGCAATCTTACTTCCTTGGTTTTTACTTTACTGCTATCTACTTGCACCAAACCTCGGGCATATTTCCAATAAAAATCACGAGCTTCTAAATCTTGATCAGTATAGAACTTAATTGTTTTGTCTTCTCTGTTTCTTTGCTTGCTGATATCGTCATCAGTTAAAATAGGTTTACCCACTATTGGTTTCTCCGTTTTGGTTTTTGCGGGCTGAGGGAAATCAGCTTTTGCATATTTCACTTCATCTAAAGAGATGTCGCAAACATCGGTACTGTAAAACCAGCCTCTCCAAAACCAATCCAAATCTTCGCCACTGGCATCTTCCATGGTTCTAAAGAAATCGGCTGGTGTTGGATGTTTAAAAGCCCATCTTCTCGAATACTCCTTGAAAGCATAATCGAAAAGTTCGCGACCCATGATGGTTTCACGAAGAATATTTAAACCCGTTGCAGGTTTAGCGTAAGCATTTGGCCCAAACTGCACAATATTTTCTGAATTGGACATGATGGGTTCCAATTGGTCTTTTGGCAATTGCATATAAGGTACAATGGCGTAAGCTGGTCCACGTTTGCTCGGGAATTTATTGTCCCAAGATGACTCCGTTAAGAACTGTGTAAAAGTATTCAATCCTTCGTCCATCCACGACCACTGGCGCTCGTCGCTATTGATGATCATTGGGAAAAAGTTATGTCCTACCTCGTGAATCACAACACCTATCATTCCATTTTTTACAGTTTCACTATAGGTCCCGTCTTCATTGGTTCTGCCATAGTTGAAACAGATCATCGGGTATTCCATTCCATTGGCGGCTTCAATACTTTGCGCTACTGGATATGGATAAGGAATGGTAAAATCTGAATAGGTTTTGATACTGTGCGCCACTACTCTGGTAGAATATCTGCTGTAAAGATTGTAGGCTTCTTTTCCATAGAAACTCATGCAAAGCACATCTTTGTTGGCTACCTTTTGGTTCATGGCATCCCAGATGTATTTGCGAGAGGAAGTCCAAGCAAAATCCCTCACATCCTTAGCTTGAAAAATCCAAGTTTTTTTAGCAGTCGATTTTTTCGTTTCAGCAGCTTTGGCTTCGGCCAAGGTTACAATTTCCACTGGTGCCTTCGCTGTTTTTACGGCATTAAATCTCGATAGTTGAGCTGGCGTAAGTACTTGTGCATAGTTTTGACATTCACCTGTTGAGCCCACCACATGATCTGCAGGCACGGTCATTTGCACTTTGAAATCACCAAAGGTTAAAGCAAATTCACCTCTGCCTGTAAATTGATGGTTTTGCCATCCTTGAAAATCGCTGTAAACACAAAGACGGGGATACCATTGTGCCATCGTAAACAAATAGTTGCCATCGCTTGGGAAATACTCATAGCCACCCCTGCCGCCTTTTGCAATCCTGTCCACAATTTTGTAGTTCCAATCGATATTGAAAACGAATTTATCTCCAGATTTCAGCACTGGCGTTTCAATTCGCATCATTGTTTTATTGACCGTGTATTTTAGGCTTTTACCTTGTGCATCGGTAATTTTTAGGATGTTAAATCCGAAGCCGTTATCAGCTGTTTTAAGTTCGAAACCTTCCACCTGTTTATCTGTAGCACTTTGAGGCATTTTAGTTGCACTCTGATAATTGGCATTTTTAAGATTGTTGTGCTGATTTTCATCGAGCTGGATCCAAATATAGGTGAGTGGGTCTGGCGAATTGTTGTAATAGGTAATGGTTTCGCTTCCCTTTAAAGTTTGCGTGTTTTCATCCAATTCACATTTAATGTCGTAGTCGGCACGTTGTTGCCAATACTTTACCCCAGGAGCGCCACTTGCGGTACGCTGCTCATTTGGTGTAGGCAATATGGTGCCCAATTGTTCAAACTTGTTTCCGTGGTTACTTCCTGGATTGTTTTGGATGTTTTGTGCCATAGCCGCCGAAGCGAGTAAGGTAGCACTCAAACAGAAACCGTAAAATCTTTTCATTTGTTATTTATTTTAAAAAGGTATTCGCTGCAGAGCCATTTGTAAAGCTAACGCAAAAACAGCGGACGATACAAATATGACCCAATCTCTTTGTCGTACTTTGAAGAAATACAGGACGATACCCGAGATCAACATGGTTAAAGCAACGAAGGTAATTTGCCCTACTTCTAGTCCTAAGTTAAAGCCAAATAGGCCCCATCCTATATATTGGTCTTTTGCCAGCATCATACGGACCGAATTTGCAAAACCCATTCCGTGAATTAAGCCAAAAAATAGCGCCAAATAATAATTTAACTGTACGCTTCTTTTTCTTTTATCGTTCTTTAATAGGTTAGCAACCGCCGTGATAAAAATGGTACATGGAATTAAAAACTCTACCCATTTGCTATCAAAGCGGATAATATCCAAAGTGCTTAGAGCTAATGTAATTGAATGTCCAACGGTAAATGCAGTCACCAATATCAATATTTGCTTGAGCTGTTTAGTGGTATAAACGGCAATAAGTGCCAAGATGAATAGCTGATGATCTAAAGCATCTAAACTTACAATATGTGACCAACCTAGTTCAAAATAGAACAGGAAATCGGAAAAGGACATGTAGGATTTTAATTTTAGCTAGTTAATTAAACCTAAGTTAGGTTCTTTCTATTAATTTTAGGGCTTAGTTAAAAAAATGAATCCAATATTTTCAAAATTGTTACTTGTTTTACTGCTCCCTTTTATCTTTTCTTCAAAAGAGGAAGTAAAAAAACATCCTTTTCACGTAAGTAACACCGAAGTTTCTTACAACAGCAAAAATAAGTCGCTAGAAATCACCTGTAAAATTTTTACGGATGACTTTGAAAACGTATTGAGTAAGCGATTTAAAAGTAAAATCGATTTGTATGCTAAGAGCCAAGAAAAGGAAATGAATGCTTTCGTGAAAAGTTATTTAGAGGCTAACTTGAAATTTGTGGTCGACGGGAAAGCAGTCAAGTATAACTACGTAGGATTTGAAAATGACCATGAAGCCACCAATGTTTATCTTGAAATAGCCAACGCACCTTCTTTTAAATCGTTAGGGGCAAGCAATAGTATTTTGTATGATTTGTTTGACGACCAAATGAATATTCTTCATGTAGAGAAAAATGGGAATAGAAAAAGCACCAAAGTGAGTTTTCCAGAAAAGAAGATGGTGGTTTCTTTTTAAGTAAATTTCCTTCTCGCAGAAGGTTGCGCAATGGGGAGAGTATTTCCTCCCCCTTTAATTCCCCCTCCAGCGGGGGACACATAGCGCTTTAAGCATTTCGCATATCCCCCTCTAGGAGGGGGCAGGGGGAGGAAAAATTCTCTCCAATATCTGTACCCACACGACAGCATGCATTTTATGACATTAAAAAGTCAAAAAAAAGTCCCGCAGATGCGGGACTTCACAAACAATATTAACTATTAACCGATGATTTTTCTATTGAAAAACTCTAACATAGTCCACAATATATTTCTGTGGGAAAACAGTATTGGCATTTGGAGCGCCTGGCCAGTTTCCGCCAACAGCTAGATTAATAAGCAGAAAGTAAGAGCGTCTGAATTCGTCTTTATTTTCGCCAGTAGTATCAAACGTGTAAAACTCTACATTGTCTACATACCATTTTAGAGAAGTTGCAGTCCACACAAGGGAAAACACATGGAATTTATCATAAAAATCTCCCGAGGTTAAAGTGGTTGAGCCACCAATATACTTGTGCCCACCATCTTCATAATGCACCGTGCCGTGAACAGTATTGTCTTTTCCTGGGCCACCGCCTACCATTTCCATGATATCAATTTCTCCAGAGAACGGCCACGGCGAGGTACGAATATTTGAACCTAAGGCCCAAAATGCTGGCCAAATCCCTTGCCCTTTAGGCAGTTTCGCTCTAAAATCGATACGACCATAAAGAAAGTCTTTTTTATCCTGCGTGGTTAATCTCGAAGAGGTATATTCTTTTCCTCCATAGGATTCCTTTTTAGCGGTAATGGTCAAATAACCGTTATGTACCCTAGCATTCTCTTTACGATAGTATTGTAACTCCCAATTGCCCCAGCCTTCAACGCCATTGCCTTCTTCGAAGTTCCAAACTTTGGTATCCAAGGCATCGCCATTAAATTCATCTCGCCAAACGAGGGTCATTCCAGGATAACTTTCAGGAGAGATGTAACCTGTATTATCAACCACTTCATCTATATCTACGGTGATTTTTTTGGTCAACTCAATCGATTTATCGCTCGATGAATAGGCGGTTACCTTTACCGTATAAGTTCCTCCTTGGGTATAAATAGTGACCGCTTTACCATCATTAGACCTAATGCTCTCATTACTGCCCTGACCGAAGCTAAAGTAATAGCGATCTGCATTGGCTGCCGTTGCCACAAAATCAACTCTACCCGAGCCATCTGTACTCACAGTGGCCACCAATTGAAGGTTGCTTGGCTCTACCGCTTTTGCCTCCTTTTTACAACTTAGGCTCATGGTCAGCATCAGTCCAATGAGTAACCAGTTTCTAAACAAGCTTGTCTCTACTTTCATCTTTCAGTTTCTTTATATTAACAATTTAGGCAATTACTCCTTTACGAAAAAGGGAATATTCGCCGTCGCTACTTTATTCTTGCCGTCCTCTACGTACACAAATAAACGGTATGCACCGCCAGTTTTTGGAGCGGTAAGGCTAATTTTTCCATTTCCTTTATTGGTATGCTGCATTTGTAGGGCTGTAGGTTTATCCTCGTGATCACCACCCTCTCCTACTTTGGTTGCCTCGGGCAATAATTCCCAACGGTAGTTCAAGCGGTCATTGTCTGGATCAGTAGCCATTACTTCTGCTTCGTAATTCACTCCTGGTTTTAAGTACACACTTTGGTTAGCTTTTTGGTTGTTTAACAGGAAACCATACAGGTGTGGTGCTTTGTTTTTTGGAAAAGCTCCTTTCCAAAGGTAATGCATCATGTCAACCACTTCATTTTCTTCGCCTTTGTTGGTAAAAAGACCATACCAAGTCGGTGTCCTTTCTTGCTTTTGGCCCCATAAAAACACGTAAGAGCCTAAGCAATTAGCTTTATCTCTTTCGATACCATATTGGTAACGGTTTTGATAAACCGCCGCTTTTTCGGCACTGGTTTCTTCTACGGGAGCATTCCAATCAGTTTGTAAACCCTCCCAATGGCCAGTAGGTCCCCATTCGGTTACCATATAAGGACCATTCCAACCCGCTGCTTTAATTTTTGCGGGAAGCTCTGCCAAACCACCGTAAGTATTGATGGCCAAAAGTTCAATAGCTGGCGCAGTGGCTTTGATGTGTTCTATTTCTTTTTTGTTGATACCCGCCAACACGGTAGTCACCAAATGGTTGGGATCAACTTCCTTAATCATTTTGGCAATGTCGTTAACCGCTTCCCATACCTTTGGATTTTTGTAGGATAAGTTAAGCTCATTTCCAATGCCCCAAGTTAATAGCGCTGGATGGTCTTTGTATTTCAGCACTTCTGCCTTTACTCGCTCCAATTGTTTTTTAACGGCAACGGGATCATCATAATTAAAGCCGTGACGTTCCGCAGTAACAGGCAGACCCATCATCACGGTTAATCCGTTTTTTTGGGCTGAGTCGAGAACATTTTTTGCACCATTGGTGCTCCAGGTACGAACAGAATTCCCTCCGTAGGCCGCCACTTTATGGTAATAGGAAGTGCCGCCAGCACCTTTAACGAAATAGGGTTTGCCATCTCTAAGTAGTTCGAAACCCTTTTCGGTTTTTTTCACCTCAACTTTTATGGGCTGAAGCGCTTGGCTACTTAGTTTTTTTTCGGCAGCAAAAAGATTGCTACAGATTGCTGCACACATGACAATAGTGCTATAAAGTATTTTCTGCATATAATCAGGATTAAACCTGTACATTGAAATTTCCCCCATTGCTGGGGGAAATAAAATGCCATTTCTATTAATTGTTACGGATTAGGAGTTAGTTTTCTGTTTCTCTCCATCTCTATTTGAGGAATAGGGAAAAGGTTATAGCTTTCTTTATAAACCCTGTTCTCTAACACTGCCTTGGTATAAGTGATAGAACCATTAGTGTTTTTAATCACGTTCATTCTGTAAACGGGGCCGTTAAAATAGGTCATTCCAGTTTTCCAACGACGCACATCATAAACACGTTGTTCTTCAAAACAAAGTTCTACTCTACGCTCGTTACGGATTTTCTCCCTCAAAGTGATTTGTGAAAAGTTTCTGGTCATTGGTGGCAATCCGCCTCTTGAGCGTACTTTATCTAAAGCATCGTATACGGTACCATCTGGTCCACTAAACTCATTTTTAGCTTCTGCATAGTTTAACAACACTTCTGCATAACGCATATAAATCCAATCGTTATCTCCTCCTTGGTATACTGCATCGGCAGTCATATTTTTCTCGTCGATGAACTTACGTAAACCATAACCAGTTTTAGTTCTATCGCCATTGGTACGGCTATTGGCATTACCATCAGGGAACACTGCAAGGTCGGCACTTTGGAAAGTTTCTACTGTGATGCCTTTAAATTGTGAGCCATTCATCAACATCGCTTTATCTAAACGGGTATCGCGATTTGCATAAGGATTTTGTGGATCATATCCAGAACCAGCTTCATCAGGACGTAAACCTGTGGTTCTCATTTCAAAAGCATCTACCAAATTCTGTGTCGCGTGGAAAGCACCCCAACCACCCCAACCTGTTGGCGTGAAGCTCATGTGCAACATCCAAGCACTTTGGTGCGTACGGTTTGGACGACCAAATTTCTTCGCAAAAATCACTTCCTTGTTACCTGCTTTGGTCATGAATAACTGATAATAATCAGGGTATAGATCATAGGTTGCAGGGGCTAAAGTCATCACTTGTTGTGCTGCTTTTGCGGCATCATCCCACCTAGAAATAATGTTATTTGGGTTATTTAATGGACTAGCATGATAAAGCAATACTCTTGCTTTTAAAGCCAAAGCCGCTCCTTTTGTAGCTCTTCCCAATTCTGCATCAGGATAACTTGGCAGTAATACCGCAGCAGCTTCATCACATTCCTTAACGATAAATGCCACACATTCATCATAGGTATTTCTAGGCACTTCCAAATTATCGTTCACATTTTGTTCCGTAGTAATCAATGGAACGCCACCAAACGATTTCACTAAATCTGCATAAGCAAATGCTCTTAAAAATCTGGTTTCAGCTTTCAAACGATCTCTCAATGCAGTATTCGTGGTAGGTACACCATCAACACGGGCAATAAGGGTGTTTGCCTTCCTGATCAAGCTATAGTTAACTGCCCATAATTGTGTACCCTCCGAAAAGTGAGCGTTTAAATCTCCTGCCTGCACCCTGTTCATTGGCAAATCATTGTGGCCTTCAATATCATCTGTCATCATATCCAAGTTAGAGAAACCACGTGCCCAGTCTTGGTCGTAACCAAAATCTCTACGTTCAAAACCACTTAACAAGGAGCCGTAGATATCGTTAACAAACTGATTGGTTAAGGTGATATCTTGAAAAACGGCTGCATCAGATACGAAATCAATTGGTTTAATATCCAATAGATTTTTTTTACATGAGAAAGTTGTAAACGTAATTACCATTACGCCGACCAACCATTTATATCTTTTGTTCATTTCTTTTCTTTTAATAGTAATCATATCGACGATTGGTAATTAGAACTGTATGTTAAGCCCAAAAGTGTAAGTTTTTTGTTGAGGGTAGTATCTACCAATACCGTTTGTATTCTCTGGATCGAGATTAATCAAATCAGTGATGGTGAACAAGTTCTGTCCTTGAGCATAAATCCTCAAACTATTTGCCCCAATTTTAGATAATAACTTGTTTTTAAGGGTATAGGCGAACTCCACGTTTTTCAACCTGATGTAGCTAGAGTTTTGCACCCAGAAGCTACTGTTTAAATAGTTATTACCGTTGGTATTTAAGGTTAAGCGAGGAAGTGGCGCATCTGGGCGAGCAGGCGTCCATCTGTCTAACCATTCCGCATTTACACGACCACCGTTATGGAAAGCCCATGCTGCATTTTGTGTGAACAACTGTTGAGATTTTGCTGCTCCTTGGAACAAGAAATTCAATTCAAAACCTTTGAAGTTTACGCCGCCGTTAATACCATAAAGAATTTGTGGCAACGAACCATTGCCCAAATAGGTGATATCGTCATCGTTGATAACGCCATCGCCGTTAATATCTTGATATTTGATATCGCCAGGACCTGTAGAATTTAAATATGCGGTATGTTTTGGCGAAGCTGCATAATCTGCTGCATCTTTAAAAATACCAATGGCTTTATAACCATAAATACCGCCATTTGGTCTTCCAGTGATCCGTCTATAGTCAGGAATGTTTGAAGCTTCTGCTGCCTCTACAATCTTGTTTTTAGCATAAGTTAAGTTACCACCAATGAAGTACGACAAATCATTAGTTAACTGTTTGGTGTGGTTCAGCACTAACTCAAAACCTTTATTGTCAACAATACCGAAGTTTTCAGCAGGCAAAGCAGCTCCAAAACTCAATGGAACAGATAGTGATCTTGTTGCTAAAATGTCTTTTCTTCTTTCTTTAAATACAGTAAAATCAACGCTTAATTGGCTTTTGAAGAATTTAGCTTCGATACCAGCGTCCATTTTAATGGAAGTTTCCCAAGTTAAGTTTTCGTTGGCAATAGCTCCAGGGGTTAAACCTGTTACAAAATTACCGCCAAATGGATACACGTTAGGCACCAAGTTATAACGGTTGTAGTAACCAAAACGGCTTGGAATGCGATCGCTACCTAAAGTACCATAAGAAGCTTTTAGTTTTAAGAAATCGATGAACTTTACGTTTTGCATGAAGTTTTCTCTGGTGATTAACCAACCCGCAGAGAAAGCAGGAAAATAACCTGTTCTTTCTTTCGGAGCAAAGTTTTCTGATTCATCTCGTCTTAAACTTGCTTGGAAAAGATATTTACCATCGTAATCATAGTTCACACGTACCGCAGCGCTACGCAATGCTGTCTTATCTTCGCCATCACTCAACACTTCATTTAAAGCTGGACCGAAATTTAAAATCTGTAATGCTGAACTTTCGTAAGAATTTCTAGCGCCATAAATTCCTGTTCCTTGGTTTTGTTTTTGCAACACCAAAGCCAACGCAGAAATACCGTGTTTACCAAATCTTCTGTCGTAGTTAATGTGACCTTGCAATTCAGTACTTTGTCCTTCGCCGTATCCTTTAGAAAGAGATGACTTTGATTGTGAGTTTACGGTGTAGGTTCCGTCGTTATTTCTTACATAAAGTGGCACCCATTGATTCCATGTTTTATTTTGGTTGAAGTTTCTATCGAAAGCTAAAACTCCCTTGATAGAAAGGCCCTCTACCCCTGGTATTTGTTGTACCACTTGAAAGTTACTCATGAAATAACTAGCAGAATTTCTGTTATAACCACTTTCTTCGCTAATTAAGGCCAGTGGGTTTGGATATACACCTGGTGCCGCTAACAAGCCGTTAGAAAATCTAGCAGGTTGTACTGGCGGGTTACGCATGGTGTGCTCAAAAATGTTATCGATACTTGCTGGCGGAGATTGTTTGTTCTCTAACCTACCTGATAAATCAATAGAGATTTTTGTGGTAGAAGTAGCTTGGATATCCACATTGCTTCTTACGTTATATCGCTTATAATTTAAAGAGCTGTATAAACCGTCTTCATTTAAATAACCGAAAGAAGTGAAGTATTTAATTTTTTCGCTACCACCCGCCAATGATAGGTTGTGCTGCATTCTTGGTGCAGTTCCACCAAGTACTAAATCCATCCAATCTGTGTTAGGATTTGCATCTGGGTCAGTTCCATTTTTAAAAGCTTCCAAACGCTCCAAAGAAAACTCTGGTGTTGCATTTGGGTTATCATTTAATTTTGCTTCATTGTACAACACCGCGTACTCGTAAGAACCTAAAGCATCTGGCAATCTGGTTACTTTAGAAAAACCGTAGTTGAATGAATAATTGGTGGTAATTTGTCCAGCCTTTCCACGTTTTGTAGTGACCAAAACAACACCGTTAGCCCCTTTTACCCCAAAAATTGCGGCCGAAGAAGCATCTTTCAAAATACTTACGCTTTCAATTTCATTGGGGTCCATCTGACCAAAATCACGGCCAGAACGCACCACGCCATCAATCACAAACAATGGCTCCATGCTACCACCTCCAAAAGTAGAATTACCTCTGATGTAGATTTGGGTACCATCAGCGCCTGGCTCACCAGAAGGTTGCTTGGTGATTACCCCAGGTGTACGACCTGCAAGGGCGTTACTCAAATCCCCAACTGGCGTTTGCACGAGTTGTTTATTGTTCACGGTAGATACCGAACCTGTTACGTTACTTCTCTTTTGAGTACCGAAACCCACAATCACCACGTCGTTAAGTGAGTTGGCACTTTCGTCTAACACCACGTTAATGGTTTCCGACTTAGTGACTAAGAACTCTTGAGTGGTCATTCCAATAAAAGAAAACACCAAGGTGGTACCTGCTTTAGGGACAGTAATGGAATACTTACCATCTGCCGTAGTAGAAACTCCGTTAGTGGTGCCCTTAATGATTACCGAAACACCTGGAACTTCTTTGCCCAACCTGTCCTTCACCACACCAGAAACAGTAAAGTTCTGTGCGAATGCGCTCTGCAGAGCGAACGAACAAATTAGCAATACGATTAATAGTCGAATTTTTTTCATATTTATATTTGGTCTTTTAATTTCACAATACCGTAACGGTACACTTATTTTTTCACGAAACGCATTTGGTGCACTGTTTCATTTGATTTTCCAGAACGCAATACCATTTCAGTAGCTGAAATTGAAATGATGCGATAGTTGTTAGAAGAAACATCGGTTACGCCAATAAATCTATCTGGCACATTGCCTGGAATGGTAATGGTAGCAATACCTGCGCCTTGAACGGTTGTGCTAAACGTAAAAGCAGAATCATAAGACCTATCTGCTGCACAACTGTAGTTTGGTGCAATGTTTCCAGCATTAAAGGTTTGTCCGTTGGCTTTGTAGCTTAACTTAAAGGCATTGTTGGCAAAGCTGAAGGTGTAATCATCATCCACTTGGCAATTGGCCAAAGCACCACCACCAAAATATTCAGCGGGATTGTTTTCAGTACCTACAGTGATAGGGACCGTAGATGTTGGGTCTAGCTTCCAAGCGTGTGCTACCAACTGTTGGAAAATAGGGTTATTCAAGGTTGGCGTAAAATCATCTTGGTCTACCACCACTGGCTGTGTAGCGATGTCATAGCCACCTTCGCCGTAAGCATAAAGCTTTACGTTGTAGGTTCCTTTAGAAATGAAATAAGCTTCGGTAGAAGCACCCGCAGGTTTAGGTCCTTCGTTCAAGCCAAAATCCCATTGGTAACGGTAAGCACTTTGAGAAGTACTCTCTAATAGATAGGTATTTACTTTGCCCTGTACTTTGGTCACCTTAAAAGATGCTTTAGCGGGAGTTCCTAATTTTTCGGCATAGTCTTCATCTTTACAGCCGTAGCTTAAAAAGGTAAGACAAGCCAACAACAAAAGACAATGATGCCTTACAAACGACTTGTAGTTCATACGATTTTTATTATTTGGTTATTGGGGTTAATTGACACAAATGTATTACCGATGACCACCAAGCTCCAAATTTACAACCCCATCAAAACTACATCAAAACCGCTTAAAAAGCACCATTATAAAGGATTTCACCTACATCATTTGAAGAAACACAGATTTTGTCTACTTTTATTTTGTTAATGAAAAGCCAAATATCATTTATTCTGTTTTTGTTTAGTGGCTTATTGAGTTTTGCTCAAAACCCAATAGGTATGCCCGACATTATCAATTATGACAACACCACCTATGGAGGGGGAACTCATAATTGGGATATTCAACAAGACAAAAATGGGGTGCTCTATTTTGCCAATGATGAAGGACTACTTACTTTTGACGGTAGTCGTTGGAAAATTTATCCTCTTCCAAACAAAACCATTGTAAGGTCCATCAAAATAGCGGCCGACCATAAGATATATGCAGGCGGCCAAGGCGACTTCGGCTATTTTGCCCCAGATGAGAATGGAAAACTCACTTTCAATAGTTTAAAATCCAAAATCCCAAAAAGCTATGCCTCATTTGCCGACATCTGGAACATACAATATGCCGGCAAAGCGGTATTCTTTAGAACAGAAAATGCTATTTTCAGATGGTACAATAATGAGATTACCGTTTTTGGCACCAATTCCAAATGGTTATACCTTGGCATGGCCAACAATGAAATTATTGCCCATAATAAGGCAAAAGGACTACTGAAACTAGTTGGCAGTAATTGGTTACCATTACTTAAAGAACCTGTTTCTCCTTATTTCACCATCAGCTCCATATGTCCATATGGAAAAGGCGACATTCTGGTAAGCTCTTTATCACATGGTTTGCAAGTGATTAGCAATGGTCAAATGACACCCATTAAAGAGGCTGCGCATATCCCCAACATTACCAATACCTGTAATGTTAATGAAAGTACCCTTGGCCTTGCCACTTTAAATAATGGCTTTTTCCTCATGGAGAAAAATGGCAAAGAGCTGTACCATTTGTCTAAAAATGCTGGCCTTCAAAATAATTCGGTATTAAGCTTATTTAAGGACAACAATAATAACATATGGCTGGGGCTTGCTGATGGCATTAGTTTTATTGCCAGTGGAAATGCATTGAAACACATTAACCCACCTATTTTTGACAACGCAGGGGGACATACTTCCATCATTTACCAAAACAACTTATACGTAGGTTTATCCAACGGAATTTATAAACTCTCTTTAGCACATAGAGGCGATATTAGTTTGGCACAAGCTGATTTTACACCTGTAGCCAATGCGGGCGGCCAAGCTTGGGGCATGAACGTACTCCATGGCAAATTACTTTTGGGCAGGCACGAAGGTGCTTTTGAAGAGCTGAACAACCAAGCCGTTCCTATTGCTACGGGAAGAGGTTACTGGAATTTTGTAGATTTTCCTACTGCCGACCCTTCCAATAACTTGATCCTTTCTGGCAATTATAACGGCATTTCTATATTCAACTATCAGAACAACCAGTTCAAAGTAGTAGGCAATATTGGGAATTTCAGCGAATCTGCTCGCTTTGTCATTCCAGATGGCAATAACATTTGGGTATCACATCCTTACAAGGGTGTTTACAAAATTAGCCTGTCTGGACTGAAAACCACTAACGTATCACTTTACACCAACAAAAAAGGGCTGCCTTCTACCTTCAACAACCACATTTATCGTGTTAAAAACCGTATTGCCGTGGGTACGGAAAAAGGCGTTTACGAGTACAACCCCAAAACAGACCGATTTGAAATTTCAAGTTTCTTCACCCCTATTTTTGGAGAGCGATATGTACGTTACCTTAAAGAAGATGCCCAAGGTAATATTTGGTTTATTGAAGAAAAGAAGCTAGGCGTAGCACAGTTTGATGGAAAAAACTACAGACTGCTTTATATTCCCGAATTGAATGGCAAAACCCTTGGCGGCTTTGAGCACATCAATTGTATTGATAAGAACAACATTATCATTGGTGCCCAAAAGGGTTTCTACCATCTTAACTTTGAGAAGTATTTGGGCAGATATGGCAAACAGCAAGTACGTATTAGTTTGGTTAAAGCCTCGGGCAAAACGGACAGCTTATTGTTTGGAGGCTATTTTGGCGATGTAAATGCGAATACCAGCCAAACCATCAAACATCGTATTGAGCACAGCCTTAACTCCTTCCATTTCGAATATTCCTCCACCTTTACCAAAAACAAAGCAAACACCTTTTACACCTGCTACTTAAAGGGCTTTGATGATAATTGGTCGACATTGGATAAAAAGACTGAAAAGGATTATACCAATCTTCCTGCTGGCAACTACACCTTTATGGTTAAAACACAGGACAATTTGGGCAACGAATCGCCTGCGGCAACCTATGAATTTACCATTCTGCCACCTTGGTACCAAAGCATTGTCGCCTACGTGGTTTATATCTTGATTTTCTTTGGAATCATCTACCTTGTTTATAAAAGGCAGCAGCGCAAAATCACCAATCAGCGTATTGCCTTTCAAAGAGAACAAGAACATGTGAAATACATGCACCAATTGGAAATGGACAAGTCGGATAAGGAAATCATCAAACTGAAAAACGAAAAACTTGAACTGGAAATAGAGACCAAAAACTCGGAACTTGCTTCCAATACGATGCACTTGGTGCAAAAGGCAGACCTTATGTCGAAGATTAAAACAGAGCTTTTTAAACTGAAAAAAGAGTTTAAGGATGATGAACAGGCCTCCGATTTCAACAAAATCATCAGATTACTCAATGCAGAAGAAAAATCAGACGAAAGTTGGGAACAGTTTACCGTTCATTTTGACAAAGTACACGTTGATTTCTTGAAGCATTTGAAAGATGCCTATCCATCTATTAGCAGTAATGAATTACGACTTTCTGCCTATCTCAAAATGAATCTTTCTACCAAGGAAATAGCCAAACTGATGAAGATTTCGCCACGTGGTGTAGAAATTGGTCGTTATCGGTTAAGGAAAAAGCTAAATATCAATGGAAATGTAAATCTATTTGAGTTTTTCAATGCTTTTTAGTTACGGTCAGTCTGAGCCATCACTTGTTAGCCCTAACTGGACTTTGTCAGCCTGAGCCTTTTCCCATCAGCGCGAGCTGTCACCTGTCAGCCTGAGCCTGTCGAAGGCCTGTTTCGACAAGCTCAACAAGACATCAGCACCTAAACATGACAACGGTACTTCAACATGACAACGGCACTCTAAACAAAAAACCTCTTAAATTTGCTATTTAAAAATGCATATTCACTATCTTAGTAAATATGCAACTGCTCGTTTACTCTCCACAGGTTACCCCACGCACCAAATACATCTTCAATTTTATTTTCAGAGAGGTTTTGCGTTGCGACTTCGATTTCACCAGCGTAGCTCAACAGTTTGTGGATTACAATGGCCCGAAATTCACCTATGCGGAAGCTTCTTTAGCGGATGAACTTTTTTTTAAAGCGGATGGCCTACTTTCCAAAAACAATATCGAACCCTTAAACATCGACATCACTGATTTTGGAAATGAACGTGTGCCCTTTGCCGTAAAAGGAAGCGCTTTGCCTTTTGATATTTTTGCGGCATCGTTCTATTTCTTGAGCAGATACGAAGAGTATCTCTCTTATGAGCCTGATGAACATTTGAGGTTTCCCGCCAAATTGAGTTTACAGTTTCAGCTGGGCCTTTTGAAAGTTCCAGTAATTGACCAATGGGGAATTATTTTAAAGAACCTGCTCCTCAACAAGCTTGCAGGTCTACATTTTGGAAGTAGAAAATTTGAGTTCATCCCCACCATCGATATCGACCGAGCTTACCATTTCAAGTCGAGCGGAATCATTAAAAATACTGCTCGCTTGATAAGAGCCCTGACCAAAGGCGATACAGAAAAATTTAGCAACATCATTCGCACGGGCTTGGGCAAAAGAAAAGATCCTTTTGACACTTACCAATTTCTACACCAAACACACCAAAAATATGGCTTAAATGCTGTATTCTTCTTCCTGCTATCCTACAAAGGTCATCGGACGCATGATGTGAACATTCATCCCAACGACGAACTTTTACAACAACTGATTGAAAATACGGCCAAAGACGCTAAAGTGGGTGTACATCCTTCTTATGCTTCCAACAACCATGTGATTAAACTACGGGAAGAAAAAGAGCTATTAGAATCCGTACTACATAAAAGCGTTGATAGTTCTAGACAGCATTATCTTAAAATACATTTACCAAAAACCTATCTACAACTTATTAAAGTGGGCATTAACCACGATTACACCATGGGGTACG
Organism: Pedobacter sp. ASV17; assembly: GCF_016429065.1. GTDB lineage: Bacteria > Bacteroidota > Bacteroidia > Sphingobacteriales > Sphingobacteriaceae > Pedobacter. The sequence continues at coordinate 16,898 of NZ_JAELTX010000076.1, forward strand.
CCTCACAAGTGGGTTTCAGAGCAGGCACTTGTACTTCATTTTTATGGTACGATTTACAGCTCGACAAGCAATCACATCTTAAAGTGCATCCCTTTGCCGTGATGGACAGCACCCTGCACAAATACCTCAAACTAAACCCAACCCAAGCGGTAATGCTTATCCAAGAGTTAATGGAAAGTGTGAAGCTCGTAGATGGCACCTTTTGTAGTTTATGGCACAACGAAAGTCTTTCGGAAACAGGTCACTGGAAAGACTGGAAACAGGTATACGAAAAAATGATAGCGCTTTCTAGAACTTAATTTGACCATACTTTAAATGAAAAAAGCCCTATCTGGAACACAAAAAGCACTAAGGATTTCTCACGGAAAGTAAGTCTCAAAAAAACCTAAATACCTATTAGCATTAGGCTATAAATGTCCGTTACCTGGTAAACAAATCGTAATTCGTAAATCTAAAATCGTAAATTTAAATCATGATATACGACCTAAGCAAAAACAATTGCATTGCCAACACTTTTATTGCCGAGTTAAGAGACGAGCAAGTACAAAAGGATGCCATGCGTTTCCGTAAAAACATGGAGCGTTTAGGGGCTTTCTTTGCCTACGAAATAAGCAAAACGCTAAAATATCAGGAAGTAGAAACTCAAACCCCTTTGGGCATTGCCAAAAGCCAAGTATTGGCACAAGCTCCCGTTTTAGCGACTATTTTAAGGGCTGGTATTCCTATGCACCAAGGCATGTTGAGTGTTTTTGACCAAGCCGAATCTGCTTTCATCACGGCCTATCGTAAGACCAAGAAAAACGGCGATTTCGTGATTCAAATGGAACACATCTCAGCCCCTGATTTGGAAGGCAAAACCGTCATTTTAGTTGACCCTATGTTGGCCACAGGTTTAAGCATTGTTCTTTGCGCAAAAGAGCTCATCAACTCCTACAAAATCGAAAAACTACATATTGTTGCCGCCATTGCGAGTACCGAAGGTGTAGCCCATGTAAGAGCAAATTTGCCTAAAGCAAGTTTATGGCTAGGTGCTATTGATAGCGAAATGACCAGCAAAAGTTACATCGTACCAGGCTTAGGTGACGCTGGTGATTTAGCTTATGGAATAAAGCAGTAATTCTGTTAAAAATGTTAAGAAACTTTAGCTTCCTACTATTAATATTAGGCTACTTATCTTCTTGTAATTATACCCAAAAAGATCGTAAAAAAACAAATACGCTTTCTAGCAATGACGTTAAGCAGCATAACAAAAGTAAGCGATTAAAACCCAAAAACAGCTCTTGCTTTTGTGATAAAGACACGTTGATGAATACAGCAACAATATCTTGCGACACAACTCAACTATCTAACAAAACCATCATTTATTGGCAGTTTAACTGTGATAAAATTTGGCTAACGCTGGAGAATGAAAAGAAAGAAAAATTTATAATAGATGACAATCCTGTAGAATTATACGGTTATACTTATAGACTAGGTTATCACTTAACTAAAGAATTTCAAACTGGCGCACTATTTAGAAGTGGATGTCCCGCAAACGGCAATTGTATTTATACTCTTATTGACAAGTATAATGGAAAAATATTAGATGAATTTCATCAATTAATTTGCATTGAGGGCTATCCTGACGGTCAATATCCATTTGACTTCGTGGTGTACTTTTCAGAAAACAGAGACCATATCATAATAGAATATATAGAAAGCAAGAAACGGCTACGAATACCTTTTTTTGACAAACTAACCTCTGTTTTTCCAGAACAACAGTTTAAAGAGATGTTGCTCGAAGGCAAGATATTGACATTAAAATACAACTCCGATAAAGACGTTGTAAAAACATTAAAGATTAATCTGGCTGAGAAAAAATACCTTTTTTAATCTTTATTCTTAATTTCGTGCTAACATAAAAAAGAAATGATTAAGCACATTTTCTTCGACCTTGACCATACCATTTGGGATTTTGACCGCAATGCACATGAAACCTTGCTGGAGCTGTACGAAGCCTATAAGCTTGAAGATCTTGGAATCAACTCTGCGGAGCAATTTATCAGCACCTATACGGTAAATAACCATCAGCTTTGGGCACAATACCATGTAGGAAAAATCAGCAAGCAAGCACTACGAGAAGAACGTTTCCGAAAAACATTTATAGACCTTGGCTTAAGCCCAGAACTTGTTCCCGAAAATTTCGAGAAAGATTATGTACGCCTAGGTCCTACCAAAACCAATCTTTTTGAAAGTGCCGAAAAGGTGCTCGGTTATTTGCAGCAGAAATATCCTTTGCACATTATCTCCAATGGGTTTAAGGAAGCGGTACTCACCAAAATGAAAGTATCCAACCTCAATCCCTATTTTAAAAATGTGGTGATTTCTGAAGATGTAGGGGTCAATAAACCAGACCAAGCCATTTTTGAATATGCCCTAAATTTAGCACAAGCCAACAAGCATGAAAGTATTATGATTGGCGACAGCCTTGAAGCCGACATTTATGGCGCACAGAATTTTGGCATGCAGGCCATCTTCTTTAACCCCCTTAAAGCTGAGAAACCCAGTGATGTAAACCAACAAATCCATCACTTGGAGGAACTGCTTAACCATTTTTAACTTCCCTTAACATATATTGGATTGATTTTGGCTTTGCCCAAACCACACACAAATGAATTCATATGAAGAAGTTAATCCTATTAGGCTTAATGGCATTTTTGTCCATTAGCCTTGCCTTTGCACAAAGAAACCGTGGCAAGGCCGAAGTTTTTATTCAAATTGCAGAACGCGGCAATTTCAAAGTTTATTTAGACGATGAATTGATTGGTTCGGCCACTGGAAGATTTCGTTTTTACGAAGTCTACAATACCCGACCTGTACTTACAATCCTTGCTGGGTCAGAAAAAGTTTTTTCGAGAGAAATTACCTCAGTCCCTAATAGGAGGTTGGTCTTCAACTTTTCCAGAAGAAGTGGTTTAAGCCTGCTAAAAGAACTCGACATTTACCGAAACAATGCCTATGCTTTAGATGATTTTGATGACTATGCAGAGGCTTACAACACAGGAATAGTTCCTCCCGATAGACCAACATCTCCACAAAACCGCAACGATTTCGATGCGCTAGTTGCCCGTGTAAAACAAGAAGCTTTTGACGACCAGAAGCTGAAAGTGATCAGTGCCTATTCTAACTATACGGCCCTTAGTACCAAACAACTTGGACAGCTGTTACCATTGTTTTTTAAGGATGAAAGCAAGCTACTCCTAGTCAAACAGGAATTTCAATATGTAGTGGACCCTCATCAATTTTATTTATTGAAGGACTCCTTCACTTTTATGGGCTCCAAAGATGAGTTTATGAAGTTTTTAGAAGGACAAAAAACAGAACAGGTTAGAAACAGGCCAATGTCTGCCAATGATTTTACTGCCTTTTACAAACGATTTAAAAGTGAAGCTTTTGACGACAATAAAACTGAATTGGCTAAAGTTGCGTTAATAAATATAAAACTTACCAGCGAACAGGTGAAAGAACTGGTTGCTTGCTATAGTTTTGAAGACAAAGGTTTGGATTTTGCCAAATGGGCATTCAGGATTACCTTTGACAAAGAGAATTATTATACCCTTGCAGATAAATTTAAATTTCAAAGCAATAAACAGGCATTATTGGATTTCATCAGCAAGCAAAAATAGCATCGAATTAATGACATGAAAGTCGAAAAAGTATATCAATCTATCTTGAAAACTGTGGATGCCTACCAACAAATGCTCCACCGCTTTGGCCCAGCTGATTTTCAGCAAGAGCCACCCATTGGTGGATGGAGCTATAGCGAGGTATATTCCCATATTTTCGACTCGAGTTTGCTGTCCCTGTTGGCGATGAATAACTGCATTAAAGGAGATGGACAAACAAAACCCACTGCCCTAGCCGTAAAGTTCATTTTATGGTTAGGGATGTTGCCACCAGGCAGAAAATATAAAGCCCCTCCTAAAATAGCCGAGAGGGTAAAAAAAATAAGCCCAGCCGCAGCACAGCAATTCATCACCGATTTTGAACTGCAACTGGCTTTAGCCTACCCAAAAATTAAGAATGCCGATTTGAAAATCAAGGCTAAACATCCTGTAATAGGCTACCTAAATGCCAAACAATGGCTACGCTTTATTGAGATACACCTTAAGCATCACTTGGCACAATTGAAACGTATTGAAAATAGTTTTAAGCAACAAAGCTAATTTCGCATCTTTGAGCCAATGAAGCTGCCCCACATTAAAGGTTTTGACCAAGATGCCCTACACAAGTATTTTAAAAATACAGGACTTCTAATGTTTGGTCGTGTGGGCAGTATGGCCATTAAAATGGTAGTGACCATTACACTGGCCAACTATCTTCTTCCAGAAAAGAATGGTATCCTAAATACCTCCATGGCCTATGTATTTCTTTTTGCTTCCATCGCAGGACTTGGCTTGGACAGCTTTATTGTAAAAGAGCTACATCAACATCCCAAAAACAGAGACCAGATTTTAGGCACTTCTTTTTTGTTGAAAGTAATGGCTGGTCTGTTTTGCATTCCTGTCATTTTTATTGCGTGGAAATTTTTTCCATTAAGTGGCATCCCCTATTACTTCATTCTCATACTCTCTTTTACAGGCCTATTCCAATCGCTAACCGTTGTCGATTCTTACTTCCAATCGGAAGTTCAATCAAAATACATCATGCAAGTGCAAATTACAGGCAACGTCATTTCGGCGGCCGTTAAATTGCTGCTGATCCATTTGTCTGCACCGCTGCTATATTTTGTTTACGCTGCCGTTTTTGATATCCTGTTGCTTTCATTAGGGTATTGGTTGGTATATCAACGCAAGGGAAGGAATATTTTTAACTGGGGCTACAATACTCAATTGGCCAAAAAGCTTCTTAGTTTTTCGTGGCCCCTCATCATCTCAGGCTTAATGGTTTCTATTTATATGAGAATTGATGCCATTATGCTAAAAGAGCTGCTCCCTAATGGAGCCAGTGCCGCAGGAGCTTACGCAACGGTAGTAATGTTCAGCGAAGCACTAAACTTTGTGCCTGGTGTAATTGTAACCTCCCTTTTTCCTGCCATTTTAAATGCTCGTAGAGACGACCCCGCCCGTTACCAAAAACGCTTGCAAAACCTGTTTGATTTGATGGTGTGGCTAAGTTTGGCCTTTGCCGTTTTCATTACGCTGGCTTCGCCAATCATTTACAAGCTTTTCAAACCAGAATATGTCTCTGCAGCGCCAGTGCTTGCTGTGCACGTTTGGGGCAGTTTGTTTGTATTTTTAGGGGTGGCTAGTTCACAATTTCTGATTGCAGAAGGCTATAATAAACTCACTTTTGTACGTACTAGCGTTGGTGCCGTTGTCAACATCATCCTTAACTTCATGTTAATTCCAAGCATGGGAATGATGGGCACTGCCATTGCTACCGTAATTGCTTATTTTACAGCAACTTTCCTCATTTTATTCATCCCTAAAACAAGGAAACAGGGAATAATGATGTTAAAATCAGTGTTTTTGGTTTCTTTATTTCAGAGAATTTTCAAAAAAGCCTAGCTATTTTTTATAAATGCAGGTTCTTAAAGTTTTGGCAAAGAAACTATAACCCTTACTTTTCAAAAACTGATAGATAGGTGATTTATTGATCTCATCAACATTAACGTTCTCCTCAACCAATATCACTTCAGGCTGATATTTATCCCAATTGTTGGACAACAATACTTGATAGTCCAAACCTTCTACATCAATAGAAATAAAGTCGATGACCTTTCCTTGGGGAAGATAGGTATCAAAAACCTCCGACAAAGGCAATACTTCTATGGGGAGTTCTTTAATGATTTTGTACTTCCCACCGCTGTTGTGAATTTTTTCCGAAACTTCCTTAGAGAAACTATTTAAAGCTGGTTCGTTAAAGCAATAAAACGTAAGCTGCCCTTTTTCTGGACCTATTCCGATATTTAGATTTGTATCTCTTTTTCTAAACAACCTAAAAGCCTTAATTGCATTAGGCGTTGGTTCTATATTAATACCTCTCCAACCTCTGTCGTAGAAAAATTTTGTATTAGAAAAACGTACAGGATGATGTGCGCCAACATCTACAAAAAAACCTTTATAACCTTTTTTTTGCTCAAATAGGGCTTTTAGAATCATATCCTCACCATCTTGAGAATAAGACCTACTTGATTGAAAGTAATAAATAGGAAGGTACTTTTGTAGCTTTTGTTTCACAAATTTAATCATCGGTTAAAAATATGGATAATTCACAAACTTGGTTTAAGAATTATTAAATATTAATTACTTTTAAAACCAAAATCATCTTACGCTTAAAATGTCTTTAAGGATATCCCTTGTCTTATTGTTTTTTTCATGTTTTCTTAATTATCTGCCTGTATTTGGGCAAGATCAGCCCATACCAGACTGGGTAAAAGATATTGGAGGCACAGGAGAGAGCAAATTAGCAGGGATAGCCGTTGATAAAAATGACAATGTTTACGTTGCTGGCAATTTCCAAGAGACTTTAACGGTAGATCATTCTGGTGTATCTACCCCAATTACCTTGTCTTCAAATGGGCATTATGATATTTATGTAGCCAAATATACGCCAGATGGCAAGCTCTTGTGGGCTAAAAGTATGGGCGGGGGGAATTTAGATCAAGTTAACAATTTAGCGGTAGATAAAGATGGGAATGTGATTTTGGGCATTTCATTTACTTCCTCAAGTATTGATTGTAATCCTGGTGCGGGTACATTCATCATCAATAGTAATGGCGGCGAAGATGCTTTGGTTGTAAAACTAGATACTGATGGTAACTTTGTTTGGGCAAGAAGTGTAGGTGGCAACAGTACCGATAGGGGACACGTAATTACAACGGACAAAGATGGAAATGTCATTTTCGTTGGCTCATTTTCTTCTAGCAGTGTAAATATTTCGGGCAACACACTTGCAAATAAAGGAAGTTACGATGGTTTTGTGGTAAAATATGCGTCAAATGGCAATGTTTTATGGTCTGCTGGTTTTGGCTCTTCAGCAATGGACGAGATCAAAAGTGTAAAAACAGATAGCAACGGCGCCATCGCCATAATGGGTTACTACGGCGCATCCATTAACTTAAATCCAAGAGGCACTGCCAAAACCTTTACGGCTAGTGCTGAAACCTATTTTTTGGCAAAGTATGATCCAAATGGAATTTTAGATTGGGCCAATACCATTACAGGCACTTCAACAATAGCTTCAATATCTATCGGGCCTACCAACGAAATATTTACTACAGGTGTATTTTCTGGTCAACTTACCATTCGTCATGCAAACGAAGTCTTAACCACAGGCAATCAAAACAATACTAAATACTTATTAATATCCAAGTTTAGTGGTAGCAACGGTAAGGCCCAATGGTTTGAAACAGTTTCTTCTACCGCGGCAAATCCTTACAGCTATTACATTACCGTTGATAACGAAAACAATGCCTATATAGGCGGTTTTTTCGATCAAACACTTACTTTTTATATGAATGGAACTTCTAGCAAGGTCCTCACCTACCACGGCGGAAGGGATACCTTTTTCGCCAAATATAATAGTGACGGGTATTGCAAATGGGCTTTTAACTTTGGCAGCAGCTGCACTGGAAATTTCGGGCATAAAATAGATGTTGATTCTAAAAAGAATGTTCTATTGGGCGGAGCCTTTTGCAGAACGGTTGATTTCAATCCTGGTAATTGCGATTTAAATTTAACCGCTAAACATAGTACATCGGATGGTTACATTGCTAAATTCAATCAAATTAAATTGACTGGCGAACCTATCATTACCAAGTTTGAACTAAATGAGCAAAATACGCCAGCCATCATTGATGTCAATAATAAAAAAATAAGCATCATTGTAAAAGCAGGAACCGATATAACTAGATTAAAACCAAAAATCGAAACAGACATAGGGGTATTGAGTCCCTTATCGGAGGTTGAAACAGATTTTACTTCCCCCAAAAGCTATAAAGTCACTTCAAATTGTATCGACTACTTTTGGGAAGTAACGGTTACTTTAGACAATATGGCTACCCTTACCACTTGTTCCGGTCAGAATGCAAACATAAATGGGCAAAACAATGTTGCAGGAACATACCAATGGGAAGTTTCGGCCAAGAACATATGGGCAAATGCTACGGGCAACTCCAATCAAGCTAATTATCAATTCGAAGGTTCTACAAATACTACGGGAATACCGCAAAGTATCCAATTCAGAAGAAAAGTAGACTTAAATGGAACCATCAGTTATGATTCTTATGTCGTGCTGATCATTTATCCCGAAGTTCAAAACAACACTATCAGTACCAATCAAAATATTTTTTGTGAAAAAGGAACTGCTGCTTTATCAGGTGCTCTGGCTTTCTCTGGAACAACGATCATTAACTACCAGTGGCAAAAAAGTTTAGACAACAACACTTGGTCAGTTATTCCAAATGCGAACAGTAAAGACTTCAGCACCCCAGAATTTACAGAAACTACTTTTTTAAGAAGAGTAGCAAGTGCAAGTGGTTGTGCCTCTTTTAGCAATGTTTTAAAAATAGAGATTACGTTGCCTCCTGTAGCCAATATTAATGGGAATACGGCCCATTGCTCGTCAGTTTCCCTCACTGCCACTGGCGGCACCGCTTACCAATGGAGCGGTGGCTTAACGCCCAACCAAGCGACAAATACTTTTACTACAAGTGGCACTTACTCGGTAGTTGTGACCAACGCCGCGGGATGCACCACTACCCTGTCAAAAACCATCACCATAGGTGCTGGACAAACCGCCATTACAGGGAATACAACAGGTTGTAACACTGTAACCCTTACGGCTTCTGGCGGCGTAAGTTATCAATGGGACGGAGGCAATACACCCAACCAAGCCAGTAACACATTTACGGCCAGCGGCACTTATAATGTTACCATTACCGATGCAAATGGATGTATCAGCACACTTCAAAAAACAGTGGCCATTAATCCAAATGTAACACCCGTTTTAAGCATTACGGCTCCTTACACGACCATTTGTGCTGGTGGCACGATCCGTTTTACCCCCGCCTACACCAATGCTGGCACCACCCCAACTTTTAAGTGGTTCAAAAATGGAAACCAAGTAAGCACTGCTCAAACTTATAATACCAGTACATTAAAAAATGAGGATGAAATTTATTGTGAAATTACTGGTTCCGATGCCTGTAGCATTCCACAAATTAGCAATAAGATAAAAGTAACGGTAAACCCCTTGCCTTTGGTGAGTTTTACAGACCACATTACTATAGAAAACGATGGGCCTAAAGTATTAAAACCAGAAGTAAGTGACAATGTCATTAGTTACCATTGGTCGCCAGCTACAGGCTTAAGTGATCCGAATATAAAAAACCCACAGGCTAACCCAGAATCTACTACCGAATATACCTTAACGGTTACAGGCGCTGGAGGCTGTTCGGCT
>NZ_JAELTX010000731.1 GCF_016429065.1 Pedobacter sp. ASV17
CCCCCCCCCCCCCCCCCCCCCCCCCCCCCCCCCCCCCCCCCCCCCCCCCCCCCCCCCCCCCCCCCCCCCCTTCACTCACCCGCCCCCCACCGATATCTACACACCGGCTCAGTCGTCGGCAGCGTCAGATGTGTATAAGAGACAGGCTTCAGGAAGGCTTCTATTGAGATGTACTCTACCCGAGGCGTCTTGCAAACTTCAGAGGTCCGGCTTGGCATTGATGAGTTGAATGCTTTCGTCGACGCTATTCGGGGGGGGGGGGGGGGGGGTCGGAGCCCACGAGACGAATTACAAGATATCGTATGCCGTCTTCTGCTTGAAAAGAGGGGGGGGGGGGTGGGGGGGGGGGGGGGGGGGGGGGGGGGGGGGGGGGGGGGGGGGGGGGGGGGGGGGGGG
>NZ_JAELTX010000732.1 GCF_016429065.1 Pedobacter sp. ASV17
TATTGCTGCAGCTGATATACGGTCCGCCGCAAAGCAGCTTCGCTTGTATCTTGCAGGCGGATACGGGTCCACCAACAACAGTCAAGTCCTTTATGCCCGATCTGGCCGGGCCGCAGTGGGCTTGTATATGGGCGCTGGCCTGCACAATGACGGTGTCAATGCTGATGCTTTGAAGACGCTCGAGGACAACTTGCAGTTCCTGAATACTTCTTCGCGCAGTGTTGGCTTGCAGTTTTGCGAGCCGGACTATACCAGCGATCACATCTTTGGTTTCTTTGCCACAAGTAACAGAACTTTTGCTCCTGTTCAGCAAGCCATCCAGTCGTGGTCTAACGCTTCGTGCCTCTCGTTTCCCAACTCGCAGAACTTTACTGGTGAAGTCACGCTGAGCACGCC
>NZ_JAELTX010000733.1 GCF_016429065.1 Pedobacter sp. ASV17
CTGTATTAGCGACATTGTCGACATGGCCGACGTGGAGATGAGCGATGCCCCGCGAGCGGCGGATGGGGGCAATGGAAAGGCCGTCGAAGGCAAGAAGAAGTTTGAAGTGAAAAAGGTTCGACGCCACAAAACCGCCATCTTACTGACGACACATCCAAGAGAACACCATTCGCTGACCCGATCGATTAGTGGAATGCCGTCGCCCTTTGGGCATGGGATATTGTTGTCGATAACTGCGCCATTTGCCGCAATCATATTATGGACCTCTGTACGATACCCAACACCCGTTCCATTTCGACATGCAAACAGAAATGCTGACATTGGACCATCTGCAGGCATTGAATGTCAAGCCAACCAGGCATCAGCTACGAGCGAAGAGTGCACAGTCGCTTGGGG
>NZ_JAELTX010000734.1 GCF_016429065.1 Pedobacter sp. ASV17
TTCGAGGCACAGATAGACTCTGCATCGACGACAATGGACATCGGAGGAGAGCACGCTCCGCTGCGCCTATCGGTTCGCCCGTGGATGAAGAGGCAGAATACATCACGTCCAAAATTGACTCTCGCGGACGCATGGGCGAGGCATATGGAGGCGCCACTCGCGACTGGACCATTGTCGACGTCCCACCTGGCACGGAGCGCGTACACATGGACGGTATTGGAGGCGGAGCTACAGATACGACATGGTCCCGGTACAGCGGCGTGCGACGAACCAAGTTTATCCCAGAGCGAGATGGAGCGCTTGTGCCGCGACAACAACCGTCCCCGAAACCGATACACAGACACACACATGGGAATGACCGGCTAAGTGTGTCGGTGCATGATCGCGATTTGGAGG
>NZ_JAELTX010000735.1 GCF_016429065.1 Pedobacter sp. ASV17
GTGCAATCTCGCCGTCGCGGATATTGTTTCGCAGGATGAGAATAGCCATCTTGTTGAGAACTTCCTTTTCGATGAGACGTGCAAGTGGCCGTGCACCGTAGGCGGGGGAGTAACCCGAGTTTCCGAGGTAGTCCTTTGCCTCGTCAGATACTTCGATTTCGACCTTGCGCCCGTTGTCGTGTAAGCGTTTTTGAATCTCGCCTAGGCGCAGGTCGACGATCCGGCGAATTTCTTTCCTTGTGAGGCGGTTGAAGATGACGACTGAGTTGATTCGGTTAAGAAACTCGGGGAGGAAGTAGTTGCGAAGAGAACTCATGACAAGTTCCTTGGTGTTTGCGTCAACCTTGCCCTCCTTGGTGCCAGGACGCGTAAGATATTCGGCACCGAGATTGGAAG
>NZ_JAELTX010000736.1 GCF_016429065.1 Pedobacter sp. ASV17
GTATCACAGAGCACCTTTTTGGCAAGGGGGCTTTTGAAATTTTCTTCCAATTCAGGAATTCTTGAAAAAGGCCCTTGCAGCTGTCAAACTCTCTAACAAATTCTTCTGTTCTCTGCTTTACTTTGATCTTGTCAGATGACGACAAGCTCGAGTCTCCCCAAACCAAGGGGAATCGAACCGAGACACGATACTGTTGCTTCGACTTGAACCTACATTGAACAAGTTTCACCCCACCCTTCCGCTGCTGGCCCTTGTCTCGTCTTCTTTCAACTCTACTTTGCTTAGTTCAACAAGGGGAGGGAAATTCAATAAGGAGACAAGAAGCAACGACGCTATGAACAGGGCCATTTCGCAGAGACACATCAATCTCATCAATGAAAGCACTCAGGCATCTTG
>NZ_JAELTX010000737.1 GCF_016429065.1 Pedobacter sp. ASV17
GGCAACGGTACCGCTTCTGCTGCCAGTACTACTACAAACAACCGCCGTCCATTGACAAGAGGCTTCTACGTCCCTACAGTAGCCTTCTTCGACCCGGCCACAGACGAGCTCGACATCAAAACCGTCGCCCGCCATGCAGCCCGGCTCGCCAAGTCAGGCATTGCCGGCGTAGCAGTGCAGGGCTCCAACGGCGAAGCCGTGCATCTGACACCGGCCGAGCGCGTAACGGTGACCAGGCGGACCCGCGCGACTCTAGACTGCGCCGGTTTCCCCGAGCTGCCCGTAATTGTCGGCTGCGGAGCTCAGTCGACCATCGAAGCCATCAGCCTATGCCGAGATGCCGGCGAAAGCGGCGGCGACTACGCCCTCGTCCTGCCCCCGAGCTACTACTGCAG
>NZ_JAELTX010000738.1 GCF_016429065.1 Pedobacter sp. ASV17
GTCGGCAGCGTCAGATGTGTATAAGAGACAGGACGTATATTTTGCCACCTCATAGAATCTTATTTTTTGGACATAAAACAGCTAGACACGCTTTATACAATTGATATATATATTTATGCTAAGGTTCCAACTGGCGACTATTATCAGTCCGGAATGTGACCCAATGATGGGCAAAATAGCGATGGTCGTTATATATAGCATATGACATGCGCTGAGCGGACGCGAATTTATGGGCAACCATAGCACTCGCTTAACCAATAAATTATACTACGCTTAACCTATCAAAATTCTAATAGAATATACCACGGACGTATAGTTGAATTTAATAAAGTCTAATATAGGGAAAAGTTTTATTTTCCGGTGTCATATCCTTTCCAATGCGATTTGTTCAAGCC
>NZ_JAELTX010000739.1 GCF_016429065.1 Pedobacter sp. ASV17
CGAGAGGAAGGGTTGGCGCAGAGCAGCTGGTAGAGGGTGCGCTTGACGCAGGAGAGGCGCGATGCGGAATGGTACTGATCGCGATGCCATTGTTGTGATTGGTGTCTGGTGATGCCAGATGCCGCCCGATGCCAGATGGGAGTTGGGAGATTGAAGATGCGAAGGGGGTGGGTTGGCTGTGTCGCAACTTTTTTTTTGTTGCGACGCTGACGCCGAAAGCTCTAGAAAATTATTATGGGGTGTGGCGTCATAGCTTGGAACGTGCTGTGTGGTGGATGGTGACTTACTCGCACCCTGTAGCCCGAGACAGAATGGTGATGACGGAAAATGAAACTTTAAAACTACGTACAAGGGCATGAAATTCATTTCATGAGTTAATGGATTGAGGTTAGTAT
>NZ_JAELTX010000077.1 GCF_016429065.1 Pedobacter sp. ASV17
GCCTTATACCATGGATTACAAAGTAGAATTCCTGATCCCTGGAAAATTGATTAGGATTGACTTTAAGCTCGGTTTCAGAATTGAGCAGCGTGTAAATCTGTTGTACCGTAAGGTAGTTGAAGAACTGGTTAAAAACGGAGAAGTAGATATTACGAGTCAATACACTTCACTAAATAAGCACAAAATTGCGGGTGATTTTAGGTTCATTCTACTTGAAAAGCATTTGAGTAAGTTTACCAATTTGAGCTTCTACGAAGAAACTATCATGGACTATTATTTTATCCTTAAAAAATTGAGTTTGTCTGAAGTGACCAGTTTTGGTTTAGATTCAAGCTACGTTGATGTAGAAAAAGTACCGTTGATTTTCGTAAGCCCAGACGATATTGAACTGAACAGGTTGCCCGTTTAAGTAAGGACTAGGGATTAGTAGTTAGGAATTAGGAATTAGGAGCTAGGTATTAGTGATTAGGAGCTAGTGGTTAGGAATTAGTGACTATAAGTGTTTTGTAGGTGAAGCCTCCTTCAATCTGCGGCCTAAATCAGCAAAAAAATTAGCTAGAAGCCGTTTAACCATTGATCATCAATCCTTAACCATTTAAAACTACCTAGTTCTCAGATAAGCATCTACTAAAAAGCAAATCGCAAATACTACAGAAGCATAACCGTTGGTGGTAGCAAAAGCCCTGTCTACTTTACTGATGTCGTTAGGTTTAACCAAGCGGTGCTGATAAATGAGCATGGTACAGAAAAATACCACTCCAGCATAATAAGGCCATCCAAAATCCATGAAATAAATAGGCGCTATCACACAAGCTGCTGATAACACATGTAGAAATGACGAAAGTCTCAATGCATTTTTGCGACCTAATGCAGAAGGAATAGAATGCAGCTTTTCAGAACGGTCAAAATCCTCATCCTGTAGGGCGTAAATAATATCGAAACCACTTACCCAAAATAGTACGGCAAACGAATATAAAACGGGTACAATGTTAAATTGACCAGTAACTGCAATGTAAGCACCTATTGGAGCTAAGCCTAGTCCAAGACCTAATACCAAGTGGCATAGCGCCGTGAAACGTTTGGTGTAGCTATAAAATAATACCACAAAAATGGCAATGGGCGATAGGTAAAAACAAAGCGGATTGATTAAATAGGTGGTAGCAATAAAAAGTGCGCAGTTAACAATCACGAAAATAAGTGCTGCTCTCGCCGAAATCTTCCCTGAAGGAATATCCCTCATGACCGTACGAGGGTTTTTGGCATCAATGTCACGGTCTAAATACCTATTAAAAGCCATTGCCGCATTACGGGCAAATACCATACAAAGTACTACAGCCAATAATAAATACCAGTTAAAAGGATTATCGGTAGTGGTTACACCCAAAAAAAATCCAATAAAAGCAAAAGGCATTGCAAATATGGAATGGGCAAATAAAACTAAAGAGAAAAATTTCTTCATTAACGTAAAAAAAACGGGTTATTCTGATTTGCTGGCAGAATAAAATTGAGGGTCAATTATCGGTTTTACAAAATCTTGGTTTACCTCTTGAACAAATTGCAACAGTTTTTCTTTACCCTGTCCTTTTTCAGCAGAGGTCACGAAAAATGGAGGTACCTCTTCAAACCAGCCCAATAAGGTTTTGTTAAATTTGGCTACATTCTGATCGGTTTTTGGACCAGATTGTTTATCCGCTTTAGTGTAAACCAATGCAAAAGGAATTTGGCATTCGCCCAACCAAGAGCAAAACTCCAAATCAATTTTTTGAGGTTCCAAACGGCTATCGATCAAAACAAAAACGCACTGCAAGTTTTCCCTTTTGGTCAAGTAAGCCCTAATGAATTTCTCCCATTTCTCTCTGCTGCTTTTTGAAACCCTTGCATAGCCATAACCTGGTAAATCCACGATGTACCACTTCTCATTAATCAGAAAATGGTTAATTAACTGCGTCTTTCCTGGTTTCTGAGAGGTTTTTGCCAAGCCTTGCTGGTTCACCAACATGTTGATCAATGACGATTTTCCTACATTAGAACGACCGATAAAAGCATATTCAGGCATGTCCGGTAAAGGCAAAGCCGATACTTTGGTGTTACTAACTACAAAGGTTGCCGATTTAATAATCATGTTGCAAAGGTAACGTTTAAGTCCGAAAGACCGAAAGTTGAAAGAACTAAAGGCCAACGATCATCCATCTCTAGATTTTCAAATCGTAATTGGTCCCCGTACGTACGAGATAAAATCGTAACTTTGCGCAGCATTATGAATCCACAAATCACTCCATATTCTGGTACCGAAACTAAAAAAGAGCAGGTGGCCAGTATGTTCAACAACATTTCTGGTACTTACGATTTCCTTAATCACTTTTTGTCTTTAGGTATTGATATCATTTGGCGTAAAAAGGCCATTAAGGAACTATTGTCTTCCCAACCTCAAAAAATATTGGATGTAGCCACTGGAACTGGAGATTTTGCATTTGAATCCATCAAGATTTTAAAGCCACAACAAATTATTGGGGTAGATATTTCTGAAGGAATGTTAGAAGTAGCGAAGAAGAAGATTGCAGAAAGAAATTTAGGGCATGTTTTTTCAGTACAAAAAGGTGATTCGGAAGGGTTACATTTTGAAGACGATACCTTTGATGCCATCACGGTAGCTTTTGGTGTGCGTAACTATGAGAACCTTGAAAAAGGCTTGACGGATATGTTCAGAGTGCTTAAACCTGGAGGTAAGGTGGTGATTTTGGAGTTTTCTAAACCAAGGGTGTTTCCTGTAAAACAGTTGTACCACTTCTATTTTAAATATGCTACACCATTTTTTGGAGGTTTGTTTTCGAAGGATAAAAAAGCTTACGCTTATTTGGAAGAATCAGTGCAGGCATTCCCTGATGGAAAGGACTTTACCACTTTGATGGAAAAAATTGGCTACCAGCATACCAAACACCGTTCTTTAACGTTTGGTATTAGTGCCATTTATACAGGTGTTAAATGAAGAAACCTTTATTGATTCTCTTATGTTTCCTGTCTGCTAATGCTGCCAATGCCCAAAATTGGGGTGGGGGTATCGATCAACAGGATTTCAACTGGGGTTTCAGTTTCCAATATGTTCTTTCCGAATATAAAATCATCAACAAACCTAATTGGCGACAACCTTTCATCAATACCGACCCACAGGAGGGACCTTTAGGGCCGGTAACTGCTCCGTTAACGAGAATTGAGTCTAAGCCGTCCGTAGGATTTGGAATTGGTTTCGTAGTTAATTATAAACTTCATCCTAATGTTGATTTACGTAGCACACCTAGTTTGGTGTTTGCCGATAAATTAGTGGATTATGGTTTTAGCGATGGTACCGTAAAAGATCAAAAAGTGAGTCCCGTAATTGTAGATTTACCTTTGGGCATTAAGTTAAAGTCAGAAAGACGCAAAGATTTTAGGGCCTATGTGCTTTTAGGACTAAAGTACTCCATGGATTTAGGTGCGGGTAAAAAGCCAAAGGATGATGGTTTCGCTTGGAAAGAACGCATGTTGAAAAACATAGGCAAATATTCTTCTTACGAGGCGGCCATAGGTTTCGATCTTTATTTTGAATATTTTAAAATGTCGCCAGAAATCAAAGTAAGTCATTCGTTTAAAGACGTTACCAAAAGAGAAGGCCACCCTTATGACACCCCTATAGACCGGGCAATTTTACGAAATTTTACTTTCAGCTTGTTTTTTGAGTAAAGCGCTTTTAATAAAAAGCATAACTTTGTGCAAAATCCAACAAAAACAGATGGCCAAAATAGCATTAATTACCGGGGCAACATCTGGCATTGGCGCCGCCTGTGCTGATACTTTTGCCGCACAAGGTTATGATTTAGTTCTGGTTGCCAGAAGAGAAAACCTCTTAGATACCCAGGCGCAGCAGCTCCATGAAAAGTACGGAGTTAAAATCAAAAAACTCATTGCTGATGTAAGGGATAAGGAAAATATCAATTATGTGCTGGATACCCTGCCTGCCGAGTGGAAAAATATTGATGTACTGGTAAACAACGCAGGTTTAAGCCAAGGCTTGGATCCCATAGATAAAGGTGATACAAATGATTGGGACACCATGATTGATACAAACGTTAAAGGTTTGCTATATGTAACCAAAGTAGTGTCGGGATGGATGGTAGAACGCAAACAGGGACACATTATCAATATTGGTTCTATTGCTGGCAAAGAAGTTTATCCCAATGGGAATGTCTATTGCGCCACTAAACACGCCGTGGATGCACTAAGTAAGGGGATGCGCATTGACCTTTTACCACATAACATTAAAGTAACGCAAATTAATCCGGGAATGGTAGAAACTGAATTTTCTATTGTACGTTTTAAAGGCGACGAAAATAGAGCTAAGAAAGTTTACGATGGCCTGGAACCTTTAATTGCGCAAGACATTGCAGATGCCATTTGGTATGTAGTAAGTAGGCCAGCGCATGTTAACATTAACGACATGTTGATTATGCCAACTGCCCAAGCAACCGGAACAATAGTAAAAAGAGACTAAAAACATTGTTGTGAGTTGCGAGTTATAAGTTCTAGGCTAGGCCATCAAATGAAGAACTATATTGATAACCCGTAACTGATAACTCATCACATATAACTCAAATATGATATCAACAAACATAGATCAGGAAATAAAACAAGCCATGTTGGCTAAAGATCAAGTAAAATTAAGAGGTCTTAGGGCGATCAAATCTGCATTGCTATTGGCAAAGACAGAAAAAGGCCAATCAGAAGAGATCAATGAGGAAGCTGAAATAAAAATTTTACAAAAGCTGGTGAAGCAACGTAAAGAATCAGCTGATATTTATCAAGCACAAGGTAGAGATGATCTTTACCAAGTGGAGCAAGAAGAAATTGACGTGATTTCTCAGTTTTTGCCAAAGCAACTGGAAAGAGCAGAAATAGAGTTGATTATCTCTAAAATAATTGCTGAAACTGGAGCAACTTCTATTAAAGAAATGGGTAAGGTAATGGGCTTGGCTAATAAAGAATTGGCAGGAAAAGCTGAAGGTAAATTAATAGGAGAAGTGGTGAAAAGCCAGCTTTCTTAGTACTTTAAAAAAGACGATTAAACACTGTAAGTGTTAAAATGTGATTTTAATTCTCATTAATTACATTTACTCTATTAACTTAGTGGCATATACCAAGACCATACATAATAATATTTATGAATTACGAAGTAATTGAACAAGAGGGATTTAAATTTATTGAGGTTGGAGAAGGAGAACCTTTAGTGTTACTTCATGGTTTAATGGGCGAACTAAGCAATTGGGAACAAACTGTGGACAAATTCAAATCGAGTTATCGTGTCCTTGTGCCCATTTTGCCTATATACGAACTGCCCATTTTAACTTTGGGAGTAAAAAGCTTATCTAAATATTTGCATCGTTTCCTTAAGTTCAAAAAGCTAGATCAAGTGGTTTTAGTAGGAAATTCTTTAGGTGGTCACGTTGGTTTAGTATTTACCGTTGCCCATCAGGAATTTGTAAAAGCACTGGTGCTTACTGGAAGCTCTGGTTTGTACGAAAATGCTTTTGGCGGTTCATTCCCAAGAAGAGAAAGCTACGATTTCATTAAAGAAAAAGTAGAATTCACGTTTTACGATCCAGCAACAGCAACCAAGGAACTGGTAGATGAAGTATTTCAAACGGTTAATGATCGTTCGCGTGTGATTAGGATTTTAGCGCTTGCCAAATCAGCCATTAGGCACAATATGGCAAAAGAGCTGAAGAAAATTACCATTCCAGTATCTTTAATATGGGGAAAACAAGATAAAGTGACCCCACCAGATGTAGCAGAAGAATTTCATGAATTATTGCCTAATTCAGAGTTGAATTGGGTGGATAAATGCGGTCATGCCCCTATGATGGAGCAGCCGGTGGTATTCAATGATCATCTGGAAAAATTTTTGGACAGAATTTTGCTTAAGTAAATTATATGCTTGCAGGAGAACTCATATCAAATGTTATACCGCCATTGCGTACTTCGGACACTGTTCGGAAGGCTTTGGAGCGTATGAATGAGTTTAAACTGTACCATTTGCCCATCGTTAACGAAGTGCAATACCTAGGCCTAGTTTCTGAAGAAGAACTCATGGAAGCTAGGGACATGGAAATCGCCATAGGCGCTTTGCCCGTAAAGTTATTAAATACATTTACTTTCGATAATGCCCATATTTATGAGGTTATTAGGTTGTTTAGTGAATTGCAGCTTTCGGTAGTACCCGTACTTGATCAGCAAAAGAATTATTTGGGAATCGTATCCATCAACAATTTGTTGAATTTTACCGCCAACCTTTATTCGGTAAGCGAACCGGGAGGTATTATTGTGCTTTCCATCAGCAACAGAAACAACTCGTTGGCCCATATGGCACAGATCGTTGAGGCAGATAATGCACAAATACTCTCTTCCTATATCAATGCCTTCCCCGATTCTACCAGATTAGAAGTGACCTTAAAAATTAATAAAACAGAAATTTCTGCGATAGTGGCTGCCTTTGAGCGCTACGACTATGAAGTTAAAGCAGTATTTAACAATAGTAGTCATGATGACGATTCAATGGATAGATTTGATTCGTTCATGAACTATTTAAACGTATAATCCTTTCATGAAAATAGCCTTATACGGTAGAGATTTTAATGATAGCGTATTACCCTTTGTACAAGAGGTATTTGATGCGCTAGTTGCCAATCAAATTGAAATTACGGTTTATCAAAAGTTCTTTGATTTTATAAAGAACAAATTGGTATTGCCCAATAACCTTGCTACTTTTTCGGGACACAAGGAATTAGTCAACCGTGCCGATATCCTGGTCAGTTTAGGCGGCGACGGAACTCTTTTGGACACGCTTTCATTTGTCCGCGATTCTCAAATCCCAGTCATTGGAATCAACTTTGGTCGCTTGGGATTTTTGGCAAGTATCAATAAAACCGAAATCGACGGTGCCATCAAAGCGCTGGTGAATGGCGAATATACCATCGACAAACGTAGCCTACTTAACTTAGAATCTCAGACTAGCTTATTTAGTGATGAGAATTTTGCGTTGAACGATATCACGATCCATCGTAGAGACGATTCTGCGATGATGATTATCCACGCTTACATGAATGGCGAGTTTGTGAACTCCTATTGGGCCGATGGTTTGATCATTGCAACGCCAACTGGTTCAACGGCCTATTCGTTAAGTTGCGGTGGACCAATCATCTTGCCGAGCGCCCAAAACTTTGTCATTACCCCAGTAGCACCACATAATTTAAATGTAAGGCCAATTATTGTGCCTGATGATGTGGAGCTTACCTTTGAAGTAGAAGCACGTAGCACCAAGTTCTTACTTACCTGCGATTCGAGAACAGAAACAGTAGACCGAAGTGTGAAAATCAATATCAACAAAGCAAAATTTAGCATAAATCTTATCCGCCTTAACAATGAAACGTTTTTAACTACGTTAAGGAATAAATTGCTTTGGGGTATTGATACCCGTAATTACTAGGATGAGGTATAAACAGACGCTATTAGTCATCGTTTTAAGTATGCTTTTTGCTCTTAACGCTCTTAACGCTAAGGCCCAGGTATGGGAAGTAGGGTTGCAAGGAGGTGGTGCTAATTATATGGGCGATCTAAATCCTACACAACCTTTAAAAATTAGTGGGCCTTCCTTTGGAGGCTTCGCCAAAATTAACTTCGATCCCAATTGGGCACTTTCCTTAAATTATAATTTTGGTAAAATCAAAGCTGATGATGCCAAATCTTCCAATGCAGGTTTTAGGGAACGTAACCTCAGCTTTAGCAATAAACTTCACGAATTCAGTTTAATGGTTGATTTTAACTTTTTCGATTATTTTGCTGGCGGAGGCTTCTCTAAATTTTCGCCATACCTTTTCACTGGAATAGGAGGGGTGATTTTTAAACCAAAGGCAGTTTATCAAGGAAAAGAATATAATTTAGCCGATTACTATACAGAAGGTAAGGCCTATAAAACCTATGCTTTGAGCATTCCGTTTGGTGCTGGTGTAAAGTATAGGGTGAGCGAAAGATGGAGTTTGATGAGCAACATTGGCTACAGAAATGCGTATACCGATTATTTGGATGATGTTAGTGGACTCTATCCAGATGGCAGTAAGCTGTCTAATGATCCTGTTATTAATCAAATGCAGCAAATTTTATCCGACCGTTCAGGAGAAGTTACAGGAATTTATACTGGGGCGCCCAACACACAACGAGGAGATTTTAGAAAAAGAGATAGTTATATGTTTGTAGGTATTGGCATAACTTATACCTTTGTGAGCCAAAAGTGTTTTTAACCTAACGCCCTCTAAAACAGTAAATGAATTTTAAAGATCAAATAGATATTAATCGCTTGCCAGAGCATATCGCCATCATTATGGATGGCAATGGTCGTTGGGCAAAAAACCAAGGGAAATTTAGGGTTTTTGGTCATGAGAGTGGAGTGCTTTCCGTAAAAGACATTGTGGAAGGTTGTGTAGAGATAGGCGTGAAGTATCTTACTGTTTATGCTTTTTCCACAGAAAATTGGAACCGTCCAATTGATGAAGTGAATGCTTTAATGGAACTGTTGATTTCTACCATCAACCAAGAAGCAGAAACACTGAATAAAAATAACATCAGACTAAATGCAATAGGTGACTTAAAATCACTGCCCCAGAAATGTATTGACGACTTGGCAGATGCCATGAACAAAACAAAAGACAATACGAAATGCACTTTAACTTTAGCATTAAGTTATAGCGCAAAATGGGAAATTGTAGAAGCTGCGAGACAAATAGCTGAGCAGGTAAAAGATGGTCAAATTAACATTGATCAAATTGACGAACAGCTTTTTGCCTCAAAACTTACCACTGCCAATATCCCTGATCCTGAGCTGATGATCCGCACTAGCGGAGAGCACCGCATTAGCAATTATCTTTTGTGGCAAATGGCTTACACCGAATTGTATTTTACCGAAACACTATGGCCCGATTTCAGAAGAGAGCATCTTTATGAGGCTATTGTTAACTACCAAAAACGCGAACGTCGCTTTGGCAAAATTAGTGAACAACTTAACTAATTTTTCTTTTAACACTTTTTAACAGGAGTTTAAATTAACTTAGCAACGTTTTTTAGATTGTAAATGAGAAGAATATATCACCTAGTATTTTTGCTATTGATTGGATTTCCAGCATTAGCTCAAATTCGTAACCCACAACAAGCTACACCTTCATTAAAAGTAAATGGTCTGAACCTAGATTATTTTGCTCCAAAAGAATACATCATTGGAGGAACAACGCTATCAGGTTCTAAGTATTTAGATAAAGATGTTATCATCGTACTTTCTAAATTAACAAAGGGAGAAACCATTATGCTCCCAGGGGAAGCAACAGCCAACGCCATTAAAAACTTATGGGCGCAAGGCTTATTTGATGACATTAAACTAAACGTATCCAAAATTAATGGTGATACCGTTTATTTTGATATTGAAGTAGTAGAGCTTCCACGTTTAAGTGGTTTAGAGTTTACTGGTATCAGCAAGTCTCAAAAAACAGATATTCAAGAGAAACTTGGAGATAAGGTTGGTAAAACCATCATCAACGATAACCTTTACAACACTACCAGAGCTGTAATCACCAAGTTTTTGTATGAAAAAGGCTTTTTCTACACGAAGGTAGATTATAAAACCAAACCAGACCCTAATCAGGAGAATAGCATGATTCTTCAAGTGAATATTGATAAGGGAAAAAGGGTAAAGGTTCAGAAGATCGAGTTTGAAGGAAACAAAGAATTTAAATCAGCAAAGCTTAGAAAATACCTAAAGAAAACTAAGCAACGTGCTTTCTATAAAATTTTTGGTAGCGGAAAGTTCAATAAAGAAAAATACGAAGAAGACAAAATTAACTTCGTAGCTAAGCTGCACGAAAAAGGTTACCGTGATGCGGCACTGATCAGTGATAGCGTATACCGTTATAACGATAAGACGGTAGGCATTAAAATCAAGATGTACGAAGGCCCTAAGTATTACTTCGGTAAGATTAGCTGGGTAGGTAACGCAAAATATCCTACAGACCTTTTGGGCAAAATTTTCGGTATCGAAAAAGGCGAAGTATTCAGTGAAGAGAAACTGGAGAAAAAGCTAAGAGGTAGTGCCAATGGTGATGACGTTTCGAGTCTTTATTTGAACGATGGGTATTTAACTTTTAACGTAGATCCTGTACAAACCAGAATTTATGGTGATACTGTTGACGTTGAGATGCGTATTTACGAAGGACCAAAATATACCGTTAACAAAGTAAGTGTAGTAGGTAATACCATTACCAATGATAGGGTAGTATTGAGGGAGATTCGTACGAAACCGGGCGATTACTTTTCAAAAGAAGCTTTAATTCGTGGAGTGCGTGAAATTGGTCAATTGGGTAACTTCGACGAATCGAAAACCAATCCAGTACCTAAGCCAAACCAAGATGGTACTGTGGATATTGTTTATCACGTAGAAGAGAAACCTTCAGATCAGATTGAATTGTCAGGTGGTTTTGGTGGTGGCCGTGTAATTGGTACCTTAGGCTTAACCTTCAACAATTTCTCTCTAAAGAATTTATTTAAAGGCGAAGCTTACAGACCATTGCCAAAAGGAGATGGACAAAAATTAAGCTTACGTGGACAAACTAACGGTAAATATTACCAATCATATAGTTTCTCATTCTCAGAGCCTTGGTTTGGTGGTAAAAAGCCAGTAAGTTTTGGGGTGAGTGCATTTACTTCATTGCAGTCAAATGGTTTGGCTAAAAGTAATGCCCAATATTATGGTATCCGTTTAAATGGGGTTTCATTTAGTTTAGGTAGAAAGTTAAAATGGCCAGATAACTGGTTCTCATTGGTACACTCTATCAACTTAAACCAATATATCTTGAACAACTATCCTGGTTATTTATTCAGCACAGGAGAGTCGTACAACTTAAACATTACTCAGGAAATTGCTAGGGATTCAAGAAATCACCATATTTTCCCAACAGGTGGTGCTTATTTAAGATTTACCGTACAAGCTACTCCTCCATATTCATTATTTAACAAAGTAAACTATAACACCGCTTCAGATAAGCAACGTTATAAATTTACCGAGTACCACAAATGGAAATTTGAAGCACAGTTTTTCGAAACTGTAGTGGGTAAATTGGTATTCAAAGGACAGGCGCAATTTGGTTTCTTAGGCTCATATAATAGTGCCGTTGGACAATCAGCATTTGAGCGTTTCAAATTAGGAGGTGATGGTATGCAAGGTTTCGACTTCTTGCAAGGATCGGAAATTATTGCAATGCGTGGTTATGCCAACAATGCTGTAATTCCAGTAGGTGCAAACCCATCTATTGCACAAAGTTCAGGTAGCCCTATCTTCACCAAATATGTAATGGAGTTACGTTATCCAGTAATCAATTCGCAACAAGCAACCGCCTTTTTAACCGTTTTTGGTGAAGCAGGTAACACTTGGAATAAGTTTGGCGATTTTAATCCGTTTAATGTTAGAAGATCAGCAGGTGTCGGAGCTAAAATATTTTTACCGATATTTGGATTGTTGGGTATTGACTACGGACATGCCTTTGATAGAATTCCAGGGGTACAAGATGGAGGAAAGCAAAGCTTTACGTTTAGTATAGCTCAACAGTTAGGTGGATTTAATTAATAGAACACAATTTAGAAACCAGTAGATATGAAAAAGATATTTTTTATTAGCTGCTTACTTCTAGTAGCATTGGGAGTATCGGCACAGAAAACAGCTTACGTTGATACGGAATATATCCTGAAACATATACCGGATTACAAATCATCGTTAACTCAGATAGAAGGTTTATCCAAACAATATCAGAAAGAAGTTGATGATGTATTTAAAGAGGTAGATGCCATGTACAGAAGCTACCAAGCAGATCAGGTACTTTTAACTGATGACATGCGCAAACGTAGAGAAAATGACATCATCGAAAAAGAAAAAAAAGCTAAAGAATTGCAACGCCAAAGATTTGGTCCTGAGGGGGATTTGTTCCAAACTAGAACTAAATTATTGAAACCAATTCAAGAAAAAGTTTCAACTACGGTTGCAGAAGTTGCAAAAAACAAATACATTGACTTCGTTTTTGATAAAAGTAGCGAAAGCACGATGATGATCTATGCAAGTGCTAACTATGATATCAGTAACGACGTAATTATTAGATTAGGATTTAAACCAGGTACACTGGTGAAGTAACACACAATAGAAACAAACATTAGGAAAAATAAAAAAATGAAAAAGTTAATTAAAGGATTATTTGTAGCTGCAGGATTACTTTTAACTACTCAGGTTGTAAACGCTCAACAAAAGTTCGGTCATCTAAATTCAGATGAAATTTTCTCGGTAATGCCAGAAGCAAAAACAGTTTCTACCACTATTGAAAATTTAGCGAAATCTAAACAAGGTGAAATCGATAAGATGATTGCTGAGTACCAAGCTAAATATAAAGCTGCTCAAGAAAAAGAGAAAACGCTAAGTGAGGCTAACAAAGCAGTGGTGCTTAAAGAACTTGAAACAGCTCAAGGTGAGTTACAAGATTTGCAAAAAAGAATTGAAGATGCTCGTACAAAAGCAGATAAAGATTTAAGAGATAAACAAGCAGAATTGTATCCTCCTTTGCAACAAAAAGTAGCTACGGCGATCAATTCAATTTCTAAAGAAAAAGGTTTAGCATACGTTTTTGATACTGCTGCTTCGCAAGGTTTCAATAACTTAGTTTATTTTGATGGTGGTGAAGATATTACAGGTGCAGTTAAAGCTAAATTAGGTATTTCTGCTACTGCCGCTCCTGTTAACAAACCAGCTGCAGGTCCAGCTAAAAAACCTTAATTTAAAATTTTATAAATTTAACGGCGGAATTAGTTTAACTAGTTCCGCTTTTTTATGCTCATGAACTTTCAAAAAAATGCCATAGGGATATTCGATTCAGGCTTTGGTGGTTTAACCGTATTCAAATCCATTGCAGAGCAGTTGCCTAATTACAATTATATTTATTTAGGTGATAATGCTCGTTCTCCTTATGGTGATCATTCTTTTGAAACCGTTTATCAATATACCTTAGAATGTGTGGAATGGTTGTTTGCCCAAGGGTGCCCATTGGTGATTTTGGCTTGTAATACCGCATCTGCTAAAGCATTAAGAAACATTCAACAACTTGATTTGCCCAAGAAATATCCTTCGAACAGGGTGTTGGGTGTCATTAGACCCACTGCGGAAGTGATTGGTAGTATGAGCGACACCAAATCCATTGGAGTATTGGGCACTAGGGGTACGGTACGCTCGGAATCCTATCTTATTGAAATCCATAAGTTTTTTCCAGAAGTGAACGTATATCAGCAAAGCTGCCCGATGTGGGTACCTTTGATCGAAAATGGCGAGCATGAAAATGAAGGTGCAGATTATTTCGTCAAAAAATATTTAAACGAGTTGCTGAGCCAATCTAACGAAATAGATACTGTGTTATTAGCTTGTACCCACTATCCCTTATTGGTGCCTAAAATAAAAGAACAGTTGAGCTCAAACATCAATGTTGTTGCGCAGGGCGATATTGTGGCAGCCAGCCTGGTCGATTATCTGGAAAGACATCCAGAGATGGACACTCGTTTGGGGCAACAGGCACAGCAATCTTTTTACACCACAGGTGATGCTGAAGCCTTCGATCAGCATGCTTCCGTTTTCCTAGAAAAGAGCATCGCCTCTACAAAAGTTAAAGTGTAACTTTTTCTGTCTCAAAAATATAACACAAAAATGATGTATATATCGTAAATCAAGTATTTCTTACTAGGTTTTCATTGTTCAAAAGGGTAAATTTGCACCTTCATTCAGAATCAATGAGCGAACAAATCAAACACGAGTGCGGAATAGCCTTTATCCGCTTGTTAAAACCTCTCTCATACTACCAGGAAAAATACGGTACTGCACTCTATGGCCTCAACAAATTATACTTGTTGATGGAGAAACAGCACAACCGTGGTCAGGACGGAGCAGGGATTGCCACCATTAAGTTAGACATGAAACCGGGCAGCCGCTATATTAGCCGCTACCGCTCAATGGCTCAAAATGCCGTTGCAGATATTTTCGGTTATGTGCAAAGCAAATTTGTGGGCATACAGGAAGAAACACCTGAACTAATGAAAGACACGGAGTTCTTGAAACAGAACGTAAGTTTCATTGGTGAAGTTTTGTTGGGACACCTGCGCTATGGTACACACGGCAAAAACAGCATTGAAAACTGTCACCCGTTTTTACGCCAAAACAACTGGATGACCAGAAACTTGGTCATTGCGGGTAACTTTAACATGACCAATGTTGATGAGCTGTTGGAGCAACTGTACGAACTTGGACAGCATCCGAAAGAGAAAGCAGATACCGTAACGGTATTGGAAAAAATTGGCCATTTCTTGGACGATGAAAACCAGCTCTTGTTTGATGAATACAAAAAAGATGGATTGAGCAACGTTGAGATCACTCAAAAAATCTCTAACAGCCTAAATGTAGCCAACATTCTTCGCCGTTCTGCTAAAAGCTGGGATGGTGGTTATACCATGTCGGGCATTGTAGGTAACGGTGATGCTTTTGTAATGAGAGATCCAGCAGGTATTCGTCCAGCGTTTTATTACGTTGATGATGAAGTAGTGGTGGCAGCTTCAGAGCGTCCAGCGATACAAACTGCTTTTAAGGTACAGATCAATAGCGTAAAGGAAATTAAACCAGGTCATGCTTTGATTATCAAAAAGGATGGAACGGTTTCAGAAGAGATGTTCCGTGAGCCTTTAGAGAAAAAAGCTTGTTCGTTTGAGCGTATCTATTTCTCAAGAGGTAGCGATGCTGATATTTATAAAGAACGTAAAAAATTGGGCGAGTTATTGTGCCCACAAGTATTGAAAACCGTAAACTACGATTTAAAGAATACTGTTTTCTCTTTCATTCCAAATACCGCTGAGGTATCTTTTTACGGAATGGTAGATGGCTTGCATAAATATATCACAGATGTACAGAAAGAAACTTTGTTGCAACGCAAGGAAGTTTTGGATGATGCTGCACTGGATGACTTATTGTCGATGCGTCCTCGAGTAGAGAAGTTGGCCATTAAAGATGTGAAGCTACGTACTTTCATTACGCAAGATGCGGATAGGGGAGAAATGGTAGCCCACGTTTACGACACTACTTATGGAGTGATCAAAAACCATACAGATACTTTGGTAGCGGTAGATGATTCGATTGTGAGAGGTACAACCTTGAAACAAAGTATCATCAAAATCATTGATAGGTTGCACCCTAAAAAAATCATTATCGTATCGTCAGCGCCACAAATCAGATATCCTGATTGCTATGGTATCGATATGTCGAAGATGGGACAATTTGTAGCTTTTGACGCTGCTATCCAGTTGTTGAAAGAAAGAGGCCAAGAGCATGTCATTGAAGCAGTTTATCAAAAATGTAAAGCTTCATTAGAATTGCCAAAAGAGGAAATTGTGAACCATGTAAAAGAAATTTATGCATCGTTTACCCCTCAGGAAATTTCTGATCAAATTGCAAAAATCATTACACCTGCAGATACTGTAGCAGAAGTGGAAGTGATTTACCAAACTTTGGAAAACCTGCACGTAGCTTGTCCTGATCATAAGGGCGATTGGTATTTCTCAGGAGATTATCCAACTCCAGGTGGTAACAAAGTAGTAAATAAAGCTTTTGTGAACTGGAGAGAAGGAAATAACCAAAGAGCATATTAAGTTGAAAGTGAAAAGGTAAAAAGTACCGTCATTTCGACGAATTTACAGGGAGAAACCTTACATCAAGATGTAAGGTTTTTCCTTTTTTTATGCAAGGATTGATTGTATAACAGACCCTGAAATAAATTACCTACGGTGAGCTCGTAAACTCGGTTCAGGGAGACGGTCGGAAGTTCGTCATGCTGAACCGAACATTCGGGATCAGCATCGGCGTTATAGGATTGAACAGCTTGTTTTTATAAGCTTTGATAAATCGGCAATTCCTCCACAAAAAGAAAGCCCTTTTTCTCGTGGTCTATTTGTGCGTAATAATGATTAAGCCCATTAGTAATCACAATCCATTTGGCTTTGTAAACAGAATTGTATCTAGCTGCTTGGTCAAAGGTAGCTTGAGTGATGTTTACCGATGGAGCTTTACATTCTACCACCATCAGTTTTTCTCCACTATTCGTATAAATCAAAATATCACTGCGCTTTCTGGTTTGATTGAGGCTTAAGCCGCCCTCAATTTGCATTAAACTTACAGGGAATTGTTTCTCTTTGATCAGATACTTAATGAAATGTTGGCGGACCCATTCTTCTGGAGTGAGTACCAGATGTTTCTTCCTTGCTTCATCAAAAATATAATGCACACCATCCTTTTGGGTAATTTTAAAAGGGTGAAAAGGTAAGTTGAGTGGAGTTGGGTTGAACATTGACTGGTAAAGTTAAAAGTAAAAAGCTAAAAGTCGAAAGTAAAAAGTTCAAGACTACAAGTAATGCAATTTGTTAAGGGTTCATTTTAAATTCAGTCATTCACTCATTCTAAAATTTGTAACTTTGAGCAATGAGCGCCGAGGATATCATCAAGGATGTAAAAGCTAGAAAATTTAAGCCAGTTTACCTGTTACAGGGTGAAGAACCTTATTTTATTGACCAAGTGGTAGACTACATGGAGAAACATGTATTGTCTGATGGAGAAAAGGGCTTTAACCAAACGGTGTTATATGGTAAGGATACGGATATGGCTACCGTGATGAATGCAGCCAAGCGTTATCCGATGATGTCGGAATATCAGCTGATTATTGTAAAAGAGGCGCAAGATTTAAAATGGGCGAATGAAGGAGCCAGTAAGGAAGCTGATTTTACGCTCGCTTATTTTGAAAAGCCTTTACCAAGTACTATTCTGGTGCTGGCCTATAAATATGCCAATTTTGATAAACGAAAAAAGATTTACAAGGCGATTAACAGTAACGGCGTTGTTTTTCAAAGCGATCCCGTACGCGACTATAAGTTGGTACCGTGGATAGAAGATCATATCAAAACTAAAGGTTACAAAATAGATCCACAAGCGGTTGCTTTAATGGCCGAATACTTGGGGACTGACCTTTCAAAGATTGCCAATGAAGTAGAAAAGCTTTGTTTAAATATTGATAAGGCTACTACTATTCAAACAGACCACATCCAAAGGAACATTGGGATCAGTAAAGAATATAATGTATTTGAACTGCAAAAAGCTCTAGCTACTCGAAATGTGGTGAAGAGCAACCAGATCATCAATTATTTTGCAGGCAACCCAAAAGCCAACCCTATGATTATGGTAATGGCCAATCTCAATTCTTACTTTTCCAAAATATTAAAATACCACTATTTGCCTAATAAAGCCGATGCACCAAGGGAACTTGGAGTAAGTCCTTATTTCATCAAGGATTACGAAGCGGCTGCCAGAACTTTTAGCGCAGGAAAAACCTTTGATATTATCAGTTTACTAAGGGAATACGACTTGAAGAGTAAAGGTTTAGAGAGTACGGGTAATATTTCAGATGGCGATTTGCTGAAAGAGCTGGTTTTCAAAATCCTTCATTAGGAAATAGAATCCTACTTATTCTAAATTGTTTTACGATGTAACTAAGAAGTTATACGTAATTCTGAAATTATCGTAGCGCTACACTTATTTTTACTTCTAGCAATTAACTTATTCAAAAAATTGATGAAGAAAAATCTATTTACCCTATTAATGGTTGCTGGTGCCGTGACTTTTGCGCATGCCCAACGACCACCTCAAGGTGGTGGTGCGCCAACTGACACTACGCGTAGAGCTCCAGGCGCATTTGGCGGTGCCGCCGCTCCTAGAGCACAACCAAAACCTTATGATCAAGTCATCACTAACAAGGCACTTACTCGTAAAGGAATGATTACCGCTCATAGAATTGACGATAAATTCTATTTCGAGATTGCCGATAGCACGTTAAACAGAGATATTTTGGTGGTAAGCCGTATCTCAAAATCGGGTGCTGAAGTGCGTTCTGCGCAAGGTTACGCTGGCGACCAAATTGGTAGCTCGGTAATTCGCTTTGAAAAAGGACCGAACAACAGAATTTTCATGCGTAAAGTGAGCTTTAGAGCTTACGGTGCTGACAGTACGTCTTCGATGTACCAGTCTTTGAAAAATTCTAGCATACAACCAATTGCCGCATCATTTGATGTTGCCGCTTACACGCCAGGTAAAAACGGTAGTGTAATTGATGTAACCACCTATATCAACAGCGATAATGATATTTTTTACTTCGGTTCTTCTGCTTTCAAAACCAGATTTGGTATTGGTGCACAACAAGCGGATAGAAGCTATATCCAAGATGTGAAAAGTTTCCCTACTAACGTAGAGATTAAAACCGTAAAAACCTATGCTAAAGCTGCTCAAAGCTCAGGAATGGGTGGCGGTGGCGGCGTGCCTTCTTTTGGTGGTGGCGGTGCTCCAACAGGTTCGGTTACTTTAGAATTAAACACTTCATTGGTGATTTTACCTAAAGTGCCAATGAAAGCTCGTTATTTTGACCCACGTGTAGGCTATTTCGCAGTAGGTTATACTGATTTCGATTTAAACCCTCAAGGTGTTAAAGAAGTGGAGTTGGTGAAACGTTGGAGATTAGAGCCAAAACCGCAAGATATGGCTAAATATAAGCGTGGCGAATTGGTAGAGCCAATTAAACCAATCGTTTTCTATATTGATCCAGCAACGCCTAAAAAATGGGTACCATATTTAATTGCAGGTGTTAACGATTGGCAAAAAGCTTTTGAAAAAGCAGGTTTTAAAAACGCCGTGATTGGTAAAATGGCGCCAACTAAAGAGCAAGATTCTACTTGGAGCTTAGACGATGCCCGTAACTCAGCTATTGTTTATAAGCCATCGGAAATTCCTAACGCAAGTGGTCCAAGTATTTCAGATCCACGAACTGGTGAGATCATGGAAAGCCATATCAACTGGTACCACAACGTAATGAAATTAGTTCGCGATTGGTATTTTATCCAAACTGCGGCAGTTGATAAAAGAGCTCGTACGGTTAATTTTAGCGATGAGCTAATGGGCGATTTAATCCGTTTTGTATCTTCTCACGAAGTAGGCCACACTTTAGGCTTACGTCACAACTATGGTTCAAGTTCATCTGTACCAGTAGAGAATTTACGTAACAAGAAATGGGTAGAAGAAAATGGTCACACCCCATCAATTATGGACTATGCTCGTTTTAACTATGTAGCACAACCAGAGGATAACATCTCTAAATCAGGTTTATACCCTCGTATTGGTGACTATGATAAATGGGCCATTGAGTGGGGATACAAATATTTTCCTGATAGCAAAACGGTTGCTTCTGATATGAAAATATTAGATAAGATGACCGTTGAAGCAGCTAAAAACAGACGTTTATGGTTTGGTACCGAAACTAACCCTGACGATCCGCATTCACAAAATGAAGATTTAGGGGATAATGCAATGAAAGCGAGTGATTATGGTATCAAAAACTTGAAAGTAATTTTAGCTAACCTAAAAACTTGGACTAAACAACCAGGAGAGAACTACGATGAACTAGGTAACATGTACGGACAATTGACTACTCAATTTGGTCGTTACATTGGCCACGTAAGCAAAAACATTGGTGGTATCTACGAAAATCCAAAAACGGTAGATCAAGAAGGTTTAGTTTACGAACGTACTCCTGCGGCCACTCAAAAAGAAGCCATGGAGTTCTTAAACAGACAAGTATTTACTACGCCAAAATGGTTATTAGATCAATCTATTCTAGATAACATTAACGAAAGCCCATTAGTAGTGGTTTCTAAATTGCAAAACGCTGCTTTATCTCGTGTGGTTTCAACCAGAGTTTTAGGCAACTTAATTGCTGCAGAAGCTACTGATGGCGCAAATGCTTATAAAATCTCTGATTTATTTAAGGATTTGAATGCGTCTATCTTCACGGAGTTAAAAGGTGGTGCAGCGATTGATGTTTACCGCAGAAACTTACAAAAAGCTTATGTAGAGAGATTAATTGCAATTGTAAATCCTCCTGCAGTTCCTGCTGGATTGGTAGCTGCATTTGGTAGAGGGGCTGGTGCACCTAGTGGCTTAAGTGCTAGCCAAACAGATGCAATTTCAGTGGTTAAAGGTCAATTGCGTGAGTTGGATAAGGCCATTAAAGCAAGTTCACAATCAGATACTTTAAGCAAATATCACTTAGAGGATTTATCTGACCGTATTGAGCAAGCATTAGACAAGAAAAAATAGTCTTTTGATTGATATGAATACTGTAATCCCCTTGGAATTATTCCAAGGGGATTTTTTTGTTTTTGTCATTCCAATGTGAGGAGGAATCTCAAAACGATGTAATAGGAGATTCTTCGCGACCGAAGACTCGGTACAGATTGCGCTCTGAATGACAAAATATAAAGCTGGTGCTTGAACTGAATTTCTATCTCGGCAGTACCTTTTCGAAAGCCTTTCTAGCCGCGTCTCTAAAATGAACTTCACCACAATAGGTATAAGCTAACTTTTCCAGTATCCTAAGCATGGCCATATTGTCGAAGTTGGTGTCGACTTTGATGCTATAAACCTTTTTCTCAATGCATAAATCCTCAACCATTTGGAAAAGCTTTGTCGCAATTGATTTTCCTTTGGCAAGCGGTGAAGCCGCTACACGATGGAGTACTACATAATCCTCATTGCTTAACCATTGTCCTTCTATATTTTCGTAGGCAGGTTCTACACCAAATATAATGGCTGTATATAAAAGGATGGTGCCATCTTCTTCAATCACATAACCATAACCCTGATTAATATCTGCTTGTATGGTGTTCTCGTTAGGGTAGCCATCTTGCCATTGTGTGCTGCCATCGGCTTTTCTTTGTGCAATGGCATATTGGATAATTTCCCAAATTTGGTCTATATCGGCAAGTTTTGCTGCTCTTAAAATCATGTGATGTGTTTCAGTAAAGTTAAAAAAAGGAAGTTTAGGTAATCAATGGGCGTAGCCGTTTGTTGATGGCTAAAAGTCTGATGATTGCATATGAAATAACATAAGTAACCACCGAAATGCCTATGATATAAATGAACAACGACAAGGGTGAGTTTTTATTGATGGTTAAATGTGCTGTGATGCGATAGATATAATGCAATACTAAAACATGTACCAAGTAAATGCCGTAGCTATGTTTATCTAAATTAATAGAGAGTGCGTTGGAGCCATGCAACAAGCTTTTGCCCAAAAGAAAAACGCCGATAGATAACAAACAAACATTTGGTGAGAGATAGTTGTAATAATTGATATTGAGGTGGTTTTCTTTCACAGAAAGATAGCTGGCGGATAAAAAAGTTAGTGCCACACCAAACACAAAGAACATTAAATATAGGTTGTTTCTAGGACGAGAGGTGGTCACATGTTTGTCCAGATAATGTCCTAACACGAAATAACCCAGGTACTTGCTAAAATATAAAACCTCTATGCTAGGCAAGTATTTGGCCACATTGGTGTTGATTAGTAGCGTAATGGCCCATAAAAATAAAAAGTATTGTAGCTCCTGCTTAGTACTGTTTTGTGCCCATTTTCTAATGATAGGTACAAACAGGTAAATGCCCAAAATCATGTATACGTACCACAAATGGTAATAAGTGCCTTTAAGCAGCTTATTCATTAACGTTTGCAATAGCTGTAATGTCGAAAACTTTTGGAAACTGCCCGCATATACAAAAATGAAATAGACAAGGCTCCAAAACAGAAAGGGCAATACTACCCGTTTTAAGCGCTTGGATAGGAAGGTGCTTAAAGGTTCGCTACGGTCAAGCAATACCGCACCAGAAATCATCACAAAAACAGGGACACCAAAGCGAAGCATCGAATCCAGCAAGTTGGCCAATTGCCACGAAGCAAAGCTGATTTTGTTGAATTGTAGTACAAATGGTGCGGCGACATGCAGTAGGATGACTGCAAAGGTGGCGATGTTCCTTAAGTTGCTGATATAGTTTTTCAAGCCGTTGTTTTGTGCGTCAAAAGTAGGAATATTTAACGTAAAGCTTCAAAGATTGTTGAGGGCAAAATCTAACCACATAGACACATAGATCGTTATTTTGCCTTATAGCGGATAATTTTTTAAAAACAAACAAGAACAATTTTGGCTCGATGGGTTTACTATGTGTCTATGTGGTTTATTTAAGGTTTTAAATCCATAAAAAGCAAAACCACATAGCTATGGTATAGCGTTCGAAAATCATGCGGTTTTTTGAAATACTGGCTTTTGTATATTAAACCTGATTGAACGGATTAGCCCGCATCCCAATGCAATTGGGAGAGGACTAAAAGAGAAAGCAGGACTAACATGGTGAAATGTACTAGTCCTGCTTTTCTAAATATGAAATAGCTTGTTATAGCTAAAATTTAAATACTAATGGCTTGGTGCTGCCGCATCAACACGTTTAATTTGCGCACCTAAAGCACGCAAACGAGTGTCGATATCTTGATAACCACGCTCAATTTGCTCAATGTTGAAGATAGTTGACTGACCTTCGGCAGATAGTGCCGCAATTAACAACGAAACACCCGCTCTAATATCTGGCGACGTCATGCTGATACCACGTAATTTGTATTTTTTGTCGATACCATTCACGGTAGCACGGTGTGGGTCGCAAAGAATAATTTGAGCACCCATATCAATCAGCTTATCCACAAAGAACAAGCGACTTTCGAACATTTTTTGGTGAATCAACACGTTGCCTTTAGCTTGGGTTGCCACTACCAACACAATGCTCAACAAATCTGGCGTAAAACCAGGCCAAGGCGCATCGGCAATGGTAAGGATAGAGCCATCAATAAAAGTATCTATTTCGTAATGCTTTTGTGAAGGCACATAAATGTCGTCGCCTCTGCGCTCCAATTTGATACCTAATTTTTTAAACACCTCTGGAATAACACCTAGCTCGTCGTACTGTACATTTTTAATGGTAATTTCCGACTCGGTCATTGCTGCCAAACCAATAAAAGAACCAATTTCAATCATGTCAGGCAACATACGATGCTCGGTTCCACCCAATTTCTTAACCCCTTCAATGGTTAATAGGTTAGAGCCAATGCCGCTAATTTTAGCGCCCATGCGGTTCAACATTTTACAAAGTTGCTGTAAATAAGGCTCGCAGGCCGCGTTGTAAATGGTAGTAGTGCCTTTGGCCAAAACTGCCGCCATTACAATGTTAGCGGTTCCCGTTACCGATGCCTCATCTAACAAAATGTAAGTACCTTGTAGGTTGGTCGCATCAACGTTAAAGAAAGATTTTTTGCTGTCGTAAACAAATTTAGCGCCTAATTTTTCGAAGCCCAAAAAGTGTGTGTCCAAACGGCGACGGCCAATTTTATCACCACCTGGTTTAGGAATAGCAGCTTTACCAAAACGTGCCAACAGCGGCCCAACAATCATGATAGAACCACGTAGGCTACCACCTTTAGATTTAAAAGTTTCCGACTGGAAGAAGTCCAAGTTGATGTTTTTTGCCTCAAAGGTATAGGTGTCTTTGTTTAAACGCTCTACAGTTACCCCTAAATCAGCTAACAGGTCAATCAGTTTGTTTACGTCTTTAATATCTGGAATATTGCTGATGGTTACCTTTTCTTCGGTTAACAATACTGCCGATACAATTTGTAGAGCTTCATTTTTAGCTCCTTGAGGAGTAATTTCGCCCTTTAGTTTCTTACCACCAATAATTTCAAATGCGTTCATTGCAATAATTTTTCTAGTTAATGTCTTTGTTTATTATTGTTGTTGTTATTGTTGTTGCGCTGACGGTTGTTCTTTTTATTGTTCTGACGGCCGCGATTATTATTGTTGTTCTGTCTGTTGTTTTGAGACTTGAACTCCACTTTTTGAAGGTTCACGTTCTCTTCCAAGGTTAAGGCTCCTCCAGAAAGTTCCCTTAAGTTTTTAATGATCACCTCATCGGCAACATTGTCTTTGTTCCACTGCACATAGGCCATTTTCATGAAATTGGCAATGCCTTGTACCATGGCTGCTTTACGCTCTGGATTTGGCTCCTCTATGGCGTTGGCAATTAGTTTTTCAACGGTTTTACCATAGTGTTTGTATTTAATGCGTTGGTGTGGGTAACCAATATGGTCGGGCCTAAATTCCTTCGTTTCTGGCGTAGGTTTAGGATAGGGGCTGTCCACATCAATCTGATAATTGGAAATGATGTGCAAATGGTCCCAAAGTTTGTGCTTAAAATCGGCAACGTCACGCAAATGAGGGTTTAAAAAACCCATCAAATCAATAACGGCCTGCGCATATTTGTTGCGTTCTTCTTTGGTAGGTAGGGTAATAATGTACTTTACCATGTTTTGCACATTACGTCCATACTCGGCCAAAATCAACTCGCTTCTGGTGGTATTATAATCAAAATTCATTTTAATAAAATTAACGGTTATAGGTTATTCCAGTGTTAACGTTGCAATTATTTAGAAAAACAAAGTGACGCTTTCATGGCCATTGTAGCCCTGCTGTGCGTTGCAATCTTTTTGCTAGCGTTAATGCTAAAAACCTCACAGGTTTCTAAAACCTGCGAGGTTTAATTGCGCAGGTGTAACAAAAAGTATTTCCACTACCATCAGGTTTATTAAACAAGGGCCTGTCCAAAAACAGCCACAGCTTATTGCTCTATTATTGCGAAAACTGAAATAACTCAATGATCTTTCCTTACCATTATGAAATAACTGAAACAGAAGTTATAGACTAAGGGAAAACCCTCAACTTCCAAAGATGTTTTCAGTTATGAAATTCATCGGAATGGTTTGTTGCTGGCAAAGATAGGAAATTAGTTGTAAGTTTTGGGTTATAAGTTACGAGTTGGAAGTATAAAGTATAAAGTGACAAGTTGAAAGTTTTGCAATGCCGTTAATCGGTCGTTATTTCGACCTTGTGGAGAATTGAAAATCAACGAAGTTAAATCTTTCGATATGCTTTTGTTTAGAAGTTATATGCGGCATGGTGATAACACCAACCACGGGTTTAAGAGATCTTCCTGTTTTGCTATTCAGCTGAAGAAGTTAATAGCAGTTCCTGTCTCTCCCTTTGGAGAGTCCTGCTCCGATATTTCGGAGGAGATTAAGAGGGAGGTTTTATTATTCTCTATTGTGTTCATGGGTTTAATGAGATTCATTGCGTAGGCTTCGGCTTCGCGGTTTTCGCTGCCAAAGTTTCGGCACTGGTGCGCTCTAAGAGATTTACTGCGTAGCTGCTTCGCGGTCTTCGCTGCGCTCTGAATGACAAAAAACAAAGCAAGTGCTTAACCTAATCACTAATCTCGAAGGGTCGGGACTATGCCCACTAGCCACTAACCACTAAAAACTATTTCACTACTCTTAGCTTCGCAAATTTTAACAACAACTGCTTATTGCCTAAACCTTGGAAAAACACGGTTGCTTTCACATCAGGAAGTTTTCCTTCTAGCTGTACAATTTTACCGAAACCAAATTTTTCGTGTTCTACTTCCATACCATTCTGAAACTCGTGTGCTGCGCTTGGCGTAAAGCCAGCCGTAGGCACGTGTGCTTTAGGTAGGATAGAGGTAGTAGGTTTTGGCTTAAATGCTGTTTGTTGCGAAGCAGGTTTTTGTTGCAGCTCCCTTTGTTGGCTCCAAGTTTTACGTTCGGTATCAAAGCCACCACTGCTAAAACTAGGTTTGGCTTGTTTAATGGCGTCTAACTCTAGGTATTTAGGGCTAATCTCATTGATGAAACGACTAGGCTCACAAGAAGTTAAAGTGCCCCAACGGTAACGTGAAGTTGCGTAGGTTAACGTTAGCTTTTTCTCTGCCCTGGTAATGGCTACATAAAATAAACGACGCTCTTCTTCCAGTTCAGCTCTAGAATTTACTGACATTTGCGAGGGGAAAAGATTCTCTTCCAAACCTACCACAAACACATTTTTAAATTCTAATCCTTTTGCAG
>NZ_JAELTX010000740.1 GCF_016429065.1 Pedobacter sp. ASV17
TGTACAGCCTCACGCAGATCGGCCTTGTGGAAGTTGGCCCGTCGCATAGGCCAAGCTTAATCGGAGCTATGATTGGAGTGACACTGGCAATTGCATTTGTCCTCGGTCCAATAATAGGAGGAGTCGTTTCCCAACTTTCGGACTGGCGATGGCTATTCAACATGAAGTAAGTTGCATGCAATCAACGTGCAAGAGGACATTGATCTGACGAACAGAGCAGCATTCCTTTTGGGCTGATTGCCATACTTGTGATAACAAATTTTTGGCCACAAGAAAAAGCTGCAAATGTTTTTTCTTGGCGAGCCTTTACAAGCATTGACTTTGTTGGCGGATTCACGCTCCTGTGCAGCTCGGGCGTATTGGTTTTTGCACTCCAGCAGGCCGGCTCGCAGACG
>NZ_JAELTX010000741.1 GCF_016429065.1 Pedobacter sp. ASV17
TCGTTCCATTCATGGAAGGGGGCGGAGGACACGTCACGCAGGGTGGCGCGATGTGTCTTGAGCTTTTAACCACGAATGGATGGAATCCTGCCATTTACATCGGCAATGTCCTGACTCAGATTCGAGCGGCTCTATGCGAAACCGAACGGCCGGCGCGTTTGGCAACTCGTCAAGCTGGGATGGACTACGCTGCCGGCGAAGCGGCTACGGCTTTTGTTAGGTTGGCTACTGCTCATGGTTGGGGTATTCCAGACGACTTTAAAAAGATAACTCAAATGTTGTGAGAAGATGGGAAGGTGGATTTTGCTTGCCGACGATGCCATGTTAATGATGCCATGATGATAAAGAAAGAGAGCGCGAGAGAGAGTGTGTCTGTCATCATGAAGAGATTATTG
>NZ_JAELTX010000742.1 GCF_016429065.1 Pedobacter sp. ASV17
GCGCTAACCGAATCAGGCACTCTGTTGTCACTCCCATCTCCCCCGCCCCAGCAACCGTCTCGAGCGGTGACGCTCAGTACCTTAGTACTAACCTACCTTAACTTATTAGGTAGTGACAAGGGTCTTCTTTTATGGAGAGAGATGCTGTACCCATTACAAGGACCCGTTTGCCTGCTAATACATATTTATGAAAAATAAAAAAGAACAAAATAAATCAACTCCATGGCCACCATGTTTCAAGATTGTGGCTTCAAAAAACTCAACCACTCATTTAATTACACTCTTCACGTGCGTCATCTGACAGTGGCAGCAGGCAGCAAAGACGCCATCCAGTCGCAGCCAACTGGACTGAAAGTAACCCCAGCTCCGGCGTTGGTGGGGTCACGAGCTAAGGC
>NZ_JAELTX010000743.1 GCF_016429065.1 Pedobacter sp. ASV17
GTCTTATGTAAAACACATTCAGCAGGAAACAGGCTGCCGTGTCCAAATCAAAGGTCGCGGCTCTGGCTTTTTGGAGTCGGCCACTGGCCGCGAAAGTGATGAGGACATGTACCTCCACGTTGCGTAAGTCTAGTTACTTCATCACCCCGAAGACATTGCTAATAATGTCACAGTGGTCCAGACCCTAGAATGGTCGAAAAGGGAAAAGAGCTTTGTGAAGATCTAGTCGCAAACGTCAAGGAACAGCACGATGAGCACAAGAATAGACCCCCGCGTCATCACCACGACTCTAGAGGCGGCTATGGTGGCAATGGCGGTGATCACTATCGTGGTAGGGGCCACGGGGATTCGTCCAACTCACCATACGGCAGATACAACTCTGAGGGACCTTCTAG
>NZ_JAELTX010000744.1 GCF_016429065.1 Pedobacter sp. ASV17
GTTATGCACATGGCTGAGAAAATTGCAGAATTCGGCGAGACGGAAAAGACACGACATCAAAGTCCCGTATCTTCACAGTATGTGTCTCAGCCTGGACCAACTTGGAAAACGATCAGTTAAATAACAGTATTTGCCTTTTTTTTTTTTTTTTGGACTTGATCCGGCTGGTCCCGTAAAGTTCTCGGACAAGTCTAGCCTGATCATCAGCGTGAGCAACAATGGGGATTCATTCTCGCTATTCTTTCCCTAAAGTGAACTAAAGCAGGTTGGTGGCTAAGATAGCTGCAATGAGCAGGTGAATAAGTAGACATGGGTAAAACGCCTCGAAAGTTGACCTATTTTCTATTCGTTCCTCTTCGTTATGGCCAGCGGCTGCAACGCCCTTTCTATTACGT
>NZ_JAELTX010000745.1 GCF_016429065.1 Pedobacter sp. ASV17
TCACAGAACCACCAGAACCGCCGCCAAGGCGATATCGCGCCACTTTTTCAAGATCATTACTAACGATGCGTCTGCTTAGGTCATGGAGTCGTTTGACATGTTCTTGAACGGTAATTTCGTCGCACTTGGTGCTTTCCAGAGAGAATATGGGGTCTATGTCTCCGAAGAAGAAGGATATGTCATCCCCACCCGCTGGCAGAGCGCCCTTTTCCAATCCGGCCAGTGTGGTGCTTTTGTCGGTGTCTTCTTGGCTGGGCCTATTACCAATCGCGTCGGTTATCGCTGGACAACCATTATGGCCCTAGTCCTGATGAACGCCACCATTTTCGTTTCATTTTTTGTAAGTACCATAGATCTTCTTTGTTGGTCTTAGGCTTGGCACACAATCTTTTAAC
>NZ_JAELTX010000746.1 GCF_016429065.1 Pedobacter sp. ASV17
CTAAGAAGGTCAGTGTGTCCATACAAGCCGAACGTTTTCTGCATGACATACCACTACTGCTGCCGTCCCTCTGTCTCGCTGCACTGCGCTCCCTGAGGGCCAAGTGTGGCACAGGAAGAATACAGCTTCCAGAGAGAGACAAGATTCCGTGGCGCGATGCTGGCAACATATTCAACACTGCCACGGAGAAGACAAATAGCCCATACAACAACTGTTCACAGAGCCCTCCGAGAAGGAAGAGAGCAAGTTTCACATCACAGGAAGACACTCTAATAGCACATCTAAAAGAAGAGCTGCAGCTGCCGTGGAAAGAGGTTCATCAGAGGCATGGCCGCCAGTTTCCACCGTGCTCAAGAGTATGTCTGCAGGTGAGGTATTCCACGAAGCTGAAAATT
>NZ_JAELTX010000747.1 GCF_016429065.1 Pedobacter sp. ASV17
GAACTGGGATGTGAAGTAATATCCCGCATTTGGAGCGTTATTGGGTATACATGATTTGGATGTCCGTTTCTTGCGTCAATTACATTGCATGGAAGGGGGAGAGTAGAGGATTTGCTTGGATAGGAGTGCTGGGAAAGAGGATATTGTATAATAGAGTAGAGCCATGAATTGACGAGATATACGAAGCATTCTTTTCTAAAAATCGTTTTGTGCATACCGCAGCTGTATTTTGAAACGGAATTAACCTGCACTGCAAAGATCATGTGCCGTAAGTGACTGGCAGTTTTTCCACTTTCTGGTCCGCACAATGGTCCGCATCGCGGTAGTTGGTAGGTGGCGGCGGCCTAAATCTGGGACCTTGGTGCCTAGCCGGGCCAAGTCATCAGACTGTACC
>NZ_JAELTX010000748.1 GCF_016429065.1 Pedobacter sp. ASV17
GTCAAAGCCCTGGAGAGGACAGTCGAAGACAGCAGGCTCATTTCCTTTTTTTTGCGACGACAAGATTGATGACCGAAAAACACCAGAAGCTGTATTACGGAGTCTCAGCTGGCAGCTACTAAAGCAGAATGCAGGACTCTTCCAGCATATCAGGGAAGATTACAAGGCTCGTGGAGAAAACCTATTTAGAAATCTTTCCGCTCTCCGACAAGGTTTTGAGCGCATGCTCAAAGGTGACAATGCGAGAGAAGTGTTCGTTGTCGTCGACGCTCTGGACGAGTGTGCAGCGGCTTCGCGTGCGGGCCTCATCGACACTTTCAAAGAACTTGTCATTCCTTCCGCAACAGGCCCGTGTGTCAAGATCTTAGCTACCTATAGACGGACTGTTTGTGAT
>NZ_JAELTX010000078.1 GCF_016429065.1 Pedobacter sp. ASV17
CCAGTACACATCAATCAGAGATTTCGTTTGAGGGCAGTTTATCGGCTGGAGAGAAATTATTAGTGGCTTCGCTATTGTACAACTCTTCGCATCCATTGAGCCGACAGGTGCTTAAAGTGCTTAACCCGAGTAAAATTTATGCCATTGCCAAATACAATGAAGTGTTAGGTAAGGGGATTATGGGCGTGGTAAACGGTCGGATGATTTATGCAGGTAGCAAACGTGCCTTGCCTTTTGAGGTGCCTGCCAAAGATAACGGCGGGGTACACATTGTGATCGACGAGGAATATAAAGGTTGTTTTACGGTAGATCAGCAATGGCGAGAAGGAATTGCGCCATTGATCAGCGAACTAGATGATGACTTTGATTTAAAGGTGCTTTCGGGCGATACCAATAAAGATGAGCAGTTACTAAAGTCGGTATTCAAACCATCCACACCTTTGTTGTTTAACCAAAGTCCGCACCAGAAGCTACAAGAGATTAAAGCTTTGCAGGCCCGCAATAAACAGGTAATGATGCTAGGTGACGGCTTAAATGATGCTGGGGCTTTAAAGCAGGCTAATTTCGGTATTGCCATTACAGACAACATCAACAATTTTACCCCAGGTTGCGATGCCATTATGAAAGGTAGCTCCATTGGGCTATTACCTAGGTTTATCCAATTGAGCCGTGATGGCTTGGTGACTATTAAAATTAGCTTTGCCATTGCCACTGCCTATAATTTAATTGGAGTTTACTATGCCGTGCAAGGTACTTTATATCCATTAGTAGCCGCTGTTTTGATGCCCATTAGTACCATTACCATTATCAGTTTTACCAGTTTAGCGACCAGGTATTTTGCAAGGAGGAATAAATTAGGGACTAGGAATTAGTGGTTAGGGGTTAGTGATTAGGAGTAAAGAGCAAGGAATAAAGACTGGGTGTTTGATTTATTTGGAGCGCTCATAGTACGTCATGCTCAACTTGATTGGGCATCCTAATGCAAGAGAAAGGAAAACTTTATAATACTTTAAGATCCCCCGCATACGCGAGGATGACGATGTAGGAACAGAATAAACGAATGAACAAGTGAACTAATCCCTAGTACCTAATAAAAAACACCCCGCCCGTTGGGCACCCCTCTGGAAGATGGGAATTTGGGAATTACTCATCTAAATACTAACTACTAATCACTAACTACTAATCACTAACCCCTAAAAACATGACCATCTTATATTTCTTAATTGGCTGTAGCGTACTGGTCGCATTGATCTTTCTGGGAGCTTTTTTTTGGGCGCTAAAAAATGGTCAGCACGATGATGTATATACCCCCAGTGTGCGTATACTTTTTGATGATGAAGTGAAGGACGAAAAAAGTGATAAAGATCATATTTCCGACTAATGCTCATCATGAGCCGCAGGTAGTGGCCACAATAACTTTGCTTCAAACATTATAACAAATCTATTTCTAATCATTATGCAGCTAGAAAAATTTA
This sequence comes from Pedobacter sp. ASV17, assembly GCF_016429065.1. Lineage (GTDB taxonomy): Bacteria > Bacteroidota > Bacteroidia > Sphingobacteriales > Sphingobacteriaceae > Pedobacter. The sequence continues at coordinate 1,476 of NZ_JAELTX010000078.1, forward strand.
CCTACGACAATAAGATCGTTCGAAATTTCGGTATCGCTACCATTGTATGGGGCGTTATTGGAATGCTGGTTGGACTGCTTGTTGCCATGCAACTGTTTAAGCCCGAAATGAACATGGGCAACCAGTACACTACTTTTGGTCGTATCAGACCCTTACACACCAACGCGGTGATTTTTGCTTTTGTGGGCAATGCCATCTTCATGGGCGTTTACTACTCGTTACAGCGTTTGCTTAAAGCCCGTATGTTTAGCAACCTATTAAGCAATATTCACTTTTGGGGTTGGCAGCTCATCATTGTATCGGCAGTCATTACCTTGCCTTTAGGGATTACCTCATCGCATGAGTATGCAGAACTTGAATGGCCCATTGATATTGCCATTACCTTAATTTGGGTGGTGTTTGGGATCAACATGTTTGGTACCATCATTAAGCGTAGAGAACGCCATTTGTATGTAGCCATTTGGTTTTACATTGCTACATTTGTAACCATTGCGGTATTACACATCGTAAACTCTTTTCAGCTGCCTATTTCTTTCTTAAAAAGTTATTATGTTTTCGCTGGTGTACAGGATGCTTTGGTGCAGTGGTGGTACGGGCACAATGCGGTAGCATTTTTCTTAACTACCCCTTATTTGGGGATGATGTACTATTTCTTGCCTAAAATGGCTAACCGTCCAGTATATTCTTATAAATTAAGTATCCTGCACTTTTGGTCGTTAATTTTCATTTACATCTGGGCAGGACCACATCACTTGTTATACACTTCATTACCAGGTTGGGCACAATCATTAGGGGTAGCTTTCTCAGTAATGCTTATTGCGCCAAGTTGGGGCGGTATGATCAACGGTTTATTAACCCTGCGTGGCGCTTGGGATAAAGTTCGTGAAGATGTGACTTTAAAGTTCATGGTAGTGGCTTTAACCGCTTATGGTATGGCCACCTTTGAAGGTCCTATGTTATCCTTAAAGCAAATTAATGGAGTTGCACACTTTACCGACTGGATTGTAGCGCACGTGCACGTTGGGGCTTTGGGCTGGAATGGTTTCTTAACCTTTGGAGTGTTATATTGGTTAATTCCACGTATTTATAAAACAGAACTATACTCTAAAAAACTGGCATCGTTCCACTTTTGGATTGGTACTTTGGGTATTTTGTTCTATGCTATTCCAATGTACTGGGCTGGCTTTACGCAAGGTTTAATGTGGAAAGAGTTTACCCCAGAAGGGCTGTTGAAATATGCGAACTTTTTAACCACTACCTTACAAATTATCCCAATGCATATTTTACGTTCTATTGGCGGCGCATTGTACTTATTGGGGGCTATCGTAATGACCTACAACTTGGCTAAAACCATGTTAAAAGGTAAGCTGGTAGCTAACGAGGCGGCAGAAGCTATGCCTTTAGAAAAAGTGGTGACTAACGAAGATCCTGCGGATAAAAAATGGCACCGTGTATTGGAGCGCAAACCTATGAAATTCATGGTGCTTTCTATGATCGTGATCTTGATTGGCGGAATGGTAGAAATGATGCCAACGTTTACCATAGAAAGTAATATCCCAACAATTTCGAGCGTGAAACCTTACACACCACTTGAGCTAGAAGGTAGGGATCTTTACATCAAAGAAGGATGTGTAAACTGCCACTCACAAACCATTCGTCCGTTTAGGTCTGAAACAGAGCGTTACGGCGAATATAGTAAGGCCGGAGAGTTCGTTTACGACCATCCATTCTTATGGGGCAGCAAGCGTACAGGACCTGATTTGCACCGTATAGGTGGTAAATATTCTAATGCATGGCATTACAATCACATGCTTGACCCTACATCAATGTCGCCTGGAAGTATCATGCCGCCTTATCCATGGTTAATTTCCCAAAAATTGGATACTACCCAAACAGAAGCTAAAATAAGAGCCATGCAAACCTTGGGGGTACCTTATAGAGAGAATTTTGATCAGGTAGCGAAGGCCAAACTTAAAGAGCAGGCTGATGCCATTGCCGCCGACTTGAAACAGAACAACATTGAGGTAAAAAGTGATCGTGAGATCATTGCATTGATTGCTTACCTACAACGTATGGGTACTGATATTAAAGCTAATAAAACCACTATTCCATCTAACCAGTAAAATTATGTTTAAGCAAATAAAAGATTTAGCAGGAGGAGAGTTTTACCTGATTGCATCGCTACTGATATTTATGGCTTTCTTTATCATGGTGGCTATCTACCTGATTAAAATGAACAAGACCCATATTATTGAAATGAGTAACCTACCTATTAACGAACCTCAACCTGATGAATATGAAGAAGTTTAGTTTATTGATGATGATGTTGTTGCCAGCTTTCAGTGTTTTTGCACAGGATGCTGCGGAAGCAACCAAAGAAACTGCCGTAGTTATCCCAGAGCCTTCTTTGGGAGTAACCACCACAGAATTGTTGATCATTACTTTGTTGGTGTTCTCTATTATCCTGCTGTTTGTTGCCATTACCCTGTACAATAGCTTTAAGGTGATTTACAAAGAGAAATTAAATCCTACGCCTTATGTAAAACATGAAGCGGAAGCTTTGGATTACGAGGAGTGGAAAAAGCAAAAAGGAGATAGGCCAACCATTTGGACGAAGTTGTTAAGCTTAAAGCCGTTATCGGCAGAGAAGGATTTGGAAATTCCGCATGCTTATGATGGGATTAAGGAACTGAATAATCCTGTACCTACTTGGTTTAACGTTTTGTTTTATGGTACGTTGATTTTTGCAGCAGGTTACTTATACTATTACCACATTGGAGAGTATGGTGAAAGACAGGATGACGAGTATAAAACCGAAATGACAAAAGCTGATTTAGCTAAACAGCAGTTCTTGGCTAAAAATGCCTCATCGGTAGACGAGAATAGCGTAAAGGTAGACCCTTCGCAAATTGAAACAGGTAAAGGCGTGTTTGATGCCAATTGTGTGGCTTGTCACGGTCAACATGGTGAGGGCTTAGTTGGTCCTAACCTTACGGATGAGTTTTGGCTACATGGTGGTAGTGTGAAGGATATTTTTAAAGTAGTGAAGTATGGCGTACCAGAAAAGGGAATGGTAAGCTGGGAAAAGAACATGAGTTCGGCTAACATCAGTGCAGTAACCAATTACATTTTGTCACTGCAAGGTAGTAAGCCAGCGAATCCTAAAGCACCTCAGGGAGAGAAATACGATCCTGCTGCAGAGGAAGTGGCAGCGAATTAGGAGAGATGCAGTCCGCCGTCATTTCGACCGTAGTGGAAATCTTTGAATGTGTTATATGAAACATTAAGAGAAAAATTCAAAGATTTAACTCCGTTGAGCTTCGGTTCTCCATTCCACTAGCGTTCCAGTCGAAATGACGCTTTTGGGATAGATTAGTGCGAATAGGAATAACTTTTTTGTCATTCTGAGCATAGCGAAGAATCTCTAAGTGATCGCATGATGAAAGGAGATTAACGTCGGAATGACAAATGGTACAGTTCAAAGATTTCTCCATTTCGTTGCACTACAGTCGAAATGACGAATATAGGAAAGGGTAGTGCTAATTAGTAGTAATGAAGAGTGAGTAATGGCAAAACAACAAGACAAACCAAAAAAGAGTGGGGGCAGACAGTTTCTTTACCCTAAAAAGCCTCAAGGTAGTTTATACAACAAGAGGAAATGGGTAAGTTACGGATTACTCCTGCTTTTGTTTTCGAGCCCATTCATTAAGTTCAATGGCGAGCAATTGGTATTGCTCAACTTCTTAGAAAGGAAGTTCGTGTTCTTTGGCTTCATATTTACGCCACAGGATTTTTATCTCTTTGCCTTGGCCATGCTGATCTTCATCCTATTTATTGTATGCTTTACGGTGGTGTTGGGCAGATTATGGTGTGGCTGGGCCTGTCCGCAAACCATTTTTATGGAGATGGTGTTTAGGCGTATTGAATATTGGATTGAAGGGGACGCCAATCAGCAAAAGAAATTGGATGCTCAAGAGTGGAATACAGAGAAGGTGTTTAAGAAGGGATTTAAGCACTTCTTATTCTTAGCCATATCATTTCTCATTGCCAACGTGTTTTTGGCTTACATCATTGGATCTGATGCCTTATATGAAATTATTACTGAGCCTATTAGCCAGCACACGGTTGGTTTCATTTCCATCTGGATTTTCACTTTCATCTTTTACGGCGTATTTTCTTATGTAAGAGAAGTGGTTTGTACAGTAATTTGTCCTTATGGCAGGCTGCAAGGGGTTTTATTAGACAATAAAAGCTTAATTGTAGCTTATGATGAAACCAGAGGTGAACCTCGCGGACATATCCAAAAGAACCAAGATCAAACTTTAAAAGGTGATTGTATTGATTGTGGTTTATGTGTGCAGGTTTGTCCAACTGGAATCGATATCAGAAAAGGCACACAATTGGAATGTGTAAACTGTACCGCCTGCATTGATGCTTGTGACGAGGTAATGTTAAAAATTAATAAGCCCAAAAAGTTGATTGGTTTTTATAACCATGATTTTATCAAGAACAGAAACCCGTTTAAAGTGGGTGCCAAAGCTTATGGTTATTCGGTGATTTTGGTACTGGTAATTATTATCTTTTCTTCGTTAATTTATAAAAGGGAAGATGTACAGACAACCGTTTTAAGGGCCAGTGGTACTTTATACCAAAAAAGACCTGATGGAAGTATTGCCAATTTGTATAATGCGGAGCTGATTAACAAAACGAATAAGGACATCAAGTTTGTGTTTAAATCGGCAGACAAATTGGACAGGATTGAATTTATACAAGCGGATACGATTTTACCAAAGGAGAGCAGTGCGCATTTGACATTTTTCTTGATTAAAAAGCCAAAGGACATTGAAGCGTTTAAAACTAAGGTTAGTTTTGAAGTAGAGACTGAAGGGAAAGTGATTAGCAATGCAAAGACAACGTTCTTTTCGCAACCATAGTTGGATTTACGATTTTAGATTTACGAATTACGATTGAATAGCGATGAGGGGATAGTGGTTTAGCATTGTTCCTAATGAACTAATAACAAGTGAACCAATCCAGAAGTATCGGGACTAATACCTAATACCTGACTACTAACTACTAACTACTAATCACTAACCACTAGCAACTAACCACTAATTAAAAAAAATGAACTGGGGAACAAAAATAGTTTTAGGAATGGCGGCATTTATGCTGTTTATCATTAGTATGGTGGTGTATATGTTTAAAAAGCACGGTAACGATGCTCTGGTGGAAGAAGATTACTATGAGAAAGGCATTAATTACGATAAAGAATACGATGCTAAAAGCAATACCTTAAATGATGATGCGGCACCTGTCATTAAAATAAGCAAAAGCCAAGTCATTTTACAGTTGAAAGATGGAGCAGATTACCAATTGACTTTAATGAGGCCTTCGGAAGCTAAAAAAGACGTGAGCAGCAAAGGCAAAACAATAGGGGATGCACATTTGATTATTATTGACGCTACTCACTTGGATAAAGGTCTGTGGTCGTTAAAATTGGAATGGCGCTCTAATGGGAAAGATTATATGTTTGTAAAGGAAATTACGATATGAGTTTAATGCCACTTGCTTTCTTGATGGGATTTTTAGGCAGTGTACATTGTGCCGTAATGTGCGGACCAATTGTATTGGGCTTGCCTTTAAACGGTCAAAGTAACTGGCGAAATCTTTTGCAGGTGATCTTGTATCAATTAGGTAGGGTAGCCACTTATACCTTTTTGGGTTTATTGGTTGGCTTAATGGGGAATACCTTCTCTGTTTTTGCAAAGCAGGAAACTTTGAGTTTAATCATTGGAACGGTACTCATCGCATTTACGATATTACAGTTTACAGGAAAATACACCACTTCATTACAGCGCTTACAAAGCCGTTTGGTAATGCCCATTGGCAAGTTAATGGGGATGGTATTTAAATTGCCTTTTTGGGGTTTGTTTGCAGGAATGTTAAATGGTTTAATTCCTTGTGGAATGGTTTATTTAGCATTAGCCACAGCACTTGGTTCTGCAAATTCAGGTTCTGGAGCAGGCTTTATGTTGCTTTTTGGTTTAGGTACTACACCATTAATGCTCGTCATTTCTTTAGGTGGTGTTTATTTAAAGAAGTACTTTAGGTTCAATAGTCAAAAACTCATTCCTTGGTTTGCTTTGTTTATGGGGGCGCTTTTTATTTTAAGGGCTTCTCATCTAAACATTCCCTTCCTTTCGCCACACACACATAGTACCTACGGTACAGTTGAAAAGTGTAACTAATATAGCGTGAGTTCGGGATAAGCGTTTTGTGATTTTTCGTTGTTTCAAGCCCTAGCAAACCTTCTTCGTTGTGCTAAAATCGGCCTTTTCCTGTTCGATATGCATAAATTAATCTTACTTGTTCTTTAAAGCTATCTGCTATAATTGAAAAATAATGCAACTATGGGGCTATGTGCTTGTTATAAAGGAAATAACCATATAGCAAGCCTATCTACAATGACTTCAATAGGCGGGACAGTAAATTAGTAGTAACAAATGGATGTTTTTGGCCTAAAAGTTTAATGATGATGCGTAGAAAGTATTTTCTTAATCGAAGGAGGGTTAAAGTAGTTACTTACTAACGTTTATGAAATCTATTTGACTTGTTTCAAATACCTAAATTTAGGTATTGGCCATTTTTAAAATATTGTACATATTTGCCGTGAACAACTACTAAGCAAATCATCACTATGTTAAAAAAAATCACCTTCTCGATTTTTCTGCTACTTATTGGGCTCTTTTTATTCCCTTCCTGCGACAAAGATAACTTTAACAAAAAACTAGGACAGTATGCCATTGGCCTAAAATACAAAGGTAACGTAACCTTAAATCTTCAATTTTTTATTGATGGTAAAGAAAGTGGCACCCTGCAAGTGGTAACTACTAGTAGGCCTAGTCCTATTAATGATTGCAAGGACTTGAAAAAGCCTGAAAATCTAATCAATGTATTTGTAATTAAGGATGTAGCAGTTGGCAAGCATCAGCTTGAAATAAAGAATAGTGCAGGTGTTTTACTGGAAACCTTGCAATTCAATATGTCTGATAGGGAATGTGTTTTTCAGGAGTATGAAATTCCGCTAGACAAAATGAAAAATAAAAAGCCAGCTCCGTTACCTAAAGCTGGCCTTTGAATTTTTTAGTAATGAGGTTATATTCCCAATAAAGTTGAATGTTTATGCAATAAGGTTTGCAGCTCATTAGGATATAAAGGCTTTTTAAGCAACTTTAACACCAATGGGTTTGCTTCTGCTTTTTTGATATCGCCAAAATCAAGGGTAGAGGATAAGATAGCCAATTTGCAGTGGTCTAAAAATTCTGTCGAGAAATTCTTGTAGATCTCTAGAAATTCAAAACCATCCATTTCTGGCATTTGTATGTCCAGTAAAATAAAATCTGGCCATGACTCAGGTTCATTAAGGTTTTTATTAATGTAGTCAATTCCTTCCTCTCCAGATTGGCATAGGATAATCTCATCAAAAAAGCCAGACAACTTAATTATTTTATAATTGATTTTTAGGTCAATATCATTGTCGTCAATCAGCAACACTTTTCCAGTCTTATTTGGCATTTGGTATGGTTATTTTAAAGGTGGTACCATCTTCTATATTTGAGCTAACGTTAATTGTACCATTAATCTTATTTAATGCTTCTTTTACAATGAAAAGTCTTAGACCACTACCGTGGTGCATCTTGCTTTTAAAGAACTGCGTGAAGATTTTCTCCAAGTGTTCTTTAAGAATGCCCATTCCATTGTCGTTGATATTGATGTTTGCTTGATGATCTGTAACGTCAATTTCAATATTTACAGTTTTGTTTTGTTCGTTGCTTTTCTGATACTTTATCGCATTGGAAATCAGATTGCTGAGTATCACTTCAATTCTAAAAGCATCACCTACAAATTTAACATTTTGATGAATAGTTACGTTAAATCCAGTATCCTTATCAGAATAGGTGTGTAAATCGATCAACTCACCAACCAGCTGTTTAAAGTCTATTTCACTGTGGTCTGGAATGTCTTTGGTATTCTTGTAGTATTGTAAGGTTTTTTGAATGTAGTAGTCTAGTTTGTTTGAACAGGTTTCAATAAGACTCCAATATTCTCCGCTAGAATGGTACAAATCTTCCATTTTCACCAAATTGATAATGCCAATTACAGATACTAATGGTGCTCTTAGTTCGTGAGAAATACTATAGATAAATCGGTTAAGTTCATCATTGGTTTTCTCCAACTCGGTCATCTTATTACGAAGGTCTATTTTTGCTTTATAAGCATCATAGGCATTTTTGATAGAGTTGTGAAGTTCAAGGTCGTTCCATGGCTTGGTAATGTATCTGTAGATATCACCATGGTTAATGGCATCTGCTAGGGCTTCGATATCTGTGTAGCCCGTTAAGAGGATGCGTATGGGATCTGGGTGTGTTTCTACAATACTTTTAAAGAACTCAACACCCGTAGTATTTGGCATTTTTTGGTCGGCAATCACTACATGTACATCTACATTTTGTAGGATTAAGAGGCCTTCAGCTGCTGATAACGCGGTGTAAATTTCATATTGTCGCCTAAAACTTGCCCTAAATGCTTGAAGGTTGTTCTCCTCATCATCTATGTATAAGACACGTACTGTAGGTATACTCATTTTGCCGTTTAGTTTTTATAGTGTATTTACCTGCAATGTAATAATAAATTCGGTTCCTTCACCCACTTTAGAAACAACTTCTATGTGTCCTTTATGTTTTTCGATGATACTGAATACAATAGATAAACCTAGGCCTGTGCCCTCGCCAATGTCCTTTGTGGTAAAGAAGGGTTCGAAGATGCGATGTTTAACTTCTTCGGTCATTCCCGTACCGCTATCTTTAATACTGATGTGTACTTTTTGATCTTCGTACCAACTTTTAATGGTCAGGAATTCTTCCTCCTGCTGAACCTCTTTGCTCTTGATGGCCTGTACGGCATTAGACACCAAGTTCATGAATACCTGATTGATTTTTCCTGGCATACACTCTACTTTAGGAAGATTGCCCAGGTCCTTGATTACCGTTAGGTTATCAGGAAGGGTGTTTCTGATCAATACCAATGTCGATAAAAGCCCTTCGTTTAAGTCGATGGCTTTCATATCGGTTTCGTCTACTCTACTAAAGTTACGCAAGCTTCGGATGATTTCGGCAGTACGTTTTGCCCCTTCGCTAATCCCCGAAAGGAGCGAAGTAATTTCGTTATTGATAAAGCCGAGGTCAATTTGCTTTTTATAGGCCTCAATGGCCTCTATTTGAGGTTTAATCTCTTTTTCAAAATCAATGCTCTCATATTTTTTGATGATATCTTTAAGGTCATCAATATCTAACTGTAGCGGTTTTACGTTAGAAGTGACAAAATTGATTGGATTGTTGATTTCATGCGCTATACCCGCCGTAAGCTGACCCAATGCAGCCATCTTTTCGGCATCCACCAATTGCGATTGGGTAGATTTCAAGTTGTTCAACGTTTCGTTTAGCGCTTGGTTGGTATTCTCTATTTCTTCGGTACGTTCTTTTACCTTTTTCTCAAGCATGATGTTTTGCTCTTTGATGAGGTGCTGGTTTTCCAAGGAAGCTTGTAAGGCTTGTGCCTGCGAAGTTTCATTTTCCTTTTTGAAATAGTTGATTTTATCTGCCAGTGCAAAAGAAAGCAGCATCACCTCAATTGCCGATGATATTTGTAGTAGGTAGGTGGTAAAAGTATTGTAAGGTAAAATACCGTAATCTTTTAAGATAAATAATACGGCGCCAATTAATAAAATAGACCATGCAATAAGGTAAAAGCCCGCTGGCTTAAAATGCTTTTTAAAGTAAACATAATATGATGACGATAAAGCGATGACCACGCCTAAAACGGTGGTTAATTGCATGGTAATAAAACCTACATAGGTATCGGCAACAAACAGTACTAAAATATTAGAAAGGGTTAGCAGAATAAATATTTTAATGAGTTTATGTATTCTAGGTGCAAATACCTTGGTGTTTAAAAAAGAAGTGGTAAATAAGCTGGCAAATACGAGTCCTATTAAGGAATAAAGCACTACAGAATAGTGGTTAATTGGCGAGTTAGCATGCCACATGTATTTTAAGCCGTACCCTTGAATGGAAATTTGGGTTAACCAAGTAAAAAAGATATAGAAAACATAAAAAATATAGCTTCTATCTCTTACAATGATAAACAGGAAGAGGTTGTAAACGAACATGATTAACATAACCCCCGTATAAATACCAAAAATGATATCCTTGAGGGCGTATTTATCATGTAACTGACTTTCGTTAACGATAGAAATTTTGGTAATAAAAGCTTCGTGAGATTTTAACTTAAGGTATAAAACTTCGCCTTTTTTGATGGTATCAGGCAAAAGATATGCTATTCCCTGAGCGCCTTTTTTGGCATTATCTTTAAAAAAACTGAATGACTTCGTTAGTTGGGGGCGTTTGTTGGGTTTCTGATAATACATTTCACCCGCCAAAAACCTTGCTTGTTCTATTAAAAGGATATTTCTGTTAAAGATCAGGTCTTTTTCAGCGTCGAGTTTTAACCAAAAGGTGGCATTTTCTACCCCAAAATTAAAGATGTCTGATTGTACAGGGATAAATACCTTTTTATCAATTTCATCAATTTCTAGCTGACTGCTGCCGTCTTTGTAATATTGTGTTTTAAAAGGCAGCGTATCAGTTTCGGAGGTGGCGTAGCTTTTGCTATTCCCAATAAATAGGACGGATATAATGATGAACAGCCTATAAAAAATACCCTTTTTCATGTTCTGGATAGGTCGAATGTTAAGGTTACGGCATCGCCCTGCTTAGAAGTGATTTCTGTTTTGTAAACAATATCTCTCCTCATTTCAAAAGCAATCGTTCTTTGAGGTTCTAAAGTCAAAGGCAGATCAATAATATCGTGATTAAATAATACCGTAGCGGTCATATCATCTTTAGGATAATAGAATTTACCATTGTTGCCTAAATCCGTGACTACTCTAAACCCGCCTCTTACTACGTTTCTATACGTGGCAGGCGCAGCTAGTCCAAATAGGGTAGTGATGCCAATAAACTTGGAGTAGGCCACACAAGCTGTACTCAAATGTAAGCTTCCTATTCCTAAACCCGCAATTTCAAACGAATTCCATACACCTGCTACTTCTCCAGTTCCAGCATCGGTATAATCGTCTACCATTTGGTAAATCTTATTATCCATGTAGCCTACGGCTTCTTCAATGGGTAGAGGATTTTTTCTATTCGCTTTGTGTATCCTGCCACCGCCCAATGCTTTTCCAGTATCGGCGTCGGTAACCAGCATTACGTAAACATCAGGATTGGAAACCCAGTCTGCCTTAGCCGAAGTAATTTGAGTAATCCCAAATATCTCTAGCACCCTTCTGTGTCCTTCAACAAACTGCATGCAGGCTGCCCTATCATTGATAGCCCTAAATGCCGTGAAATGGATGTTTTTTATATCTGAGTTATGCTCTTCCAATGGAGAAAATTTTATTGTTCGACTTTCTGATGGTTCTTTCCGGAGATGCGCTTGCCTTAAAAATCCTAAACATAAATGCTGGGATTTGGTTTTTCGGCTCGTCAAAAATAATATTTAACTCGTTTTCTGCTTTAGTTAATTCAATTCTTTTTTCTTCTGCTAAAGTTAAGTTTTTCTCTATAGAATTTTTATAAAAAAAGATCAGAGGAACATTCACTGGGTGTATTTGAAAATCTAAGTTGGTGGCTCCCAGCCACATTCTTTCGGCTGCAATACCGCAATCTATCCAAGATGATACGTCATTATTGGGGATGGTGATTAATCCAATAGCCGATGAAGTATTAAATTGTTGCGCCAAGAGACGACCAAAGGCGCTTCCACCTTTGATTTTTTCTAGAAAATCAATCATTCTACGATCGCGCAACATACGGATCCCTGATTGATCATTGTTACTCAAATCTAAGGTGTGGATCCCAATTCCATCTTCTTGCTCTTTAGCTTCTGTTGGTGTCCAACGCATTTCGCGGGTAATGAAATCTTCATGAGCTTCAGGAATAAACATTCTGAGCAAATCAGCTTGTGTAGCTATTTTGGACAGGGCATTTATTTTTGCAGGATCTTTTACAAAGGTAAGTTCGATACCTTTGGTTTGTGTAGCAAGGCTACCGAGGTAGTCAAGGTCAGCTTCACTAATGTCTTGTTTGGGTGGAGCTTTCCGATTAGTATGTCTGGCCTCGATTTGCTTTTGTAGTACCTTTTCCTGCTCGCTTGGACCATTACCATCGGTAAAACTGAAAATAGCCAAGTGTTTGGGGGCTAACTGTGGCGTTAACTGCCAGTTTACTTTTAAGTTTTGTGTAGCTGCTGTTAATAAAAGATTTTCTATGGCTGCACCTATAGAAGTATAAGAAGAAATGAGTTGAGGATCCAAGTAAGCACCTGTAGCGCTTTCTTCTAAAAATAGGTGAAGCTGTTTATTTTGATAGTGGAATCTCCAAGGTTGGTTATTACCACCAGATGGTGCTTTTTTAGCGGCTTCTATTAATTGAAATAGGCTTTGCTCAGATAAATCTTTACCTGTATGATCCCAATCATTAAGGTTGTTTTGTGTTATAAATGCTTCAATTTCGGCAAGGCCTAGTGCTTGCTTTTCTGGTATGTTCTCCGCCTGTTGATCTTCTTTTTGTGGATCAGCAATCATTTCGTCTAAATCCAAAAAGAACCTTCCCGAAATTTTGAGGTTATTCAGTAATATTTTTCTAGAAAGATCAGCGCTTACGCCACCGCCAAAAGTAACGGCACTGGCCAACTGGGGCCAAGTAGAAATAGTGGCCATTAGTTCAACTGCCGAAGCCTTCATACGAGGGGAGAGGGTTTCTAAACCTGTAACTGCAGTAATATAGGGAATCCTTTCGTCGAAGGTTGTTAGCGAACTGTATTTGTCCATGTCCAAATGGTCTACCATGCCATGTAAAATAGGACGTTGGGGATCAAGGTCGAAACGTTCGATATCAATAGTTCCACGATCACTGCCTTCCATTAGCACAGGGATTTGCAGCTCACGGGCAATTTTTCTACTGTTAATTTTAATGTCGAAACTATCGCACTCGTCTATTAGCAAGTCTAGTTTACCACCTTCGGTAAGGAACTGATGGATATTTTCTTCGGTAATACCCTCATGGAAACATACTACATTTAAATAAGGATCTATTTCGGCAATTTCACGAGCAACAATAACTGTTTTCTTTAATTGTATATTGTGTACACCAGTTCTGATCCTGTTGATATTACTAAGGTCAAGTTCGTCAAAATCGGCAATCCTTAATTCTCCAAAACCACGTTCCATCGCTAAGGTCAAGGAAACAGATTGTCCAACTGATAAACCCATCACCCCAATTTTTTTGGTGGCAAGCGTTTGTTGTTCCTCCTCGGTAATTTTATGTTTATTTCTATTGGTCCTTACTACGGTAAATTCACCCTCATCTAAAAGATGTACCAGCTTGTTTGACCAAGGATAGTAAAACCAAACGCCGTACTCATGTTCTGGAATGTCGGAAAAACGTTTTTCAACGGCTGCATCTACATTTGCTGGATTTAGCGCTAAAAAAGGTTGCAAACATTTTACAAGTTCTTTTACTTGTAATTTAATGGTGTCAAAAACCTGTAGATTGGGTTGTTCTTCTATGATTTTGTTAAACTGAACGAGGTCATCTTGATTGCTCAAATTCAGTTTAATAGGCCTATAAATATGATTGAATTTTTGGGTTTGCCCAATAAGCTCCATTAACGATTGGGGTGCGGCTTTAGAATGCATTGTTAGATCTGGGAAAAATAAAATATTGCGGAAGAAACATGTTTTTCAAGGCTAAAAGACTAAATTAGTTTTTTAGAATTACATTAAAAAAGTATTTTTAACTTTTTATTAGAAAAGAAATGACAGCGAATATCCTTTACGTTGATGATGAACCACATAATTTGAGCGCTTTTGCGGCTACCTTTCGTAGAATGTATAAAGTTTTTACGGCAGAGTCTGCAGAAGATGGCAGGAAGATCTTGGATTCCGAAGATATACAAGTAATCATAACCGACCAAAGAATGCCCAAAACTACTGGGGTTGAATTTTTAGCTTCGATTTTAGAGAAGTATCCAGAGCCTATTAGAATGATCTTAACGGGTTATACGGATATTGATGCTGTAATTGACGCGATCAATAAAGGTCAGGTTTATCGATATATCCAAAAACCTTGGATGGAAGAGGACTTGCGAATTAACATAGATAAAGCCATCGAAATTTATACGCTCAGAAAAGAGAACAGGGAATTGACCGAAAAGCTCTTAATTGCTAACCAACAGCTAGAATTTATCGCTCGTCAAAATCTATTGTCATAAAGCTCTCAAACGTTACATTGGCACTTTTTTTTGTTTTTATAGGTACAACATATTGTTGTATTTGATTGTTAGTGTTATCAAATTTAATGAAGATTTTATACCATCTAGATGTTCTTATTTTAAGCTGAAATGAAAAGCAGGCTTTTATTGGTGATATTAATCATATCACTGCTTTTCAGTAATGTAAATCTACACGCTCAGTCTACTTCCAATAGGGGTACCGACTTTTGGTTAGCTTATACAGGCCATGTTGATGGTTTGGTATCGCGGATGACGTTGTTTCTGTCGTCTGATGTAAATACTACGTATGAAGTAAAGTCAGGAGGAAAGGTAATCTCTAGTGGAAGTATTTCGGCTAATGTGGTTACGCCTGTTTTTATCAACCCTAATCAGTACAGTGTTTATATTGGTTCTTCTAACTTTAAAGAGGTAGATAAGGGAATTAATGTTACTTCAGCGAAGCCCATTTCCGTGTATTGTGTAATTTCAAATAATGCTCGTACCGGATCTACCTTAGTATTGCCCACGGCCTCGCTTGAACAGGAATATTATGTTTTTTCGGAGCAGAACAAAGGAAATTCAAGTGCTTCTGTATATTCTCAGTTTGCCATTGTTGGGATTAAAGACGGTACGGTGATAGATATTACACCTACACAAAGCAGTTCGGATGGCACAAGGCCAGCAAATGTAAAATTTCAAGTGACTTTAAATAAAGGTGATGTTTATCAATACCAATCTGTATATGATTTAACGGGTACTTTGGTTAAAGCAGTTACTGGCTGTACACCTATTGCGGTTTTCTCAGGAACCACCTGGGCGGCTTTTTGTGAGGTAGGCAATACAAGAGCACCTAATGGAGGAGATAATTTATTCCAGCAATTATTTCCGGTAACGGCTTGGGGCAAAAACTTTGTATCGGCACCTTTTTACAATACCTTAAATGGAAATACAGACATCATTAAGATTATTGTAGCAGAGGATAATACCACGGTGAATGTAAATGGAAGTACAACTATTGCCAATGGCACACCTCTATCAAATCCTTATAGAAAGGGGAGTGTGATTACTTTTTACACTACTTCTCCCAATATCATTAAAGCATCGTCGCCAATTGCGGTAGCTCAATTTCAAACCTCACAAACTTGTAATTTGGCAAATAGTGCTCAATCTGGACAAGGTGGGCCTTATTTGGGAGATCCCGAAATGACCATTCTTAACCCTATAGAGCAAACCTTAAAAGATATTACTGTTTATTCGCGATTAAATAGCGTTCCAGGGGTAAATACCAACATCTCCAAGTATTTTTTGAACGTCATTATTAAAACGGCCGATATTCAAGGCTTTACCTTGGACGGGAGCACGATTACCAGTTTGTTTAAGCCAATTGCTAATAGTGAGTATAGTTATGCCGTGGTTGATGTAACCAATTCGAGCGACCAACATCGCTTAATTGCCAGTGGTGGATTTGTAGCCATTGCTTATGGTTACGGTTCTGTAGAATCATACGCTTATTTGGCAGGTACAGACCTTAAAAACCTTAAAAGCAACATTCAGGTTTTCCCTACGGGAGGTAAAATAGCATCAAGCAATTTCTGTTTGGGAACCAATTTAGATTTCGTGTTAAAATTACCTTATGTAACGGATAAGATTACCTGGAATTTGAATAACGGACTCAAAACCGAAGTCATTAATACACCTGTTTATACCACTCAAGTGGAAGATGGCCAGACCTATTATTTATACAATTATACGATACCGCCTACTTACTTTGCTACGGCTGGTAATTACAACCTAAAAGCCCTGATACAAAAACCTTCTTCGGCAATTTGTGCTGTGGATGAAGAGATCTTTACGGGTTTTGATATCTTTTCTCCTGAAATTAATGCGCCAGCCCAAGCTTGTATCAATACCGATATCCAATTTACGGATGCTTCACCCAGAACTGGTGGGAACATTACTGCTTGGGAATGGGATTTTGGTGACGGAGTGAAGTCGACCTTGCAGCATCCAAAACATAAATATGCTGGTTACGGAACTAAAACGGTAAAGCTAAAGGTAGTAACAGATATGGGCTGTAATTTATCGGTATCTAAAAACATCGACATCATTATTGCCCCAAAGTCGGGGTTTACTGCGGTTGGGCCTTTTTGTATGGATAGTGAGATTAAGTTTGTGAACCAAACCACCACTGCAAATTCCAATGTGGCCAGCCAAATCTGGGATTTTGGAAATGGACAGCCAATCTCTTCAGATCAGTCACCTACTACTAAATACAAGGCCGCAGGTAACTATAACGTTAAGTTGATTTCAGTTTCGTCAAGCGGTTGCGCCGACACCATTGTAAAGGTCGTTACCATTGTCGAAAATCCAGAAATTACCTTTAAGGATCCAGGTTCATGCGTTAATGATATCGTTCAATTTGAGGCTACGGCTGTGAAAGGCAATTTTGTAGCTTGGCGCTGGGATTTTGGCGATGGAAGTAGCAATTTAACAGAAGACACTAAACAACGACCTACCCATAAATTTAATGCAGCAGGTACTTATAACATTTCTTTAATAGGTACTACCGACCAAGGATGTGCTACGGTATTTACCAAACAAGTAACCATTAGTGGCAGTAATCCGAATGCTGCTTTTGAGGTGAAAGATCTCGAAAATTTATGTGCCAATAAAGAGGTTGCCGTTGAAAACAAAAGCAGCATAGGCTTTGGGAAGATCAGTAAAATTGAATGGATATTCGATTATGAAAATGGTGGGCAAAACACCATAGTTACGGACGAAAATCCAACCATCGGAAAAGTGTACCTGCATAAATATCCGAGCTTAGCCGTAAGGAAAGACTATAAAATAGTAATGAGGGCTTATTCAGGTCAAGTTTGTTTTACGGAAAGCGCACCCGTTACAGTTACCATTTATCCTGCACCTATTTTAAAAGTAGCTGATGTTGCGTCGCTTTGCGAAACTGCTGATCCTATCCAATTGGTGATTACTGATGAAAATGCCGTAGCTGGAAGTTATTCTTACAATGGCACAGCTATTTCAAGCACCGGAGTGTTTAGTCCGCGATTGAGCGGTGCAGGTAATTTTAACGTCAAGTATGTTTTTACTTCCGATCATGGTTGCATAGAAGAGAAGAACATTAATGTTATTGTAGATAAACTTCCACGGGTTACGCTACCAGCAAATATGGATATTTTATTAGGTGGGCAAAAACCTATCGAAGCAGTGGCTATAGGAAGCAATATGAAGTATAAATGGACACCAGCAGAAGGTTTAAGTGCTGATAATATTTTAAGTCCAATTGCAAACCCTACCAAAACTACTAGATATACTTTGACTGTTACTTCAAATAGTTGCCAATTGGTGTATGAATATTTGGTAACCGTGCACGAAAACCCAAGTGTGCCTAATGTTTTTAGCCCCAATGGAGATGGTAAGAACGATACTTGGAATATTAAGTATTTAGAGACATTTGTGCAGGGCAATATTTCTATATTCAATAGATATGGGCAAAAGGTTTTTGAAGCTTCACCATACAATACACCTTGGGATGGTAAATTAAACGGGGCCGATTTGCCAGTAGGTGTTTACTACTACATTATTGAGCCAAATAATGGCCGTAAAAAATATACAGGATCAGTGACTATTTTAAGATGAGAAAGTTAGTTGTTTTTATCGTTTCAAATCTGATGTTGTTTACGGCATTTGCCCAACAACGACCCCATTATTCGCAATATGTGCAAAATATGTCGGTGTTAAATCCAGCGGTAACGGGTCTTAGTAGCGGGAAAGATTTGAGGTTTGGCCTACGTACGCAGTGGCAAGGTTTGGAAAATGCACCCAAAACCAGCTACGTGAGCTTCAGTATGCCTATTTCCTTTGGAGGCGATATGGCCAATTATCGTTCGAGCGATTTGGGAGTTACCGAACCACAAACTAGGGATGATAGTTTTGATTATACGGCCTCTATGCCACATCATAGTTTTGGCGCATTGTTTATTAATGATAAAGCTGGTCCCTTAAATCGTATGACGGGCAATTTCACTTATGCCTATCATCTGGCCATTGGCGATAGAGCTAACTTATCGGTAGGCGTAGGCTTGGGAGTGAATAGATTGGGTTTGGATGCACAATCTTTGATTTTTGATGAACCAGGTGATCCTGTAGTTGCTAACTCTGGACAAATCAACAAATTTACGCCCGATTTGAATGCTGGTATCTACTTCTATTCTGCAAATTACTATATAGGTGCTTCTATGCAGCAGATCATTAAAAATAAGTTGGCTTTTGATGGTGATTTTAATACGGGAAAAGAGGTGGCGCATTACTTTATAACTGGCGGATATAAATTCTGGATTGGCAATGATTTTTCTTTAACCCCTTCGGTGATGTTAAAAGTAGTTAGCCCATTGCCCAAAGCTTTTGATCTAAATTTGAAATTTGCCTATCAAGATACTTTTTGGGTGGGTGGCGGTTATCGTAAAAATGATGCGTTTTTTGGTAACGTAGGCTTTAATATTGCTAAAATAGTAGGAGTGGGCTACGCTTATGATTATACCACTTCACAGCTACGAACTGCTTCTTCTGGCTCACACGAAATTTCTCTAAGACTACTTTTTTAAATCAGCTATTGGTTTATTAGGTTTTATTGATAACTTAACATCTATGTTAGATTAATTTAACAATGAAACTTGTTTATTCCTTCTGCCTACTGCTGCTGCTGTATTTCGGTTTAGCTGAAAAATTACGTGCACAAAATATCTCTAACGAAGGAACTGATTTTTGGGCGGTCTTTCCAACGCATGACCCTAGTGGCAACCAGCTAGCGGACATGAATATCTTTATTACTTCTAAAAGGACTTCGCAAGTTACGGTGAGCTGTGGCGCTTATTCGGAAACCAAAGCCATTCCAGCCAACACGGTGGTGGTATTTGCGGTACCTAGAGATGTTTCGTATATAGAAACAGCCGATGCCAATAAAAATTTAACCAATAGGGGAATACATATTAAAGTAACTGCAGGTCAACCCGCAGTGGCCGTTTATGCGCATGTGTATGCAGGAGCCAGGTCAGCTGCTTCGCTGATTATTCCATTTGAAGCTTTGGGGCAGAAGTACTATTCCATGAATTATAAGCAAGATGCTAATGGTCGTAATTTTTTGGTACTGGTGGCTGCCGAGGATAATACCACCTTACGTTTAACAGAAAAAAATGGAACGGTAAGGACCATCACTTTGGCAAAAGCGGGTGACGTTTATGAATATTTGGGCCCCGTTTCTACCGATTTAACGGGTGTATATGTAGAAGTAGACGAACTCACTTCGCAATGTAAGCGATTTGCGGCTTTTTCGGGAAGCACATCTCTCACCATTCAATGTACTAACTCCAGAGACCCATTATTGCAGCAGTTGTACACTACCAATAGTTGGGGGAAAACTTATGCCGTAGCACCATTTATCAATAGAAGATGTATTGTGAGGGTTTTAGCACAGGAAAACAATACTAAAGTAAACATAGATGGCTCAGTAATCACATTGAATAAAGGCGCTTTTTACGAAACTGGATTGTTAACTGAAGGCACCATGATTACTGCTGACAAATTGATCAGTGTGGCCCAATACTCTTTAACTCAAAATTGCTCTTCAACAACAGGCACCAATTTGATTGGAGATCCCGATATGATTTTGCTCAACCCTGTGGAGTTTAGCATTACCAAAATTACATTGTTCTCTTCCGATGAAAAGGCCATTCAGCAAAAGTATATTAACGTGGTCATCAAAACCGACAGTCGAGCTAGTTTTAAAGTAAATGGTGCGTTACCTACTAATGGTACTTGGAAAACGTTTCCAACAAATACTGCTTATTCTTACATACAAATTCAGGTTTACGATCAAAGTTTAACGCTCAGTGCTGATGAAGGATTCAACGCCATTGCTTATGGATTTGGAAATGCCGAATCGTACGGCTATTCGGCAGGTACAAGCTTAGCGGCCAACCAGTATTTAACGGTAATTAGCAAAACGAGCCATGAGGAGCACAGCAATGCCTGTATAGGCGAAAGTGCCGATTTTAAAATCACCATGCCATATTTACTCACCCGTTTAGTGTGGCAATTTGATGATGGTACACCTAATTACGATGACGTGTCGCCGATGCCTACGGTTAGAACGGTAAATGGAGAAACCCTTTACGATTACATCGCTCCTGTTAATAAATCATATACCACCGCAGGGCAAAAAGTGATTAAAGCGACAGGGTATTTTTCTGTAAATTCAAATAGTTGTTTTGGCAGTAGTGCCGATTTTGAATTCCTTTTTAACGTAGATCCAGAGCCTATTGCAAATTTTACGGCGGTAGCGCAATCATGTTTAGGAAATGAGGTAGCTTTTACCGATGCCAGTAATTCAAATGTAACAGATAAGGCCATCAAAAAATGGATGTGGGACTTTGGAGATGGAACACCTATTTCTACGGAACAAAATCCTAAACATACTTTTGCTAATCCGGGGCTGTATACGGTAAAACTAATTGTATCGACCGAAAATGGATGTAGCTCAGATGTTTTTCCAAAAGAGATTCGAGTGTTGGCGCTACCTGTTGCTGATTTTATTGCTAAACCAGCACTTTGCGAACAACAGGTAATTACCTTCGAAAATCACTCGACCTCAACAGATGGGCAATTGGTTAAATGGGCATGGGATTTTGGTGATAACAAAACCTCGACAGACGAAAATCCTGTACATACTTATGAGGTAGCTGGCCAGTATGACGTTAAATTAACTGTTACTACAGAATTTGGTTGTGAAAAGGTTGTTTTACAAAGAATTACTGTAAACACTTTGCCTATTGTTGATTTTGATTTGCCAGACTTTTGTCTAGCTGATGGAAGTGCCATATTTACCAATAAAACAACCATCACTTCTAATGAACAGTTAACCTATTTATGGGATTTCGGCGATGCAAATGCTTCTCCAGTAAGACCCAATACTTCTACACTTCGTAACGGATCGCATGTTTTTACCAGTACTGGATTATATGACGTTACTTTAACCGTAAAGTCTGCAAGTGGTTGTACCGTAACGGTAAGAAAGCAATTCCGCGTAAATGGCAGTGTCCCTAAAGCAGCTTTTGAAGTCGTAAATCAAAATGCGCTATGTAGCAATAGTCCAGTAGTTTTTAAAGATAAAGCCACCGTTGATTTTGGTGAAATTACCAAGATAGAATGGTTTTTTGACTATGCGAATAAAACCACACCAGATGAAGTGGATGAAGGACCTAATTTGAGAACTGATGCTGCTAAACTATACCGTTTTAAATACCCAACTTTTACAGGCGAGTCATCAAGGAGTTATGTGGTTAAAATGAGGGCTTATTCAGGCGGTGCATGTGTAAGTGAAGAAACCAAAAACATTACGATATATCCAGATGCTTTGGTAGATTTCAATCTGCAAACCGCATGTTTGGTGGATGGACAAGCAAATTTCGTTAACATGTCAAGTTATGTGGTTCCAAATGCAACACTCACTTACTTGTGGGATTTTGGAGATCAAAATGCAAATGCACAAAATCCTAATACCGCTACCTCGCAAACCCCAACTCACCAATATACTTCAGTAGGTAGATACACGGTGTCCTTAACCGTAAAAACACCATTTGGTTGTAGCAAAACAGTAACCAAGGAAATTAATGTGGAAGGCGCGGTGCCGCATGCTGAGTTTGCAATTAGAAATGCCAATACACTTTGTAGCCAAACGCCTGTAGTATTTGATGATAAAACGACCCTTGCTTTTGGAAATGTTACCAGGGTTGATTGGTATTACGATTTTGCAAATAACCCAAGTCAATTGGAAAGCGACTTTTCACCTGGCTCTAGCCTTAATCCAAAATCATACACCCATCAGTATCCTATTTTTGGCGCTCCTTTTAGTAAAAATTATGTAGTTAAAATGGTGGCCTATTCAGGAAATACTTGTGTGTCAACGATAGAAAAGACCATTACCTTGAATGCTTTTCCTGAAATAGAATTTAATCAGAGCATGGAGATTTGTTTGGAAGCACCTGGTGTACAATTATTGGCTAGAGAGAAAAATGGACTGCCAGGCACAGGTACTTTTAGTGGCGATGGGGTTAACGCTAGTGGATTTTTCAATCCGGCAAGGGCAGGTGCAGGTGTGCATCAAATTATTTATACCTACGAGGTGACCAACGGATGCAGAGCGCAAAAAACACAAAATATTACCGTAAATGAAACACCAATTGTAGATGCTGGAGAAGATAAAAAAGTATTGGAAGGAGGGATGGCTACGTTGTCGGCTACCGCATTTGGCTTTGGAAAGAACCTAACTTATAAGTGGATCCCATCTACGGGCTTGGATAGAGATGATGTGTTGAACCCTGTCGTCCGTCCAACAGAAGACATGCTTTATCGTTTAATTGTGACCAGCGAAAAAGGTTGTTCACAAACCGATGAAGTGTTTGTGAAGCTGCTTAAAAATCTGGAAATTCCTAGTGCCATTACACCAAACGGAGACGCAATTAATGATGAATGGAATCTCAAGTACATAGATAGTTATCCAACGGCAACCGTCGAGATTTTTGATAGAGCAGGACAGAATGTGTTTAGAAGCAAGGGATATGCCAAGCCATTTGATGGCACTTATAACCATAATCCGCTTCCTGTTGGGGTGTATTATTATATTATTAATTTAGCCGTTGGTAAAAAGCCGATGACTGGAACGCTTACCATTATTAGATAATGTTTTTAAAGAGATCTGTCTGTATTTTAGTATTTTCAATGGTTACCATACAACTGTTTGCTCAACAGCGTCCCCAATATACCCAATACATATTCAATAACTATTTGCTAAATCCAGCATTAAGCGGAACAGAGAATTATACCGACATTAAAGTAGGACATCGCTCTCAATGGTCGGGGATAGAGAATGCGCCTAAGACTTCGTTCCTGTCGGCACATTGGAGTTTGGGCGGCGATTATCTCTGGGGTAATCCTTTATCGCTTCCAGAGAAGGGCGACAATCCAATGAGCCGAAGTTACTTGCAAAACTACACTGCGTCTCCAGCCCATCATGGTGTAGGAGTGATGATGGTTTCAGATAAAGCAGGTCCTATTTCTCGAATTGACGCAGGGCTTAGTTATGCATACCATCTTCGAATGAGCGGAACCAACAATTTATCGGTGGGCGTTTATGCTGGGGTAAGTCGCATTGCGTTGGATATGAAACAAATTACCTTAGAAAACGACAATGATCCAGCACTTGCAGGAGCGGTAGTAAGCCAATTTAAACCAGATTTATCCATGGGTATTTGGTATTACGGTGCCAGATTTTTCGCAGGTATTTCGGCACAGCAAATTTTACCTCAAAAATTAGCTTTTACCAGTAGTGCCGATTATAGTACAGGAAAATCTGTGCCACATTTGTTTCTAACTTCTGGTTATAAGTTTTTTATAGATGAGCAAATTTCGGCTATCCCCTCATTTATGATGAAAAGGGTACAAGGTTTACCCATCTCTTTTGATATGAACCTTAAACTCGATTACCAAAATAAAATATGGATTGGCGGTAGCTATCGTAAATCAGACTCCTTTTCGGCCATGGTGGGTGTCAATTTCAAGAGATTCCTGAATTTGACCTACGCCTATGATTTCACCGTCTCCGAATTAAATACAGTTTCTAATGGAAGCCATGAAATTGTACTCGGCTTCCAGTTAAATAATGTTTATCAGGTGTTTAGTGGCGGTAGAACCTGGAGATAACCTAAAGTTCTTTTCTTAATCTTGCCACTGGAATGTTCATCTGTTCGCGGTATTTAGCCACCGTTCTTCTGGCAATGTTGTAACCGTTCTCTTTTAGGATTTCCGTTAAACGTTCATCGGCTAAAGGCTTGCGCTTATCTTCTTTTCCAATGCAGTCCTCTAATATTTTCTTAACTTCTTTATTAGACACCTCTTCACCGCTTTCGGTTTGGATAGCTTCAGAGAAGAA
>NZ_JAELTX010000749.1 GCF_016429065.1 Pedobacter sp. ASV17
GCCCAAGACCCAGCAGGACCTAGTCTCTCAAAATAAACCACACGCCATCTACCATTATAGAAACAGCGACGGAAAACCATTGTCTACCACTATTGGCTTTCAAGCAGAGAGACTGGGCTGCAATGTCAAGACAGGTGTATCGCAGCACCCCAGCTCGTTCCTCTACCACTGCTATGAGGGTAATGGATACAGTATCATCACAGCGCCAAATGGCCAGGAGGAAACCATTCGATGGACATCGCGTGACACGTTTGCGGTGCCATCTTGGTCCATAGTGCAGCATGTCAATGAGTCGGCTACTGAACCTGCATATCTCGTTGCGGCGCATGATGGCCCGTTCCTAAGTAATTTGGGCTTATTGAAACCAAATATGTAGTCCTCTTTTAGATGATAT
>NZ_JAELTX010000750.1 GCF_016429065.1 Pedobacter sp. ASV17
CCTAGGAACTTCGTTATTGACGGGAAATACCAGAATGTCGAACAAACCCACCCCATCCTGGGCTTGGGCAGTTACCCATGGATACGCCACAAGCAAAAATCAAGTCTCAGCGCACAGCTCGAATGATGAGGCAAGCACGACGGTCAATTGTTCCGTCCGCCGTAGTGCCTCGGGGACATTGGCCGTGGGCTAAGTCTTGCTCCCAAGCCTTTCTCAGCCCTTTCAAGGACTGCGTGGATAATTTCGGCAATTTTGACGGCCCGCGATATCTCCGCCCTATGGACGATCAGGTAAACGGGTACATCAAGTTCAACTGGCCACGGATAGGGGAACGCAAAGTGGACCACCAAGCTACTAATAGTACTGACGAGGACATCAAGACGGAGAGCTATGG
>NZ_JAELTX010000751.1 GCF_016429065.1 Pedobacter sp. ASV17
TACGAGAAGCCTTAGCAAAATCTCAGCTACTTGGGCTTAGATGTAACTTACCACCATGGTTGCCATTGTTTGAGCGACACTGCGTCTCTCAAACTCCCAGTATGTGTGTTCCTCCCAAATAGCTTCCAGGTCAAACGAGGGACCGCCAAGGTGTTCTCTAAGAAAGACCAAGCTCCTAGTGTGGGCGATGCCGGCGGGACCAGACTGGTAGTCGGCAGAGTTTGGTAAAAGAAACGTCGGCTTGCAGTCAGGGTATTTGGAGACTGTGAGATTCTCAATGGGATCTTTCGTTTTGCCGTCTTCAATTTGGTGCACGTAGATGGGCAACGGAATAGACTGCCGCCAGTCAACGGGGCCAGAGAGGGCGACAATGCAGGCTATACCAAGCTGCGAT
>NZ_JAELTX010000752.1 GCF_016429065.1 Pedobacter sp. ASV17
CTATGTATCTCGTTCGCTCATCACAGCCGCTGACAAGGGAAACCGCGGACCCCAATGCTGCCACGGCTGCGGCATCTGCGTTTGTACGCAGGGGTTCGAATGCTTCCCTGTCGTCTGCGGCCGCTGCGGCCGCGTTGAAAGCGAGACCTACGAGCCCGACAAATGTTGCCGACGTCCAGTCCAAGAGGGCAATGCGACGAAGCCCATCTGTGTCATCCGCAACAGGCCGCGAATCATCCAGGCGTCGCGAGCTAACAAGAACTCCAAGCGTCGGCTCCATGATGGAACGCACGTTTCGATCGCCGTCCCCTGGCGGTCGTAGCCCTGCGCCGCGCCAGCGCGATGTACCTCCAGTGCCGAGCCTGCCCGACAAGAGCAATCTCGCAACATCAGG
>NZ_JAELTX010000753.1 GCF_016429065.1 Pedobacter sp. ASV17
GTTGGGAATCTCTAGATGCTGTTCAGCTTCTTCAGCATTTGTTTCTTTCCGGCTGCTTGCGTCTTGGTTAATCGTTGATTCGTATGACGACAGTGATCCCCCAACCGCAGAATCACCGGTCCATGCTGATACGGCCCAGCCGTAAGGCACAGAGTCACTAACGAAGCCTTCGTCCTCCTCTCCATGACTGTATCTCGCTTTCAAAGACTCATCAGGCGGGAAAAGACCAGTAGACACCGGATCCACATCTATATTAAAGGGCGGTGCCAGATGTTGCGCAAAACTAACATCAGCATTCACACAAGCTTCAACTGTCATTGAATAACGCAACCTGTCGCTGGGGCTCTCGTCCAGCTGGGGAAGTGGATAGCACAGCATCAGCAACATGTCGTGC
>NZ_JAELTX010000754.1 GCF_016429065.1 Pedobacter sp. ASV17
TTCTGCGGAGCCCCAGGGTAAGGCATGGGGTGCATTGATGTTTGGACAGTTTGCGAAGAAGCCGGTGGCGGTGGAAGGGTCGGAACAGGGGCCACTGCCGCCCATCCAGTCCTTGAAGCCGCTCTCGATAAGGTGCACGCCAATGAGCATTACAGTTGGGCCTGTGACAATGGGAGGACAGAGGCGCAGCAGGATGCGCGGTGGGATAAAGGAGATGAGGATCTCGACCAAGGCGCAGATGGCGGTTGTGCCGATGAGGGCGCCGTATCCGCGGGGACAAGGAAGATGGGTGCCGTCGTCAGCGGTCGGACAGTATCCGTTTGCATACATTTGCTGAAACGCGCCTTGGGCGACCGGGATGAGGTTGAATGAAATGCCAACCACTGAGATGACG
>NZ_JAELTX010000755.1 GCF_016429065.1 Pedobacter sp. ASV17
GTTCCTGCCTCCGGGCCGCAGTTGAGATGCGTTCGGCGCGTTGCCTGATCGATTACATGCATGCACCAACTTTAAATGTGCCGTTTCCCCCACGCCAAGACGTTGCAAAATACACCTCGTGCTCTTGTAGCCGCATAAGCGAGAATCGACCACCATTTACATTGGGTTTTCTGTGAAATTAGTCGCCTTCAGCCGTCGGACCGTATCGTAGTCATCTGCCCATCATGGGGTAGTACCCCGCCCAGGCGTTGCGAGTCCGATCCTCGCACTTCTAACCAGTAAGCGGTCTTATGTCTAGCACGGGCTGTTTCCGTACTATATCCCTGATTGTTTAATATGATAGTTTGTATTATAGAGGCCCTTGATGATGTTGTATATTCAAGATTTACTGTC
>NZ_JAELTX010000756.1 GCF_016429065.1 Pedobacter sp. ASV17
GTCCACCCTAGTCGGTCAAAAGGTAGAGCTTGATTCACAAGGCTTTTGTTGTGTCAGGTATGTCCAAGTTTTTTCTTCGCACTTTGGGGCAAGTATATGAGGCTACGTTTTACTTACATGAATCGTTTCTTTCTTTGTGAAGTGGTTTTAGCCATGTCCGCGGGCGCGGTCCTCCGTTTCCAACGCAGGGATGTGAGAGTACTACGACGAGCACAGCGACGACGTCGGCTACTACAATCCGACTCATAACCGGCCCAGATGTGAAGATCAGCATCTTTGCCCACCAGGCAATTGTCGCCCAGTGGCACAAGTCAGAGACCAAGGACTTGCCGTATTCTTTGCCAAAAGTTCCCAAGCCGACGTTGGTCCACGAGTGGACGCCCGGTACAGAGG
>NZ_JAELTX010000757.1 GCF_016429065.1 Pedobacter sp. ASV17
GCATCGAGCTCACCAAATGCAGGCGAGCGAGAGTCACCCCAGCGACCATTGGGGAACTCGTCCCAGTCTTGCGTTCGCAGGACGTATGACCTGTTGCGGTTACGCCAGAAAATGGGTCGGACGTCCTCGTCACGGCGGCCAAAGCCCTTGGATGGCTTCCAGGGGAGGGCAGGCTGCAAGGGGCGCTCGGCGGAAGGAGTCCAGTCCAGCTCGTCGAGAACCATGCGCGTGGCCTGGGCCAGGTTCATGGTGTAGAAATGCAAGTGGTGAATGCCGTTGTTGAGAAGCTTGCGGCAAAAGTCTGCAACCAGAGTCTTTCCGATGTCACGGACGGCAACATCGTCGTTTTTGACAGGCTCGAGGCGCTCCAACCACTCGGGGGGGATCCTGCAT
>NZ_JAELTX010000079.1 GCF_016429065.1 Pedobacter sp. ASV17
TTTTGTAGAATTGAGCTACAAAGCAGATTAAGAAATACGCGGCTTCACTTTAAACTCTCAACTTTCCACCCTAAACTTTTTACTTTAGACTTTTTCACTTTCTACTTTAAGCTTCCCTCTCTACAACTGTTCAAACTCAATCATCTTACTGCGCTCTCTATCAGGAATAGCTACGGGGCTTTTACTTTCATAATCGTACACCACACATACGGTTTTTCCTTTACTGCAAATCACCTCTTCGCCATTAACGGTTTTAACCATCATGTATTCCAAGTCAAAACTGGTGTTGCCAATGCGTGAGGTACGCACATAAATACTGATTTTATCTCCCAAATGCAGTGGTTTTAGATAACTGATGCTTGCCTGTCCAATCACCACACCTGTTTTTTTCCAATCCCATTGTATGGCCTGTGTCCAATACTTGGTACGCCCAATTTCCATGTAGGTAAAATACATCGCATTGTTTACATGGCCCATCATATCTAAATCGGTAAAGCGCATTTCCAGCTCAGTCCTATACTTAAATATGTCTGTTTTATTTTCTAAAACTGACTTTTTGTCTTCTATTTTTTCTTTTTTACGCCAAAATGTCTTAAAAATCATATTTTATCGGATTGGAACACGGTTTGAATAAGGGTAATTATCAATAAAAAATTTAAAAATTTACGGAGGAATATAAAAATGAGCTTAGTAAAATTCAACAACAGAACCAGAAACACAGCACCATACTTTAACAACGTATTCGATTCTTTGTTTAGCGATGCCTTAAATAAAAACTACGGCGTAAGCAAAATGCCAGCAGTAAACATCTTGGAAACTACAGAAGATTTTAAAATTGAATTAGCAGCACCAGGGTTAAACAAAGAGGACTTTAAAATAGAGTTGAAAAAAGATCAACTTTCAGTTTGGGCAGAAAAGAAAAATGAACAAACCGATCAACAAAAAGATTACTCTCGTAAAGAGTTTGAATATTTCTCTTTTGCTAGATCATTTGTATTACCAGAAGGGGTTGATACAGAAAAAATTAATGCCGAGTATATCAATGGAATATTGAACATTACCATCGGTAAAAAAGAGAAAGCAAAAGACGAGCATAAAGAAATTGTAGTTTCATAATACAATGGTTTGATTACCCATTTTGGGTAGCGAGTTTAAGGTTCAAGGGCGCATTGAAAAATGTTGCCCTTGTTTTTTTTTTTGCCACAAATGCACAGATTGTAATATCTTATAATGGTTCAGACACTGTATCGTGCCTCGCAGTGACGGCTCTATTATCGTCATTGCGAGGCACGAAGCAATCTCATATACTCATCGGCTTCTCGAAAAAGCAACACATTTTTATTAAATAATTAATGATTTCACATACCATCTAAAAAACACCTGTCTGTGTATCTGTAGCCAATAATCCTAGTTTAGAAACAAACCAAATTAAACGACACCCTGTAGGAATGAAGTGATTTTAGTAATTTTGCGGCATGCAACAGGAAATCATCGATATCAAGCGTAAAGCACTAAAAATTAATCTCAACCCTAAAATTTATGGCACTTTTGCGGAAATAGGTGCAGGACAGGAAGTTTCAAGAGCTTTCTTTAATGTTGGTGCTGCTTCGGGAACCGTAGCAAAAACCATTTCTGCTTACGACATGACTTTCAGTGATGAGATTTACGGAGCAGAAGAATCGGGCAGGTATGTAAGTCAAAATAGGTTGCTTAAAATGCTCGACCACGAATATGCACTGCTTATTGATAGATTGAAAGGCGAAAAACACAAGGAAAAAACTTTTTTCGCTTTTGCTAACACGGTGACCACACTTAACTACACCCGTACCAATGATCCACATGGCTGGGTAGGCCTTCGTTTCCAGAGCGCTCCAGGCGAAGCTCCTAATGAAATTTATTTTCACGTACGCTTATTGGACACCGACGTGCAAATGCAGCAACGTGTTTTGGGAATGATTGGTGTAAACTTGATATACGCCGCTTTTTACTATGCCAACGACTCGAAAAAAATGATTGAATCGCTGGTGGACAACTTGAACGTAGGCTCGGTAGAAATCGATTTAATTTCTGTTCAGGGCCCTGCATTTAAAGACGTTAACAATCTACTTTTAAACTTATACTTAATCGTTAAAGATTTCTCTACAGCGGCAATTTTTGATGTTGACTCGCATCCTAGACAAGCTAAGGATTTACTTTATAAAAAGGACGTCATGATTTTAAGAACCAAATACGGTCAAAAATCAAATCCTAACTTTAGCTTATTCAATAAAGCCACCGATCAATTTAAACTGATCAACCATGTTGAAGACAAAAATATGATTGTAATGATTGAGGTTTTGATCACCAACGTATTGACTTCAGATCAGGAAACGCCAGATGATATCGATTTGGAAGCAGTGGCAAAAAGGGCAGAAGAGATGTGCAAAACAGGTAACTTTGTAATTGTATCTAACTTTACCCGTAAAAATAGGCTGGCTAAATACCTAGACAGATGCAAACCAAGAAGCGTGGGCATGTCTACCAATATCAACAACTTAAAGTTTGTGTTCAACTCTGCTAATTTTGGTGAGAACTATACTGGCCATTTATTGAGTTACGTGAACGACATGTTCAGCAGAAACGTAAGGTTATTCGCCTATCCCTTCCTAGACAAGAAAAGCAATACTGTCATTACCACGGAGAATATGCCCGTATCGCCAGAAGCCAAACCTTTGTTTGATTTTCTGATTTTGAACAACTACATCACTGATATTAAAGATTACAACGAAGGGGAAGTAAAAACCGTTTAGGGTTCTTTATTTTTGCCACAGATGCACAGATCTATTTTAAATAACAATCAGTTTATTTATCTGTGCATCTGTGGCTAACTATCTTAACGCTTAGCGTTTTCACTATACAGGTTCTTAAATACAATACTCATTTGACTTTCTGGATTTTCAAGGGGCTTAAAACCAAATTGCTCATACAAACCATGCGCATCCAAAGTCGCCAATTGATAACGGCGTAAACCTTGCAAGTCGGGATGGAAAAGCATTAACGACATCAGTTTCTTAGACAGTCCTAAACCACGAAAGGCTTCTTCTACATAAACATCACATAAATAGGCAAAAGTAGCTTTATCTGTAACCCAACGAGCAAAAGCCACCTGTTGCTGATCTTTATAGATACCAAAGCAAAGTGAATTATCTACGGCTCGTTGCACCAATTCAAAAGGAATATCCTTTGCCCAATAAGATTGTGTACTTAAATAGTGGTGTACGGCTTTTACGTCAACCAAATTACGGTCGTCTGAAAACACAAAACCATTTTCTTTGATTTCCATGATAGTAGTTAGGAACTAGTGGTTAGTGGCTAGGAGTAGTGGTTAGTTCTTACTCCCTAAAACAATTCAACAGTTAAACAATTCAGCAATCAACCTAGTTTCTCATGTTAATAAACTGCAAAGGCTGTCCAAAATCTTCAGATCTGCACAATTGAATTACTTTCTGCAAATCATCAATGTTTTTGCCCTGTACACGTACTTGGTCTTCCATCATTGAAGCCTGTACTTTTATTTTGCTGTCCTTAATCTTAGCGACAATTTTCTTAGAGGTTTCCTTGTCAATTCCCTCTTTCACTTTTACCTCTTTTCTAATCATATTACCAGAAGCGATGGTTTCTTTACCGAAATCCAAACTATTTGCATCCAAATGTTGTTTCATCATACGGGAAATGATGGAATCGGTGATGGCTTTTAAACGCATATCATCTTCCGTTAAAATGGTAATGACATTGGTTTTCTTATCCAGCTCGATGCTACTGTTGGAAGAATGGAAATCATAACGGTTTAAAATTTCCTTTTTTGCATTGTTAATGGCATTGTCTAACGTTTGGCCATCTATTTTGCTCACGATATCGAAACTTGGCATGATATTATCTTAAATGAAAAAGAATTGATAAATTTAATTTGTTATAAAAAAACGAAAAAAATAGCTGTAATCCATCAAGATTTCAAAAAAACACAAATCAAGAGGCTTACTTTACCTTCTAACTCAATCTCAAACACATGAAAACCAATAAATCTAAAACATCAAAAAGGTCAACTAAAAGGGCTGTTAAAAAACAGTTGGAACAAAGCTTAACAGAAAAGTTTTTAGAAGCGGTGAAAGGCTTGGGCCACAACGCAGAAGCATTTGGTGCCGATGTAGCTAAAGCCAGTAAAGCCGTAGCCAAAAAAATAGCCAAAACCTTTACGGGAGTAAAAGAAGTAGTTGAACATAAAATTGAAGACATTACCACTTCCAAAAAAGAAAAAGTGGCTAAAGTGAAAAAGGCAGAGAAGAAAGAGGTAAAACCACTTAAAAAAATAGATAAAACCACTACCAAAATTGTTAAAAAGGCGGTTAAAAAAGCAAAACCAGTAGCAAGCAGTGTTAAAGTGGCGCCTTTAGAAAGTGAAGAAAAGGTAGCCAAAGCTGTAAAAGCCCCCATCAGAAAGCCAGCAACAAATACTGCTACTGCCAGCGCTCCTAAAACGGTGGCAAAAAAGCCAGCTACAGCAGCTAAGCCAGTGGCAAAAACCACCGCTACCAAAGCAGCAACACCAAAAGCACCTGCTAAAGCTGCACCAACCAGTACAAGGACAACTAAACCTCGTACTACAAAAAGCACCAATGTTAAATAATTGATTTTTGTTAACCCACAATTAATCATAACTTAACATTAAATTTTCCAAATTTGAAAATCCTTTAAAGGCGGCTAAAATTAACCACATAAACATATAGCTAGTTTTAAGACACCATTGATTTTGAAAATTAATCTGTGTGTTTATGTGGTTTAAAATAACATTACTGCTTTTTGGAGGTTTTTTTCAATTAACCTGATGGCCAAAAAGAAGCTACCATTTTTAAATAGAGAGATCAGTTGGTTATACTTTAACGAACGTGTGCTGCAAGAAGCGGCTGATGAAACTGTGCCGCTGATAGAACGCATCAAATTTCTTTCTATATTCTCATCCAACCTCGACGAATTTTATCGTGTGAGGGTAGCTTCTTTGAACCGATTGGTAAATTTGAACGAAAAAGCAAAGGCGCTTTTAGGCTTCAATCCCAAAAAGGTTCTTGATGAAATCAAAAATATTGTTGTAAAGCTCGAACGACGTTTTGAAACGCTTTTTCAGGATATCCTCATTACCGAGCTTGCGCAAAAACGGATTTTCATCCTAAACTATACCCAATTAAACGTAGCTAGGGGCGAATTTGTGCGCCAACATTTTAGGGACAAGATTTTATCGAATCTGGTTCCCATCATGATCGACATCAACAAGCCTTTTCCAGAGCTGAAGGATAGGGCTTTATACTTTTTTGTACAGCTGTCCAATAATGCAGGAAAAAGTAGAAAATATGCCATTTTAGAACTTCCAGACAGCATCTCTAGGTTCTTGGTACTTCCTGAAACGAACGACCTTAAATTTATCATCCTCTTAGAAGATATCATCAAATACTGTTTGGATGACATTTTCTATGTGTTCAATTACAAAGAAATCCAAGCATTTTCTATTCAGCTTACCAGAGATGCAGAACTTGATATTGATAAAAACGTAAGTGATAAGTTTATTGAGGAGCTTCGCAAAAGTATCGACAAGAGAAAACGTGGCAAGCCCATGCGTTTATTATACGATAGCGATATGCCTTTTGATATGCTGAGCTTTCTGGTAAGTAAATTGAAAGTAGGGGCTGATGGGCTTATACCAGGCAACAAATACCATCGTTTTGGTGATTTTATTGCTTTTCCAAACGTAGGCGGCAAAGAACTGGAATATGCACCAATGCCCGCACTGAAAGTGAAAGACCTGCACCGTACCGAAAGTCTATTCAAAAAGATAGCCGAGAAAGATTATGTGGTGCACCTGCCTTACCAGTCATACGATTATATCATTTTGTTCTTGAGAGAGGCGGCCATTGATCCAAAAGTAACGGAAATCAACATCACGCTATATCGCTTAGCTGAAAACTCCAAAGTGGTAAATGCGCTGATTAATGCTGCTAAAAACGGAAAAATAATCAACTGCTTGGTCGAGTTAAAGGCCCGTTTTGATGAGAGTGCCAATATTTTCTGGACCAATCGTTTAATGGAAGAAGGGGTAAACGTAAATTACGGTCTAACCGATTTTAAAGTCCATTCGAAAATTTGTTTGGTTAAACGAATTGATAAAAGGAAAACCACCTATTACGCTAATCTAGCTACAGGTAATTTCAACGAAAAAACGGCTCGTATTTATTGTGACCATAGCATTTTCACCACCAATACAGAAATTACCTCGGAGTTGGTAAAACTATTTAGCGCTTTAAATAAACGCACCGTAGCTAGAGGTTTTAAAAACCTGATTGTTTCACCCATCGATTCGAGGAACCGAATTTATAGCCTAATCGACAGGGAAATTAAAATTGCCAAAACAGGTAAAGCGGCTTACATGATTTTAAAAGTAAATAGCTTGGCCGATGAAGGAATAGTAGAAAAATTATACGAAGCCAGTAACGCAGGCGTTCAAATTAAATTGATTGTACGTGGCATCTGCTGTCTAGTGCCAGGGATGAAAGGTTTTAGTGAGAATATTACCGTCATTAGCATCATCGACAGGTTTTTGGAACATGCCCGAATTTTCATTTTTGGAAACAATGGCAAAGAAGAGATGTTCCTGTCTTCGGCCGATTTAATGTCCCGTAACTTTGAGCATAGGGTAGAAGTGGGCTTCCCAATTTTGGATGAAGAGGTAAGGCAGGAAATCAAAGATATCATTGATTTTCAGCTTCAAGACAATGTAAAAGCCAGAAGCATTACCAAAACTAACGACAATAGATACCACAAAAATAGATCGACAAGTAAAATTAGGGCGCAAGTTCAAACTTATACTTATCTAAAAAACAAGCATCAGTAACATGTTAAGATATGCCGCCATTGATATTGGCTCCAACGCAGTACGTTTATTAATTGCAGACATTACCCAGCAAGGTGACGACAAAGAACCAAGTTTCAAAAAGAACACCTTGGTAAGGGTGCCGTTACGTTTAGGTGATGATGCATTTTTAGACCATGAACTTTCTCCCAAAAAGATTGATGACTTGGTGAAAACGATGACGGCATTCAGAAATCTGATGGATGTTTACAATGTTTCAGAATACCTGGCTTGCGCAACCTCGGCCATGCGGGAAGCAAAAAACGGCAAAGAAGTCATTGAAAAGATAAAGGAACTGGCCAATATAGATATTGAGATTATTGAAGGACAACGTGAGGCCAGTATCATTTATTCTAACCATATCGAAGAGAATTTAGATATTAAGAAAAGCTACCTATATGTTGATGTAGGTGGTGGTAGCACTGAAATTTCGGTATTCGTTAATAAACAGCCCATCGCTTCTAAATCTTTTAACATCGGCACCATTCGTATCCTCGATAACCAAGACAAGGAAGAGACTTGGAACGAGATGAAGGAATGGATTAAACACAACACCAAAGAACTTAAGCAGGTAGTGGGTATTGGTACAGGTGGCAACATCAATAAGTTGTTTAGAATGAGCGGGGAAAAGGACGACATGCCTTTGTCATTCCTTAAACTAAAGAACATGTACAATGAGCTGAATGCTTATTCTTTAAAGGAACGTATTTCGGTATTGAAACTTAACCCAGATAGAGCGGATGTAATTATCCCTGCTTGTGAAATTTATCTTACCATTATGAAATGGTCAGGGGTTAAACAAATTTTTGTTCCTAAGGTGGGAATGGTTGACGGAATTATCAATTTGTTGATAGAGGAGAATTTGTAGAAGCCTTAGTCGTCATTTCGAACGCAGAGAGAAATCTAGCTCCATAGTAAATCGTTAGATTTCTCGACTTCACTACGTTCCGCTCGAAATGACGGGAACACCAGCGACATTGCAAAAGACTGACGAAGTTTAAGCTCAACTCTTTGTCGTCATTTCGACTGAAGCTTCGCGAAATGGAGAAATCTTTGGAATTGCTTTAGGTACGTCATTAGTCACTCTCAGCGTTTGAAATGGTGGGCACTCTACCCATCTCACTAGAGATTCCTCGTTCCTCAGAATGACAGGAGTATATTAGACTTACGAAGCTTAAGCTCAACTCTTTGCCGTCATTTCGAACGCAGAGAGAAATCTAGCTTCATAGTAAATCGTTAGATTTCTCGACTTCATTGCGTTCCGCTCGAAATGACGGGAACACCAGCGACATTGCAAAAGACTTACGAAGTTTAAGCTCAACTCTTTGTCGTCATTTCGACTGAAGCTTCGCGAAATGGAGAAATCTTTGGAATTGCTTTAGGCACGTCATTAGTCACTCTCAGCGTTTGAAATGGTGGGCACTCTACCCATCTCACTAGAGATTCCTCGTTCCTCAGAATGACAGGAGTATATTAGACTTACGAAGCTTAAGCTCAACTCTTTGCCGTCATTTCGAACTCAGAGAGAAATCTAGCTTCATAGTAAATCGTTAGATTTCTCGACTTCACTGCGTTCCGCTCGAAATGACGGAAAACATCGGTGCTGCCAATTTTAAAAGAGATTTCTCCTAGTTGGTATTAGGACAAGCAGTTCCTCGGAATGACAACAGCTTGGACTTACGACGTTCAAGCTCAACTCTTTGTCGTCATTTCGAACGCAGAGAGAAATCTAGTTTCATATTAAATCATTAGATTTCTCGACTTCACTGCGTTCCGCTCGAAATGACGGAAAACATAGGTGCTGCCAATTTAAAAAGAGATTCCTCCCCGTTGGTATTAGGACAAGCAGTTCCTCGAAATGACAACAGCTTGGACTTACAAAGTTTAAGCTCAACTCTTTGCCGTCATTTCGAACGTAGAGAGAAATCTAGCTTCATAGTAAATCGTTAGATTTCTCGACTTCACTACGTTCCGCTCGAAATGACGGGAACACCAGCGGCATTACAAAAGACTTACGAAGTTTAACTTTAGTTTTTTATTGTTTTTCGATGGCAAGAGTATATTAGACTTACGAAGTTTTCAAAACTTCGTAAGTCTCTCTAAAAACTACGCTAACAAACTCGCTGCAGCTTCATCCACAAACCATTGCAAATCTCCGTTAACAGGATTAATCAATTGCGATGGATAGCTGTCGTAATCTTTTTCATTACCTAAAACTTTTTGTAGAGCTTCGGCCTTATTGGCTCCAAAAATAATGAAAGCTACGTTTTTAGCTTGGTTAATTAAAGGAGCAGTTAAGCTCACTCTGTTGGTGTTTAGCTTCTCTACCCAAACACTGGCCACAGAGGTATCTTGGTTAGCAACCAAAGTAGTATGCGGAAAAATGGAAGCCGTATGTGCATCATCGCCCATGCCCAGCAAAATCAAATCAAAAACAATGGCAGCATCGCCAAAGTGTTGGTCTAATTTCTCTTTATAATCAGCTGCTGCTTCTTCGGGCGATAAATTGGTATCTACATAAAAAACATGACCGTCTTTAAGTTCCAAATTGTCAAAGAAACTCTCTTTGGCCATCAAACCGTTGTAATCCTTTTCAAAAGGCAACACGGTACGTTCGTCACCAAAAAAGAAATATACCTTATCCCAATCTATTTGCCCCTTATAGGTGGTTGATAGCAGTTGGTAAAGGCCTTTTGGCGAACTTCCGCCAGTAAGCACAAAATCAAAACGGTCCTTTTCGGCAATCGCTCTGTTGTAAATATCAATTACGTATTGCGCCAATTGCTCATTAAGTTCAGCTTGGCTTTTAAATATGTTTAGTTTCATTAGTCTTTCTTTTATCGTCATTTCGATCCCGAACTTTCGGGAGAGAAATCTAACTCCATGCAAAGTTGCTAGATTTCTCTTCGTCGTTCCTCCTCATCGAAATGACGGTGAGGAGGTTAGTCTTTAATCGGCAAAGTAAACCAGTGGTAGCCATCTCTGGCAATTAACGCTTCGGCTTCTTCTGGTCCCCAGCTGTCGGCAGCATAATTAGGGAAACTTAATGATTTTTTATTCTCCCAAGTATGGATAATTGGCATTACCAGTTCCCAAGCTGCCTCTACCTGATCACCACGCATAAACAAGGTTTGGTCACCAGTCATCGCATCTAACAATAAGGTTTCATAAGCTTCAGGAGAATCATTCTCGTAAGTACCTTTGTAATTAAACACCATATCAACAGGGTTTAACACCATATCCAATCCTGGTCGTTTAGACTGTACCTGTAATCTGATACTTGCTTCTGGCTGGATACTAATGATCAACCTATTTTGCTGCCAAGTTTCCGCTACGTTATTAGAGAAAATATGGTGAGGGACATCTTTAAACTGAATGGTAATGATAGATGAGGTTTGGTTCATTCGTTTACCTGTACGCAAGTAAAACGGAATTCCCTGCCAACGCCAGTTATCAATAAAGAATTTAACCGCGGCAAAGGTTTCTGTATTCGAATGCGCATCTACACCTTTTTCGGTACGGTAGCCCGATACTTCTTTTCCTTCAACCCAACCTTTACTATACTGACCGCGAACAGCATGTGCACTAATTTCCTCTGGTTTAAACGGACGAACTGCTCTTAATACCTCCACTTTTCTGTCTCTAATTTCATCGGCATTGAAAGAAATAGGGGCTTCCATGGCCACAATGGACAGTAATTGCAATAAATGGTTCTGGATCATATCACGCAATGCCCCTGCACCCTCATAATAGCCACCTCTATCGCCAACACCTAATTGCTCTGTTACTGAAATTTGGATATGCTCAATGTAATTTCTATTCCACAAAGGCTCAAATAACGAGTTAGCAAAACGAAACGCCATCATATTTTGCACCGTTTCCTTACCTAAATAGTGGTCAATTCTATAAATCTGTTTTTCGGTAAAGATACCGCTCAACAATAGATTCAACTCTTTAGCACTATCTAAATCGTGTCCAAATGGTTTTTCAATCACAATCCTGCAATTCTCTTCGTTACCAGTAAGTTTGTACTGGTGCAAACATTGCGCAATTAACGGGAATAGGTTAGGGGCTACCGCTAAGTAGAAAATCACCTGTGTATTTTCGCCAAAATC
The DNA here is from genome assembly GCF_016429065.1 of Pedobacter sp. ASV17. Taxonomy (GTDB): domain Bacteria; phylum Bacteroidota; class Bacteroidia; order Sphingobacteriales; family Sphingobacteriaceae; genus Pedobacter. Next base: position 11,050 of record NZ_JAELTX010000079.1, read on the forward strand.
AGCTTGGTACTTTTCAATTTCCACCTTAAGGTTCTCGAAAGTCTGTTGCGATTTTACATCAATAGAACTGTAATGGATGTTCTGACTAAAAACATCCCATTTTTCCTTCTTTACCTTACCATTTCTAGAGAACTCATTAACGCTATGCAATAGCTCTTTCTGATATTTCTCGTCGGTAAACGCCGTTCTGCCTGTTCCAATGATAGAGAACTTTGCAGGCATATAGCCTTCTGTGTATAAGTTATATAGTGCTGGTGCTAATTTGCGTTTATTCAAATCGCCTGTGCCACCAAATATGACAAATATGGTAGGATTAAGTTTACTTGCTTTTTTCATTTTTTTAAAAGCTTAATTAGAGCTTCGTTTTTTGCCACAAATGCACAAATTCAATTTTTTATTTACGTATCTGTGGCTAGTTTATTTTTGAGTTTTGAATTTTTACTTTTAACTTATTTACTCCATTCCGCATGAAAAACACCTTCGCTATCGATACGCTCAAAAGTATGTGCACCAAAATAATCACGTTGTGCTTGGATCAAGTTAGACGGCATTCTACCTGTTTTCAATGTATCAAAATAAGTAATGGCTGCTGCATAACAAGGCACTGCAATACCCGCACTAATGGCCGAAGCAATCACATTTCTGGTATCCTTTAAGCCTTTTTGAAGTTTTTGTTGGATAGAAGCATCTTGATAAAGATGTTGCAGGCTTGGTTGTTTTTGGTAAGCCTCGTAAATATCCTGTAAAAACTCGGCACGGATGATACAACCGCCTCTCCAAATTTTTGCAATTTCGGCCATATTCAATGCGTAGCCATACTCTTCAGAAGCTTTCCATAATAAATGCATGCCTTGAGCATAAGCGGATACCATGGCAAAATAAAATGCTTCTTCTAATTGTGCTTCAAAATCTTCGTTTTGTGCAATGCCTGCTGCTTTACCAAAGGCACCTTCTAATTCTACACGTAAATCCTTCAATTTAGAAAGATTTCTGGCAGCTACCGAAGCATCAATGGTATTCAAAGGAATTTCAACGTCCATGGCAATCTGAGATGTCCATTTGCCTGTACCTTTTGATTTCGCTTGGTCCTTGATTTCGTCTACCAATAAATTACCAGTCTTTTCATCCTTGAACAAGAAAACGTCTTTGGTAATTTCCATCAAGAAAGATTTCAATCGACCATTATTCCATTTCTCGAATACTTGTTGGATCTGTTGATTATTGTAGCCCAAGCCATTTTTAAGAATATCATAGGTTTCTGCCAACAATTGCATGATGGCATACTCGATACCGTTGTGTGTCATTTTCACGAAGTGTCCAGAAGCTCCAGGGCCAATGTAAGCCACACAAGGCTCGCCGTTAACTTTAGCAGATACCGCCTCTAACAAATCTTTCACTACACTATAAGCTTCTTTATCGCCACCAGGCATTAAGCTAGGTCCAAAACGAGCACCTTCTTCGCCGCCTGAGATACCCATTCCGAAGAAATGAAAACCTTGCTCTTTTAAAGCAACTGATCTTCTAGTGGTATCCGCATAATATGAGTTCCCACTATCAATAATAATATCACCCTTACTTAACAGCGGCGTAATTTCGGCAATCACCTCATCCACAATCTTACCAGCTGGGACTAACAAGATAATCGTCTTCGGTGAAGTTAAGCTTCCTACAAAATCTTCTACTTTGGCAAATCCCTTCAGGTTGTGTTCCTTACCTTCTTCCTCTAACAGGGCAAGCATTTTCTCGCTCTTATCGTGTCCAGTTACAGAAAAACCGTGATCGGCCATATTTAATAACAAGTTTCTGCCCATGGTTCCCAAACCAATCATGCCGAAGTTGTAGCTCTTTTCAGTGTTGTTGATACTCATTTTTATGTTGCTTTTACAAAATAATTTAAAGGTTATATGATATTGCTAGTCGTGAAGATTAGTGCAAACCAAGAATTTCTCTTTGATTTTCCAAAGTTTGGCTCCGCCCTTAATACCATCTTGATTGGAAACAATTTTGATATTATGGTCTAGCTTAAAATTGATGTTTGCAGAGTTTCCGCCGCCAATGTAAAGTACATCGTAGTTAAAAACCGTTTTATATATTTCGATGATATATTTCAATCTCTCGTTCCATTCTTCCTTGCCCACTTTTTCGAAGCCTCTTTTACCGATATAGTCATCGTAGCTTTCTCCTTTGGTGATGGGCAAATGTGCCAGCTCAAAGTGAGGTAGTAAATCGCCGTCAAACAGTAGGGCCGTACCAAAACCAGTACCCAGGGTAAATACAATTTCTAAGCCTTTACCTTTTACAATGCCTAAGCCCTGTAGATCCGCATCATTAACCAATCTTACTGGCAGATTAAACAATTGACTAATTTGATCTGCTAGATTTACATTGGCCCATTTGTTCTCTCCTAAGTTGGGCGCTGTTTGTACCACACCGTCTCTCACGTAACCAGGAAAACCTACAGAAATCTTTTCGAAACCTTTTAGGCCTTTGGTCAGCTTTTTAATGGTTTCGATTACCTCTTTAGGTCCAGCATTTTTTGGAGTAGGCTCTGAGATGTAATCGGTAATGATTTTACCATTATCATTTAATATGCAAGCCTTAATATTTGTTCCGCCAATATCTATCGTGAGTACGTTTCCTTTTTTTGAAATTTTCTTTACTGACATAATTGGCTTTTATTTTGGTGCTAATCAAAGATAGCTAGTTTATAAAGGGGAAAAGTTGTTTTAAAATCAAATTTTATGCGTTTGGTCAGCAAATTCAAAGTTGACCAGTTTGGGTACGTTGTTGATCATCGAGCCAATCGTTTGCTTTGTAGTGATATCTTCAAAATAAAGTGCTTCCTTAGGCTTGATTTGCTTTTTTAGGTGGCAATAGATATAGAGACATTTGATCCAATTGATCGCTTTTTGATGGTCTTTCCATAACTGTGGGTATAAAGAAACCACATTGCCGTTGATCTGTACGAGTTCTTTTTCTAATAACCCTTTAACATTTGCCAAGATTTTAGCGTTTTGCTCAGCCGAATTTACAGGCGCAGTATGTTTTTTGTTTGCGTAAAACATGTCGCTAATTTACTAAGAATTAATCTTTATTCCTTCTGAAAATGATTTTTCGCAATTGGAGTACGCCATTAGTGAGGTGATGCTTTTTAGGAGTAAAGAATGGCAAGCTTAAAACGGATAGAAGTGAAATACCTGCAGAAGCTCCTAACGCACCACCGTACCCATTAAAAAACCTACTGGTGTTGAGATAGATAACAGCAAACACCAAGCCCGAAATAGCCAATTTTAAATAGCTATCGATGATTTTCTTTGAAGCCATTCCGATGAAAGAACCCCCAATAAAAACCACTGGAATATTTTTAGACAATTCTGTTGGAAACAGGTTTGGAAGGAAATATAAGGTGGAGGCAACAATTAGAGATAACAAGGCCGAAGACCTTACAGGCCCTTGCTTGAGCTGATGGTTCACATAAAAGGTGAGCATTGCGGCAATTATTGCGGTAAGGATAAGGACAAATGCGATCATTTCTTAAACAAAAGGAAAAAGATAAACGAAGTGATGGTTACCGCAGTAAAAGCAACCGTGCCCAATTTACCGCCCAAGCCATTAAACAAGCTTTTTGAAACCAATAATAAAACAGCCGCAAAGAAAGATGCTGCCAATACAAAATAAACCGATGAAGCAATGGCAATATTGGTCATGCCGATGAAAGCCCCACAGTAAAACGTGGCAGGCAATTGTTTCAGATAAGCAGATTTCTTATTCAATAACGGGATAAAAGAGGCCAAAGTCCCCACAATACCCGCAGCCATTACAGGCCCCAAATGGTAAAAATTATTAAGAAAATAGCAAACCAGCGCCCCAATGGGAATCCATAACACAATCAGCACATGCTCATGTAAATTGGTACGATGGTGAATGGGTGCCTTTACATAGGAAACCAAGAGCAGCAGACTTAAAACAATAATGATGAAAGGCGTATAAATGCTCTGCAGTTTTTCAATAAAAATAGCGGATAAAAATAGAAGTTGTATGATTAGCGTAAGGGCAATGGTAAATGTTCTAATCTTTTTTCTGGGCATTAACAAGCTTAATTAACATCAATAACAGGAGCGGAGGGGGTTTAGATGATTCTTGTACCAATTACTCCGAAAAAGAGCTTCTTGACTATGGTTCAAAGGTATCATAAAAGCCAGTAATTCTAAAATGTTTTTCCCCTTAAACAGCAACATGAGTGCTTGCATTTGAGGACTTGGAACAAAATTTGCACTATGATGACAGACCAAAACCCACTCAACATGAAGCTCTTATCTTTTCTAGCCATTTTAACTAGCCTTGCGCTGCTTACTGGATGTGCTGCTTCGCTAAAACAGCCGCAAAGAACAGACATGCTTCAAATGAAGTCGTTAAGTGCATTTAATGGTATTTATCAGAATACTGGAACCTCCAAGCGCAGTGGCAACTATAACACTTTATGGTACCATTTAACCAGTATTGGGCAAACAGATACAACTTCCTTATCAAATGCAACAATTACACTGCTTGCACTGGACAACAATAAAATCAGGGCCACTTGGGAAGCCAAAGGCAATACACCTAAGAGCATCGAAATAAAAGGAGAATTTAAAAACGGCTATTTTGTTGCTAAACCTAAACGGAGTGCAATCCCGATACCACTCATTTATGGGAAGTTCAAAAACTTACAGATACAGCTATCCTTAAATCAGGACAACAGTTTGCATTTAGACCAATTGCACAATGAATGGGGATGGGTGTTTCTTTTTTTGGCCAATAACGACACCAACACTTCCAACAATTATAAAAAAATAGGAGAGTAGCCCTTCCGCTTTATTAATTAGACTTCTTCATGCCTGTATTGTGTTGTTTCAAAGCCGCAGCAATCTTGGCATCTAAAATCTTTTCGTCGCCATCAAAAGAATCTTCGAAACTATTGCCCACTTGAACCAGTTGGTTTCCTTTAACCATGCGATAAATGCTGTAGTAGTTCTTTCCTGCAAAGCTATAACTGGTGACTACCTGATATTTTGAATGATAGGTAGGATTGGGCAAATCTTCAAATCCCTTTACCCTAGTGAGAGTCTTCGCTTTTGGATTGGCCAAAAACAAATAATAAAGTTCGTTACTTCCTCTTGCGCCAGTACCTTTTAAGATTAAAAAATCGTCCACACCATCACCATTGAAATCTGCCTGCTTCGTTTCCCGTCCATATTGTATCGCCAATTCTTCTTTCCATAAGGTAGTTTGCATATTTGCCTTTTGATGAAAGAAACGAACGGTACACACCCGCTCGTCGGACGCTTTCGTATGACCTTCATCAATGGCCAACACATAACTGCCGTCGTTAAAAGGATAAAAGTATTTCCAATCTTTTGCAAGGCTTAACCAAAACGGAAAGGTGATCAACAGCCATAGTTTTTGCATAAGCATATCAATTTAGGGTTGAAGTTGAGCAAGGTAGTAAGCATATTGCTTCACCTTTGCTTGTCCATTTTTCTCTTCTGTAGAAGCTTTCACTATAAAAGCACGATCATTTAGCCATTTAATTCCCTCAACGGCCCATTTCTTGGTTTCGTAACTTGCTTTTTCGGCAAGAAGCGTTTGAGGATGATTTCTACTGCCTATCTTCAGCACCCCAATAAAAGAGCTGTTCCTTTGATATAGCCAGTTATAAAAATAAACCAAGTATTTACCATTGGGCGAAGGGATAGGCAATTGCACGGCATCATCTCCAACAGAGGCAATGGCATATTTTTTAGCATTTATATCATCAATCAGAATCAAATCACTAAAACCAATATGTTCGGCCGTGTGATGACTGAAAAGCGCATGCATTTGTAGCGAAGGGTAGTAACCTGCGTACTGATAGCCTTTAAATCCTTCTGCTGAATTAACTTTCTCCCTATACTTTTTCAAGTTGAGCATTCCTTTTTTGGTTTGGATGGAAAGATGGCTGGCATCACCAAATAATTTAGGTTGTGAAAACATATTCTTCTCCGAAATGCTGTCGTACTTGGCTTGGGTACTTTTCACCAAATTTAGCTTTGGGAGCTTGTCAAATTGATCTGCATAACCAATAGTGGCCACTTTACTATTTTGGGCATAGCAGGAGCAACTGATCAGTAAAAATAGGCACAGTATCTTCATCGCTATTTCTTTTGAGGAGTAATTACATAATAAGCATTTTCACCAACCCTAATCAATCCATACGACAAATCTTCCAAAGGATAGTACTCCACATTTTGTTCAATACATTGTCCATAAGGAGCCTTTGGATATACATTGTCCAGCTTTATCTTCAACGTGTCTTGCTTGGTAAGGATATGATAATATTTGATACCATTCCAAATCTCTTCGGTACCTGTAGCACAAGCCGCCTTCTCGGTCTTTTTAAAATAGACGAGTGCTACCGCTTTGGCATTTTCAGTCAATGGTACTATTTCCTTACGTTTGGCTACCGCTTTATCCTTATCCAGGGCAATGGTTTGACGGTCAAAAATCCACGTGTACACTTTATCGCTATTTTGAGAAACTAGCAAACCATTATCGAAGATCAAACTTTCTGTGGTTAAGTCTGAAATCTTAAGGCTGTCCTTGATCACACCATCCTTATCTATGCTAAAAACTTGGTCGATAGGAACCTTTTTATTTGAGCTGGGATATTCCAGTAAAATGATGACTTCTTCGCTTTCTGGCAGATAATAAGGTTTTGAAGTAATATGTATTCCTTTCGTATCTAACAGCTGTTGCGCCAAAGGCAAGTTGTGATAAGCCTGCTCTTCAATGTTCATGGGGGCTTGCTTAATCTTCTTCATCCAGTAAAACGAGAGGACACTCAGTACCAAAGCAGCCAAAATGTAGAAGATGAATTTGATATTGCCTTGCATCGTTTCAGGCACGTCTGTTTGCAGGGGACGGTATAAAAAAAGACGTACCCCACTACCTATGACCACAGAACTGACCGCAATGTATAATAAATGAGACGTTAGAAATTGCTTGATGAAGATTCCATAGTCACTAAAATCAGCAAAATTTGGAAGCTGTACAAAGCCATAAACCAACCAAAACAAAAACAACAGCACCACAAACGTCAAAGAAATCGCCAAGCCAGTATTCGGATAAATAACGCCTGAATTCAACAGATAGGCAACCAAACCAACCAATAGGGTAGTGAGCACCAAAATGACTGCACAGCCAAGCAAAAAGAGAATGACTGTACCTAAGCTCAAAAAGTTGAATGTGCGTCCGCCGAGATAATAAAAATAAGTGAAGACTAATAAAATGGCGGCAAGGAGTGCCGTTTTGAGGTTAATGTTCATACTTCGTTAATTGTTGATTGGCGTTAATCATTCATTTAGTTGTGCTAATTAACGGCTATAACCGTGCCAATCCAATCAAATAGAGGTGCTGTAAATATTTTTTCAAGCTGATAACGAAGTGCTTAAAACAAACTTTATAAAATACGCTTAGTTAAGTTTGTGGAATTGATTAGAGTTTGTACTTTTGCCCTCGGAGAGCTGGCAGAGTGGTCGAATGCGGCAGTCTTGAAAACTGTTGACTGTAACAGGTCCGGGGGTTCGAATCCCTCGCTCTCCGCACAAAAAAAGGGGATGATGTAAAAATCATTCCCTTTTTTGATTCTAATCCATTTCGCTGGAGTTTAGCTATTGTCTTTATGTAACCAAACTACTTTTTGGGTTGGTTCGTGTTGCTGACCGATAATATCACGGTAAAGGTCAGGTCGTCGGGCGTTGAGGTAGCGATGTCCTCCGGCCTGTGTCAGTTTTTCGGGCGTTAGTATTGCCGTAACAAAACTATCGTCAAAGGTCCTACACTCGGCCAAAATATCCCCAAATGGATCTAAAACCATGGAACAGCCATTTTTTAACTGATCGTCATCCATACCGATAGGGTTTGAAAAAACAACATAGACCGCATTGTCATAGGCGCGGGCTGGTAACCATTTCATCAGCCAGCTGCGTCCTTTCATTCCGTCGAATTCCAAGCGTAGGGAGGTAGGATCGTTTTCGCGGTTTTGCCAAAGCTGGGAATCTACAAAGCCTGCTCCAGGTCGGGATGAAGGTGTACACATGGTCACATGCGGCATAAAAATGATATCAGCTCCCAATAATTTTGTTGCTCGCACATTTTCAATGACATTGTTATCGTAACAAATCAAAATACCGCATTTCCATCCCTTAATTTCAAAAATGGTATAGCCCTGTCCAGGTTTTAAATGGGGATTAATAAAAGGATGCAGCTTACGGTGTTTAGCAATTAAGCCATTTTTGTCTACACAGAGATAAGGCTTATATAAATTATCACTTTCATCTTTTTCAAACAGCCCCGCAAGAATGATGATGTCATATTTGGCCGCTATAGCGATCAGCTTACGGGTACTTTCACCATCGGGAACAAGCTCGGCAATAGCAAGCATTTGCTGCTTATCTAAATTTCGTGCAAAGGTATAACCTGTAATGGAACATTCATGAAAAGCAATCACGTCAGCGCCCTGGGATGCAGCTTCCTTTGCCAGTCGTTCGATGATTACTAGATTATAGGCTTTGTCAGCACTTTTGTGCTCAAATTGTGCCGTTGCAATTTTTAATTTGTCCATATCTCCTTGATTGATCTATCGACAAAACTAATCCAAGGTTATTAAGTGAAATTGTACAGACCCGACATCTGATCAAGACCGTCTTTAAATTGCATAAAATTTACGGCGAGCCTATTGGTGCTGTTCAAATATTCAGATGGTGTGATACCCGTATATTTTTTAAACACTCTTATGAGGTGAGACTGATCAAAATATCCCGACTGATGACAGATCGTGGTCAAATTAGTTTCAGATGTTTTATGGCGCAGCAACTTCAAAAAGGAGTGGAGCTGAACGATACTGCCAAATTTCTTAGGGCTCATGCCAACCTGTTCTGCAAAGATCCTTTCCACATGCCGCTCGGTATAACCGCTATAGTGTACAAGTTGTTCAACAGTCACTAGCCCCTTATGCTGAGCGATATGTTGTAATACCGCAGAAAGTAAAGTATGATTTGGTGACTTGCGCTGAATGGCTAATTCGTAAAAGAAGGTATTTAATGCATTTACTTGCTCAGCTGACTGTTTAAAATGTCGAAGGCTGTCGTAGAGCTTTTTCGCTGGCTGCCCAAACACATCCTGCGTAGCAACAATCTGCTCTTTTAGTTCACAAGCGGAGATACCCAGCAACTTGTATAGCCCATCTGGCTGGAATACCACAATCACAAAAGATATCTGCTCTTTCAAAGCGAGATCTTGAAAATGATGGATCTGACCATACAGAAATGAAGAGGGTAGTTGTTGGCTGTGGTTAATAGATAAATGGACTTGTTCAAGAAGAAATACAATTCCAGTATTACCATCAGAAAATAGACGCATCGTTTTATGCGGATCACCAGCACTTTCCAAGAAAAGATAGTGTTTGATATATGGTGACAAGACTTCTGGCGGGAGTACCTGCATAATTTAATCCGTGAATTACATCCCAAATGTACCTATTTCTCGTTGCAGTCATTAAATTTAGTATACTTTTTTGACACTCACTTAACTAGATGCTACTTTAAGTTCAAGATGAATATCAAGCGGCTCCAGTGCAAACAATTCTTCATCAATTTCCTCAACCAAACGGGCTCCTTCCTTTAAATAGAAATCAACAGTTGCTCTAGTAGGAGTTGCCGAGATATAAAGTTTTTCTGCTCCAAATGCTATAGCGGCCTCAGTACATTTTTGAACCAGTTGATGTCCAATTTTATTTCCTCTGCAGCTATTGCTCACATACAAAATATCCATTTTGCAATAATTCAATTGCTTACCTCTTCGTTTTTGTTCAACAGAAGCTACACCGATCAATCTGTCGCCCGCAAATGCGGCAATCACCTGTCCACCGTTGGCAATCAATAGGCGCTGCCGCTGTATCATCTCCTGAAGTTCTTCCTCATCAAAGGAATCAACCAAATCATATACCGACTTGATGATCAATTCACCATTTTTATATTCATAACATTCAAATATATTTTCGGCCCTATCAATTTCTTTGATCCTGATGAGCTCATTTTGCTTTAATAATCTAAAAGTGATTTCTTCCATAATTCAAGTACACCTATGCCCATCAAGTTAGCGAAATATCACTGATCAAAGACATTTCTATCTGGATTTAGAACCGTAAGTTTTATCCTTGCAAGTAATTTACAACATTATTTTAACGCTATTTTTCTGGTTTACAACGGGTTTTATAAAGCCCCTTAAACTTTATTTAACATTTTTTTAATCAAAGTTTGCAAAATTGATTAGAGTTTGTACTTTTGCGGCGGAGAGCTGGCAGAGTGGTCGAATGCGGCAGTCTTGAAAACTGTTGACTGTAACAGGTCCGGGGGTTCGAATCCCTCGCTCTCCGCGGAAAAAACAACCGTCCCAAAAGGGCGGTTTTTTTTTTGCCAAAAAATACCATAGCTCATCCCCACATTCTGTACAAACCATTTTTTCAATATGGATTTCAGTTTTTATTGGCTTGATAGATGGTCGCACATGACTACAATCAGACTAAATTTGAAAAACTCATAGCACGCTCACTGAAAAAACGCGAACTTACAACTCCGAAGCGTTAGCCATATTGCATCTCTAAATATGAAAAAACATGACAGAACTGGAACTTAGTATCAAATCTTATTTTGGAGTCATCGACCCCGAAGAGGTATCCTCCATTGCCTCATTATTCCAACCAGAGCTACTGAAAAAAGGCGATTACTTCCTTAAAACAAATAAAAACTGTGACCGACTTAGTTTTGTACAATCTGGTTTTTTGAGGATTTTTCTCGAAACTGAAGACAAGGACGTTACCCAATGGATTTCTACAAAAGGTTATTTCGTTACCGACTTATCTGGTTTTATATTTGATCAGCCAGCTCGTTGGACAATTCAGGCCTTAACTGATGTTGAGATCTATACCATTAGAAAAAGTGAATACGAAAAGATGAAAACGACGATACCTAGATGGTCGGAGTTAGAGAAACTGTTTATCGTACATTGTTTCACCACACTTGAGGACAGAATTTTCAGCCACCTTTCTATGACGGCGGAAGAACGCTACCACTTTTTCTTCGAGAACAACAAAGAATTATTCAATCAGGTTCCCCTTCAATATATTGCCTCAATGCTGGGAATGAGACCCGAAACATTTAGCCGTATTAGGAAAAAGCAACTTTCGTAAATTCTTGATTTTTATCAAGAGCAACTCATCATGCAAACTAGACCTTTGTGATATTCAATTAAATCACATCCACCATGAAGCGTCTATTTTTATTACCAGCAATCCTTTTAATGAGTCTTACTCTTATGGCAAAAGAAATTAAAACAGAAATCGTTATTCAGGCAACACCTGAAAAAATATGGAAAATACTGACCGATTTTGAAAGTTACCCACAGTGGAATCCTTTTATAACCTCTATTACGGGCAACGTTGAAAAAGGAAACAAAATTGTGGTCAGCATTAAACCGCCCAAAGGCAGCGGAATGACTTTCAAGCCAACGATTTTAACGAAAACAGATAACAAAGAGCTCAGCTGGAAGGGAAAACTCTTGTTTAACGGGCTTTTTGATGGCGTACACAAGTTCGAATTGATAGACAATGGAAACGGAACCACAACCTTTGTTCAAAGTGAAAAATTTAGTGGCATTTTCGTTTGGTTGTTTAACCCGCAAAAAACTAAAAACGGATTCAACGAGATGAATCAAAAATTGAAGGAACTTGCGGAGAGGCAATAAGAATATCGCCATCCTACTACACTAAAACCATTACAATAACAACGTTAAAGTATCTGATAGCTGGTATTGACCAATCCAGAGTCTACCTCTGTTTCTTTAGGTTTTGCGCCTAAAAGGCAATATGTACTCCAAAAAATAATCTTCATCAAATCTTCATTATCCTTTATGTTTTTTGTAATACCAAATATCACAAATTGTTTCCGGCCTATTCAGGTGTCAAGGATTAGATTCTCATTGTTAAAATATCATTAATTTTATATTAATAAATTGTTAAACATAATGTTTTATTAACAATTTATTAATGATACACCTGTTGTTTTGTGATTAATAAAATCATAAAAAAATGAAAACACGTGGACTATCCCTATGGGGTATTTTAATGATGCTTGCTTTATTTGCGCATGCGCAAGTAACAACATCGAGCGTTAGTGGAAGAATAAAGGATGCCAAGGGCATCGGCATTCCGGGGGCTAGCGTACTATTAGTGCATCAGCCTACGGGAACCAGATATGGAATGATAACCGATGCCGAGGGAGGTTTCAGGCTGAACAACCTCAACCCTGGCGGCCCTTATAAAGCCACCATTAGTTATATTGGTTATGCCAAACAAGAAAAGGAAGGGATTAGCTTGAGTCTAGGAGCAGACCAACGTTTGGATATCGTCTTATTAGAAGAGGGGAAAACCCTTAACGAAGTAAAAATCAGTGGTACTAGGGGAGCACTAAAGACAGGCACGAGTACACGCATTGGCGAAGAGCAGCTCAAAACCTTGCCGACATCGAACCGTAGCTTACAGGATGTAACCCGCCTAACACCACAAGGCAGCAAGGATAATTCGTTTGTAGGCACCAACTTTAGGTACAACAACGTTACTATTGACGGGGCTATTAACAATGATGCGATTGGCTTTAGCCCTTCGCTTGGTGGCCAAAGCGGCAGTTCGGGGATGCCAGGAAGCAGTACGCGTACCAATCCGGTGTCGCTTGATGCCATTCAGGATGTACAGGTATTGCTAGCTCCATATGATGTAAAGATTGGTAACTTTACCGGTGGGAGTGTAAATGCGGTAACCCGTAGCGGTACCAATGAACTAAAAGGTTCTGTTTATGGCTTTGGGCGCAATGCTGATCTGGTTGGAAGAAATAAAACAGGCGATAATGCCAAAATGCCTTCGGCCTTTCACGATTACCAAACAGGTTTCAGGTTAGGTTTTCCAATTATTAAAGACAAACTTTTCTTCTTTACCAATGAGGAAATCACCCGCCGTCAAGATCCAGTTATCTTAGCTGCAGGTTCGGCCGATATGCCAATCATCAACCTAAGCCAGGCCCAACAGATAGCAGACCGCATGAAGAATGTATATGGCATTGATGCGGGGTCTTTTGATAACTACAACATCTATTCACGATCGAATAAGTTCTTTAACCGTTTAGATTGGAATATCAACGATAAAAACCAGTTGACTATCCGTAATAATACCATTAGGTCTACAGCTACTAATTTGGAGCGTGATCAGTTGAACTTCAGGTTTGGAAGTATTGATTATAAACAGACCAACAATCAAAGTTCTACTGTAGCCGAACTCAAAAGCCGTATTTCCAATGCTTCGTCGAACAGTTTGGTCGTTGGCTATTCGAACATCCACGACTTTAGGGATCCACTGTCTGCTTCTTCAGTACCACAAATCGAGATTTCATCGAACGGGGGAACAATCTTTCTGGGGACAGATCGTGAAGCCAGTATTTTTAACATGAAACAAAAAACTTTTGAGTTTACAGATAACTTTACCTATACCAAAGGCAAACACACCTTTACTTTTGGTACACATAACGAACTGTACAACATTACCTATGGTTTTGTGAATTCATGGAATGGACGTGTGGCTTATGGTAGTGTGAACGATTTCCTGAACAACCTTCCATCACGCGTACGTACCAACTTTAATTATGCGGATAATACCAGAGATAATATCATGGCCAATCCGCCAGCAACATTCAGGTTGAACATGTACAGTGCATACGCCGAAGACCAATTTCAGGTAAACGACCGATTAAAAATTACTGGAGGTTTGCGTTTGGATCTAGCTGATTTGCCAAACATGCAGCCTTTAAGCGATAAGACCATTAATGCGCCTGTTGATGTTAATTATGGCACTACATACACCTACACTTTGCCAAAAAACATCAAAAATGATTACTTGGGCAAATTGCAACTGTCGCCACGTTTGGGTTTCAACTTTGATGTGCTGGGCAACCAAAGCGTGATTTTACGTGGTGGTAGTGGCTTGTTTACAGGCAGGGTACCTTTTGCTTGGTTGGGCTATGCCTATTACAATAATGGCGTAACTTATGGTGCTTACGATAAAAAATACAACTACAATCCAGCCAATGGCGCTATTGTTACGCAGGTTCCGGGCACCGATCCAATCAAAGATGCGCAGAATGGAAATGGAGAGGCGGGATATGCCCAAAAACAAGGCATCAACGTCAATGACGCGTCAGGAGCAACGCAGGTAGATTTGATTGATAACAACTTTAAAATGCCAAAAACCTGGAGAAGTAGTCTGGCCTTAGATTATAAAACAGATGATCAATGGAAATTTACGGTTGAAGGCATTTATACCAAGGTCATCAATGATCTGAAGTTTCAGCAAATCAATTATGTCGATAACCCGACCTATATGATTTACGATACCCAACATCAGCAGCCTATTTATTCGGGCACTAAAATCAACAGCAAGTATACCAATGCCTATTTATTGTCTAATACCAGCCAAGGCTATCGTTATAGCGTTACTGGACAGGTTAGCAAGGCTTTTCCATTTGGGCTTGATGTGATGGCAGCCTATACTTATGGACAGTCGAAAGACATTACCAACGGCATCCGT
>NZ_JAELTX010000007.1 GCF_016429065.1 Pedobacter sp. ASV17
GTATTGCTAAGTGGCGCATTGGCCATTCTATATTTTATCACTTTTGCGGCTTATAGTTTTTATGGCTTACTGCCTCAATTGCTTGCTTTCCCGTTGATGCTCATTTTTACGGCCTTCGGGGTACTTGCCGCCATCAAGTACAACAAACAAGTCATTGCCCACATCGGATTAGTAGGTGCTTATGGCATTCCTTTTTTATTAAGTTCGGGCAGCGGCAATGTTATTATCCTATTCAGTTATATCGCAATCATTAACATTGGCATTCTTGCCATCAGCTTACAAAAGCATTGGAAAAAACTACTATACCTATCTTTTGCAGCTACTTGGAGCATTTATTTAAGCTGGCTCTTGATTTCTAGGGTGGGAAATGAATACTTCAATGTTTCGCTAATTTTTGCCAGCATATTTTTCATCATTTTTTACGTCACCAATCTTGTTTACAAACTAAAACAACAAGAAACGCTGTTCATATCCGATATCATTATCGTACTCCTTAATTCATTTGTTTATTATGGTGCGGGATATTACATTTTACAGGGACAACCACAAAGCGCTAAATTATTAGGGCTATTCACCTTGACCAATGCCATCATCCACTTTGTGGTAACGTTAGTGATCAAGAAAAATAAAATTGCGGATAAAAACCTCTTGTATTTCGTACTGGCGTTAGTCATCACCTTTATCACCATTGCTGTACCTGTGCAATTAAATGGTGGCTGGGTAACTACTTTTTGGGCCGTAGAAGCGGCCTTGTTGCTATATATTTCTCGCGAAAAGCAGGTTCATATTTACGAGAAAATCAGTCTCCCATTAATTGTCCTTTCGTTTATAAGCTTAGTACACGACTGGGCAACCTATGCAAACTTTTTTGGCGGCTATGCAGAAAGCTATACCAGGTCTTTTATCAATTTAAGATTTTTAACATCGGTCATCTTTATCGCGTCGTTTGGTTTCATGTTTAAACTAACTAAAAAGCCAACGCCACAGAATGCTATCATTAGCCAACTGATCAATTATGGCGTTCCTTCGTTACTGATTTTTGTGATCTATTTCGCCTTTAGCCTAGAAATCTCTTCAATTTTCGACAATCTCTACGAAAGAACCAAAATCAACACCACCCCTAATTCTAAAACCGCCAGTTACGTTTACAATTTCAGCTTGGAATATCTGAAAAATACTTGGCTGCATATTTACACCCTGCTTTACGCAGCAACACTTACCGCCATTAACATTTACAAAGTAAAAAGTAAAACACTGGGCGTTGCCAACATCATCATCAATTTCTTAGTGTTGTTCACCTTCCTAACTGGCGGCTTACTGATGCTAAGTGAGCTTAGAGATGCCTACCTTGACCCTAGTGGATCGCATTTCAAAGTAAGCGCAGGCACTTTATTAGTAAGATACATCGCATTTATAGCACTTGGCATATTCCTATATGCTAATTATTTGCTTTGCAACACTCTACTTTTGGGCAAAAAACTTACTACGACATTCCACTATGTGTTATGTGTCATCATCCTTTGGTTACTTAGCAGTGAACTCCTTCACCTATTAGCACTTGGTGGACTAAAATCTGGCTACAAACTCGGATTGAGCATTTTGTGGGGTTCTTACTCATTAATCCTTATTGGTATCGGGATTTGGAAGAACAAAAAGTATATCAGGTTTGGTGCCATTGCGTTGTTTGGCATTACTCTCTTAAAACTGTTCCTTTACGATATCACGCAACTTAACACCATTGGTAAAACCATTGCTTTTGTAGCATTAGGCGTACTACTACTAATCATCTCATTCCTGTACAATAAGTACAAGCATTTAATTATTGACGATGTTAAACCAGAAAACTAAAATCTCAACACTCTTAAAGGGCTCGATACTCCTTGCTTTTACTTTGATGTTAAGCAGTTTTGCCGCGACTGCACAAATTAACACCTATCGCTATAAAAGAAATTTAAACGGCATTTCAGATCAATGGCAAGCATTAACATTGCCGAGTGAAATCTTTGGGAAATTACAAAGCGATTTAAGCGATATAAGAATTTATGGCACAAAAGGGAAAGACACGATTGAAGTACCTTTTATCATTAAGGAAAACACCGCAACCAAAACAGAACAAGAAGTAAAATATCAGCTCATTAACAAAGTCGCTGGGAAGGATGGTAATTTTATCACATTGGTTCCAGAAACAAATACCCCCATCAATAAAATTGATTTACAAATTGCCCAGCAAAATTTTGATTGGCTGGTAAGGCTGGAGGGAAGCAATGACAATAACAATTGGTATACCCTGCTCAATAACTATCGCATAACAGGAATTAAAAATCAGAGCATATCCTATCAGTTCACCACCTTGAATTTTGACAATGCGCAATATCGGTATTATAGGATTTTCTTTAATAGCAAAGAGCAACCCAAAATTGAAGGTGCAAAAATCTCCAAGTTGGGCATCACCAATGAAAAAACTCGCTCGGCCGAAATCATTTCCTTTCACGTAGCTAACAACCAAAAATCAAAGCAAACAATCATTGACGTTAAACTGAAAAATGCAGTGCCAATCGTTAACATTGCATTGGATGTTTTGAGCAATACCGATTATTATCGCCCCATTAAGATAGAATGTGTAACCGATAGTTTTAAAACTTCAGAAAAACAAAATTACAATTACCTATTGCTTAGCGAAGGCTTTTTAACTTCTATAGAAAAACCAGAATTTGGCTTTAAAAGCCCATTTACAGACAGAATTAAAATCACCATCGAAAATTACGACAACCAACCATTAACCGTTAAAAACATCGTCGTAAAGGAAGCACAATATGAATTGATTGCGAGGTTTGTGGACACGACTTACAATTATGCCCTATACTATGGCAACAACAAAGCCAATGCGCCAATTTATGATTTGGCAAATTTCAACCAGAAAATACCAGAAACGATAAAATCTGTTATGCTGGAGAAGGAAACAGAAAATCCTGACCTACTAATCAAGGCGGATCATTCTCTAGTGAAAAACACTTACTGGCTTTGGGCATTGGTTGCCATAGCTGTGATTGTTTTAGGTTACTTTGCAATAAGAATGTTGAGAGAATAATCCCGCCCAATAGATAAATCAATTTTGTTTATTTATTTTTAAAGATATTACTAGCCTATTGTTGTTGGCTAGCCACCAAACACTCCATTAATGAAAAGACTACCTCTTTGTATTTTACTGTTCAGCATAATGATTTTATGCGCTTCTTGGGGCTTTTTTGCACATAAGCGGATTAACCAGCTGGCTATATTCACCCTTCCAGAAGGCATGATTGGCTTTTACAAAAATAACCACAAGTACATCACCGAACATGCCATTGATCCAGACAAGAGAAGATATGCCGATACCGCTGAGGCACCCAGACATTATTTAGATGTAGAAAACTATGAAGCACATATTGACAGTATCCCCGAAAAATGGAACGATGCCGTAAATAAATATGGGGCAAAAAAAATTGCTAGCGATGGCATGGTTCCATGGCAAATACAACGCACTTATAGCAATTTGGTGAGGGCATTTAAAGAACGTGACTCGTTAAAGATATTAAGATATTCGGCCGATTTGGGCCACTACGTTGCAGATGCACACGTACCACTACACACCACCAACAACCACAACGGACAACTTACCAACCAAACAGGTATCCATGGGTTTTGGGAGAGCCGCATTCCCGAGCTATTTGCCAAAGACTACAATCTTTTGGTAGGCAAGGCCAGCTACATCGAAAATCCTTTAAAGGAGGCTTGGAAAATCGTTAAAAAAGCACATACGATGGTGGACACCGTATTAACTTTTGAAGCCAAACTGAACGCTTCTTTTCCCGCCGATCAGAAATACGATTTTTCGATGAGAGGCAAAAATGTGATGAAGCAATATTCAGTAGCTTATACCAAAGCTTATCAAGACATGATGAAAGGAATGGTGGAGCGTCAAATGCGTTCGTCGATTATTAAAGTAGGTTCCTTTTGGTTTTCGGCTTGGGTTGACGCTGGACAGCCAGATTTAAGAAATATGATTAGAATTGAGGCTTCTATTGAAGATAAACAGCAAGCCGAAAAAGCAGATAAAAAATATCAAGAAGGAAAAATTATCGGTAGGGAATTTTAGCATACAAAGCACGAAAACCTCGTAGGTTTTTTATTTTAACCTGCCGAAACCTCAATGCATAATTTCGATGGCCTGCTCCGATTATTCGGAAAGGAAGTATAACGAAGAGAATTGAAATGACAGGGCTAGCTAGAAAGAACACCACCAAACCTCGTAGGTTTTTGAAACCTACGAGGTTTTTTATTTTAACCTACCGAAACCTCAATGCCTAATTTCGATGGCCTGCTCCGATTATTCGGAGAGGAAGTATAACGAAGAGAATTGAAATGACGAGGCTGGCTAGAAAGAACACCACCAAACCTCGTAGGTTTTTGAAACCTACGAGGTTTATAAAAAAACCGAAGTTCTTGCAAACAAAAAAGTCCCGCATGTGCGGGACTTTTATTAAATCGTTTTATCTTCTATTTTCTCTTTCTTTTTAAGAAGAGATTTAAGTCCTGCAATAATGACTGGAGCAAAGGTCCCCACCGCAATAATCACGATGATTACTTCAAAGTTTTTCTCTACAAAAGGAATTTTACCTAATAAAAAACCCGCAAAGGAAAGACTAAAAATCCATGCAAAACCACCAATAATATTATAGGCTGTAAATTTACCAAACGACATTTTCGCTGCACCAGCTACAAAGGGAGCTACCGTTCTGAAAATAGGCAAGAACCTGCTAAATACAATTGCTTTTGAGCCGTGTTTTTCGAAATACTCGTGCGATTGGTGATAGTATTTGAGTTTTAAAATCTTATTCTCTTCTTTAAAAACTTTTACACCAAAGAACCTTCCCAAACGATAGTTAAGGGAATTTCCCAAGATTGCCGCAGCGGTTAAAATAAAGCACATGAACCAAATGTTCAAGCCTGTATCACCACCAGCAATAAGTGCCCCAACAGCAAACAACATGGAATCGCCAGGTAAAAAAGGTGTAACTACAAATCCTGTTTCAGCAAAAATGATGATGAACAAAATCAAATAAGTCCAAGTCCTGTAATTTTGGATAATGGTTACTAAAGTATCTTTAGTATCGGTAAGTAGCTTAATTAATAAATCTAGTATTTCCAATGTAGTTAAATTTTTCCGCTAAAATAAACAATATGCCTTGCAAAAAAACACCTATTTACGATTATGACATTTTCTGCAAAAACAGAGATAATCCACTTACAGATAAATGATTATCATAAAAAAAGCTTAAAGTAAATACCTTAAGCTTTTTTTTATGGTTAGCAAACGCTAGTTATTTTTTAAATGTTTAGTAGCTGCTGTTTAGCATTACAGGCATTACCAACATCAAAACGTCTTCGTTCTCATCGTTAGTTTGAGGGATCAACAAACCTGCTCTGTTTGGCGTAGAAAGTTCTAAAGTGACTTCCTCACCACTTAGGTTGTTCAACATCTCGATCAAGAAACGGGCATTGAAGCCAATTTCCAAATCTTCGCCATCATATTGACAGCTCAAACGCTCATGAGCTTCGTTAGCAAAATCCAAATCCTCTGAAGAGATATTCAACTCGCTACCGTTGATTTTCAAACGTACTTGGTGCGTAGTTTTGTTTGCGAAAATAACTACCCTACGTAGGGTATTTAAGAACAAAGCTCTATCAATTACCAATTTATTAGGATTATTTGCAGGAATTACTGCTTCGTAATCAGGATAACGCTCATCAATTAAGCGACAAATCAAGTTGATGTTCTCAAACTTAAAGAAAGCA
Source organism: Pedobacter sp. ASV17 (assembly GCF_016429065.1). GTDB lineage: Bacteria > Bacteroidota > Bacteroidia > Sphingobacteriales > Sphingobacteriaceae > Pedobacter. Next base: position 5,836 of record NZ_JAELTX010000007.1, read on the forward strand.
CTTGTAGCGTTATAATCTACTGAAACATTTACATCGCTATTTGGCAAAGCAGCTTTCAACAAAGTCAAGGCTTTCTTTGGCAAAATAAAAGATGAAGCTTTATCCGCTTTGGTATCGTTTCTTCTGTAGCGAACTAATTTATGAGCATCAGTAGCTACAAAAGTGATGTTTTGAGGAGATAGTTGACAAAAAACGCCTGTCATTGCTGGACGAAGTTCGTCGTTACTTACTGCGAAAATGGTTTTGGTAATGGCTTCGCTTAATACCGACGCTGGCAAGTTAACCGAAGAGGCATTGTCAACCACTGGGATTTTAGGGAAATCGTCACCGTTTTCACCACTCAATTTATATTTTCCGTCACCAGCGCTGATTTCGATGGCGAAAGTATTATCATCTACATGGAAGGTAATTGGCTGATCAGGCAAAGTCTTCAACGTGTCTAGCAAAATTCTTGACGGCACGGCAACTTTTCCTTCTTCTTTTGACTCAACAGGTAAAGCAGTAGTCATACTGGTTTGCAAGTCGGTAGCAGAAATGGTCAAATTTCCTTCTTTAATCTCAAACAGGAAATTCTCTAGGATAGGCAATACTGTGCTGCTGCTCGAAGCACCATTAACCGTTTGTAAATGTTTTAATAATGTCGACGTAGATACTATAAATCTCATAGTTTGTTATATATAGATTCAAAAGTATGAAATTTTACCTTGCATACTTGTGTTTACGATAATAATGTTGAAAAATTGCGAAACATATCAACACTAAAATTGGCACTACGGTATTCACCAGCTGCCATTTTGTTTTTTCCGTACGTAAAAGCGTCTTATCCAGCGGCCTTACGGTAATTTCCTTATTGCGCAGGGAAATCAGATTATCTTCATTGGTAAAATAATCTACAATATTTAACAGCAACGCCTTGTTCCCATAATTCTGCTGGGTGTACCTGTCAAAGCCCAAAGGGAAAGGAGAACCATCACCAGAAACCTGATTGACGAAAACATCACCATCCCCTATCACAATCATTTTTGTAGGCTTGCTTTGCGCTGGAACATCATAATGTTCATTAATGCCTTTAGGCACTGGACGATTTAGAAAAACCGATTTAAAATTCCCTTCCAACAACACCCCTACACTTTTTGGCGTACTGGTGAACTCCTTTTGAGTAGGCTCTTGCTCTACCATTTGAAGGTTAAACAATTTAGGCGAAGTGTAAACCTTGTTGTAAGGCGAAGTAGATAAAATAATATGCTTATTTACGTTTTTACTGCCAATGGTATCTACCGTGCTGGCAAATTCTGTTTTTACGTTATCCAAATTTTTCACCACGCTATTGCTGGTATCTGGCAATAAAATAGGATAATAAAGCCAAGGTGCCAATTGAATATCGCCACGTGGGCCGCCAGGCATTGCCACTGGGATTTCAGCACAGTTTACATCTGCAATGATGTCGTAGTTTACCCTGGCACCATATTCAAACAGCATGTCATCTAAGTTGAGCGTATTGTTGCCTGCCATAAACGACTTGCCACTACGTAAGCTGTCTAAGGACATCCTCACTTGGTCTATTGACCACAACACTTGCCCTCCCTTCATTACAAAATAGTTTATTTTATACTTCTGGGCTTCGGTAAAAGCGTTTAACGGCTTGGCGACCACCAACATTTTCAAACTGTCTAACCCTTCTTTGGTAATCGAATCTAAATTCACACGACCTACTACATAGCTATCAGAAAGCGTACTAATGGCATCGTACAAATAACGGTTATCGGGTTCTCCATTGCCTTCTGTAAAACCAACCCTAGGGTTGTAGCCTGTAATTACTTTCTTCAATGAAGAAGTAAATACATACTCTAGATTTTTAATGGAATTATTGATGCTCTGATCGTAATTGGAAGCTTCGCCACCTAAATTTTGCAACAGTTTTACCGGCATGCGCTTGCCATTGCTTTCAATCATAGCCATTGGGTACACCAATTTCTCGGAGAAACCCGCATCCGTTTTAATATTGATGTTGGTGGGCTTAATTCCCTGCTCAAACAACCGTTGAATAACCGTATCCTGTTCCGCAGCAGAAAGCCCCGAAAGTGGGTCGACAAAAATTACTTTAAAATTTCCTTTGGAATAAGCCCTATAGTCAGTCAGCAAGTCTTTAGTGGCATTGCGCAAACGCTTAAACGCCGCTGGCATGTCTCCGTACAAATAAATAGTCACCACTACTTCATGCTTATTCTGCTGTAGGATTTCTTTGGTTTTTTGGGTGAGCGTAAAACGTTTTTCTTTTGTAAAATCAATACGGGTATAAGCAAATTGTGCTGCTACATTAATCAATATCACCGATAACAAAAACAATATCGGTTTCAGGATTTTATTTGTCTTTGTTCCTTGTTCCTTGCTCCTTGTTCCTTGCTCCTTGTTCCTTAATCCCTGACCTACCATTTTCTACCTCCAATCACTAAATGCGTTACACCAAAAAACAAGGCAACAAAGGAAATGAAATAAACCACATCCCGGGTATCTAAAACTCCTCTGCTGATGGATTGGTAATGTTCGGCAATGCCCAAATTGGCCAACTGGCTTTCGAAGCTTTGAAAAGCCGAAATTTTACTGATGGAATCGAAACCGCTGTAAGCGAAAAAACACAAAAAAACAGAGACTGCAAATGCAATGACCTGATTTTTGGTGAAAGATGAGGCAAACACACCGATGGCGGTAAAAGCACTCCCTAATAAAAATAAACCAATGTACGAACCAATGATCGCACCTGTATCTAAATTGCCTTTGGGCAAACCTAATTGTGATATGCTGTAACAATAAATTAACGTAGGCAACAGGGCAAACAATACCAAAACCAAACAGGCCAGATATTTTGCACTGATGATTTGTAAATTGGTTAAGGGACGAGTGGCCAACAATACATAAGTTCCTTCTTTTCTCTCCTCTGCAAACGAACGCATGGTGATGGCCGAAATGAGGAACATAAATAGGTAAGGCACCAATCCGAAAAAGCCGTCCATTTCGGCATAGCCATATTCCAAGATGGAAGTATCAGGGAAAAACCAGAACATTAAACCACAGGCCAATAAAAATATGCCGATGGTAATATAGGCCATTAAGGAATTGAGGAAACTGAATAACTCTCTTTTGAATACTGCTAGCATGCGCTTGGATTGTGATGCCGAAGTTATACAATATCTATTAAAACAAAAAAAGTCCCGTTCCGCAAGTGCGGGATACGAGACTTTTTCATTTATGTTGTTTGGTTAGAACATAAAGCCTAAACCAACAGAAAATACTTTGTTTTTAACTTTAGTATCAAATCCTGAATTATCATTCATGATTTTACCTAAGCCTAAGCCGTATCCAGCGTGGATATTTAAGCCGTTACTTAATTGGTAACCAGCTAAGAAGTTTACACCAAAATCGAATCTTTTGAACTCGCCGTCATTAGAACCAAATGGCATATCTTCTTTAACACCTTCTGCTTTACCATTACCAGATAATGCATAAGCTGCGTAAGGACCAGCACCTACGAAGAATTTACCTGCACCAGCGTTAAAATTAGCCAAAAGGTTTACAGGAAGCTCCAAGTAAGACATATTGATGCTAGCAGATTCTGTCTCTACAGTTACTTCATCAGCACTAAATACGTCACCACCTGATTTAGTTCCTTTGCTCATAAAGGTTAAGCCTGGTTGTACAGAGAACATATTTGATACTTTAATATCAGCTACCGCACCTACATAAAAAGTTGTTTTAGCATCAGCACTTACAGACATGCCCATAGCAGAAAAGCTTAAGTTAGGGAATGCAACACCTGCTTTAACTCCGAAAGAAACTGGTTTGTCTTGAGCGTTTGCTGCAACATTTAGACCTGCTGCCAACGTTAATAATAGAAGGATTTTTTTCATTTTGTTTTTTTGATTATTTGATTGTTAATTAATGAATTACAAAACTAATAATTTAGTCAATAAAAAACCCCAACAATGTGGGGTTTTTAAAACTTTTTTGTTTTTACTAATTTCTAGAACACTCTTCGAGGTTCAACACTTATAGATAATATGTTTCCAGTAGTTATTTCTCTGGTGAGATAATTACTACCTGATGTACCTATAATAACGGGTTGATCGAAACTCAAAGTAGCTTCCCCTAAGAAATCAGAAGTCAAAGTTGTTTTCACAGCATAGGTGCGTTTCTCTGTCGTTGTAGCACTGGCACCAAACTTCAGACCTAATTTAGCTATGGCATTAAAAGAAGGCTCAAAGCTAAAATTTCCAGCATAAGTAGTAGTATTTTCAAAACTATTGGTAACCTCTTGTGCATTATCGATTTCATAAAAAATAAATTTCCAAGCTGTTCCATAGTTCTCCAAATCCCAAGGAAGCAATTCCACATTAGGATTAAATTCTTTTGGTATCACAGAAGATAACTCATATACGTCTAAATAATAAGGCTTCATATATATACGCCTAACATACCTATATTGGAGATCAAACAAATCTCTTGGATTAACACTAATTATTTTTACAAGTTCATTTCCTAAACCATTTTTAGAATTTATTAGAACTGTAATTCTAAATTCAAAATTGCCATCATACCACCCTGGATTTCTTTGCCCACTTTGACCAGGCCAACGCCCTTGCCCATAACCATTTATTGGTTTTGGATCTCCATCTTGATCTGCAATCATCCCTAGAGCATTTGGGGTTAAAAATTTAAAAGAGGTAATAAACTCGCTATAATTATTTCTAAACTTACCGTTAGGGTTAGTCGGAGTTAGACCATAATAAACATGATCGCGATGCCATTCCACACCTGAATTATAAGCATCTATATTAATCTGGTCTATAGCATTTGGGTTGCCAGGTCCAGCGGCTTCCCTATTAACGACTTTCCCCGTAACAGGAGTTTTAGTTCCATCAAACGCAGCATCAATAAATTCAAAAGATAGATTATTTGCTCCGTTGTCAAGTGTAGTTGTCGAGGCTAAAGTTCGTTTTTCTGATTTATTTTTAGGCCTTACCCGTTCATTCTGTTTTACCACCAAAACTGCAAAACCTGGAAGTTCATTTGGCTTTAATACAATCTCTTGCTCACTGGTGTAAAGACTGATCGTGTTCTTCTCATCCAAATTAGCAATGGCTACCGACGGGATTTCACTAGCTGTATTCCAAGTCTCTGGATTAAAATTAGGAAGTGTAGGTACAAATAGGGTTAAGGTAGGCAGATGATTTTCAATTTTTAACAATTCTGCTTCCGTAGTAAATTTTAAAAGCTTTGTTCGTAAAGTTTCGCCTTTGTTAATCTCTTTGTCCCTAACTAACTGATAAAGCACATCATAATCATTATCAAACTGCTTTAAAGCTTCTTCTTTAATAAAAGCTCTTAAGTCAGGGTCTGATTTTAATGCTTGTACCAAAATTTTAGCAAAAGAAGCCTCTAATTGAGTTTGCTCGGATCTTGCTTTTGTTTGAGTAGGTAAATCTTTTTCTAAAGATTGCTTTTTACAGCTCGAAAAGATTGTTAACGAAGCACAAAATAGTGCTAACGCAAACATAGGTTTGCGCACCAATTGGTTTTTCATAGTATTTGATTAGATAGTTAGATAGAAAGTATAAGAGGGTCTTTAAACCCTCTTATTTAATTTAAGTGAATTATATATTATAATCCAAAGTTCAATGCTGCTCTCACTCCAATGAAAGATAATGTCCCGTTATTTGACCATCCTTCATAACGAGCACCTAAATCGATAGCCATTTTATCCGCTACAGGAAACTCAACTCCTAAACTAGGTGCATAAACAAAAGCAGTGCTTCCTCCTTTTTCAGTTGAAAATGAAGCACCTAATTGGCCTTGTGCGTAAAAGTTTTCAGCTAAAAAATATCTAACACCTGCTTTTACTGGAACTGAACCATAGCTAGGTTGTTTATAAGTAAGCCCCATAACAGTAACTTCTTTTCCTGAAAAAGTTAAATAACCTGCTTCACCAACAAAATTTAATTTGCTAGCAATTGGTGCTTGAAAGTTTAAAGACCCACCTACACCAAACTTGTAAGCGTCTCCAGCATCTCCCATTGGAAAAGCGAAATCAGCACCAACACCAATTTTTGAACCACCCATTGCAGGGTCTTTTTTCTGTGCATTAGCAGCTAGACCTAATCCAGCTACAAGGGCTAATGATAATAATAGTTTTTTCATACTACGTAATTTAAATTTGTGTATTAATTAATAATTGCCTCAATAGACACAACAACTACGCCAATAGTTACAACAATACTTCAAAAAAATTACAAACAATTGTAAAACAAGCTATTATTTTTAACAATTCCTTAATTAAAGACCAAACACGTAACCTAACTTTAATCCAATAAAGCCGAAACTTGTAGTTTTTAAATTAGCATTGCTGCGATAACCGGAGTTAGCCCAAGATTCGTATCTCAAACCAAAATCTATTTTATTGTTGGCACTTCCAGTTTTAAAACGGGTGCCAAAACCTGGCGACCAAATGAATGAAGTTTTGGAGAAACCACTTCTATAAAAGGCAGCCCCCGCTTGTGCTTCTACATAAAAATCGGGGCTTGGATAATATTTAAACCCTAGTTTGGTGGGAATGGCTTCAATATTGGGTACCCTACTGCCGAAATATTTTTTACCAATAAAAAGGTTATAGCCTCCGCTTGCGGTAATGGCATGTTTATCTGTGATCTCATACTCAGCTTTTAACGATCCGCCAAAACCAATACCGCTAATGCTTGAAGCGTTACCTGTAGGAAAGTTGATTTCGGGAAATAGACCTAAGCTAACTTGTTGAGATTGTGCTTTAAATACTGATGAAAGGCTAATTAAAAATACGAACGTAAAAACTTTTCTGATCATGTTGTGGATAGGGTTAGCTGTTTAAATATCTGTTCCAAAGTTTTGTTTTGATGTGCTTTTTTTAATTCATCAATACTCGAATTGGCCACCAAAACACCTTTGTTAATGATAATGACATCATCGCAAATGGCTTCAACTTCCTGCATGATATGTGTGGAGATGATGACTGTTCGATCTTTACCCAAATTTTTGATCAGGGTTCTGATATCCGATAGCTGATTGGGGTCTAAACCCGAAGTAGGCTCATCTAAAATAAGTACTTGTGGCTGGTGGATAATGGCCTGCGCCAAACCTACCCTTTGTTTGTAGCCTTTAGATAGCATTCCGATTTTTTTATGCTGCTCTTGTGTTAAGCCTACCTGCTGTATCACTTCTTCTACCCTCTTGGTAATGTCGCTTAGTCCGTAAGTTTGGGCCACGAAGCTCAAAAACTCACGTACATACATATCTAAGTACAAAGGTGTATTCTCGGGCAGGTAACCAATTTGTTTTTTTACCTCCAAAGGTCCAACCTGTATGTCTTTCCCTTCAATTTCGGCATTGCCCGAAGTAGGCTGCAAATAACCCGTTAGCATTTTCATGGTAGTGGATTTACCCGCACCATTAGGTCCCAAAAAACCTAATATACGTCCGGGTTTTGCTTCAAAACTGATTTGATGCACGGCCTTTTGCTGGCCATAATGCTTGGAAAGATTTTTTACTGAAATACTCACGACCAAATATGCGAATTATTTCAGGCATAAAAAAAGATACCCGCTGGGGTATCTCTCTCTTAAAATTGCCAATGATGGCTATTGAAAATCTTTTTTTACTTTTCGAGCTGTTTTTTCACCTGGAAGAAAAATCTGGAAACCAACTCCCAAATTTAAATTGTGCGCATAGGCACTACTACCGAAGCCTAACACGCCATTATATTTAAGTAAGGTTTCCAATCCAATACTTTTGGTAACGAAATAGGTAAAACCAGGACCAAAGCTAAAACCCAAGCCGTTGGTAGAACCTCCCGCAGCTAAATTTCTTCCAGAAACACCCACGGTTGCTTCACCAAAAAAACGAGTATGCTTAGCCAATTGATCCGCGCCTTCTGAGCCATAATAACGTCCTAGTGCTCCAATACCATAATTAATAGTGGTTCCAAGTCCTTTTCCAGGGGCCTCCAGCCCAAAAGAAACATCGCCACCTAAAGCTAAGCCATCTTCAATAAACCAAGCGGCTTTTGGGTTGATGGTTAAACTGAACGCATTGGGTTTATCTAAAGCAAAATTAATGTTAGATAGGTTGGCTCCTACCATCACATCTCCTTTAGAAATTTGTGCTTTTGCAGCAAAAGTTAGCAGTGCTATTGCTGATAATGTAATAAATAGTTTTTTCATAATGTAATGTATTTAAAGGGTTTAATAATAAGCTTAAATAGGTACTGGCAGATTAAACGATCGATATGAGCGTAAAAATAAACGAGATAGAACTCAAGAGGAATAGCAAATGTAGAGGATAATTATCTTCGAACAAATGGCAGCCGTTTAAAATTACTTATTAAGCACTATCTGTTATTGATGTTATTTAATATTTGGGAGCTTAAGGCTTTTTTCTTTCCGATAAGCATCCAATTGTTCTCCCGCCAATGCAAGTTCATCAGTAGAAAGCACATCAGCACCGTTGGCAACTAAGCGATGAAAGACTTTTTTCTCTTTGTTTGCTTTTGCGCTCCTATCCAAGTTACCCATGGTTCCTAAAATGGTATTGATCCCTTTATCATGCAAATATTGATAGAGGCTTTGCTCTGGTTCAGCAACACCTACAAAAGCAATAATCTTATCATTAGGTACGCCCATTTTATTTAAACGCTCCAAATCTTCAGGACTTTTTACGGTTGCAGAAATCATCAAATCAGGCGCAAGTTGGTGTACTTCGGCAGCTTGGTTAGCATTATAGGTGATGATGATGGAGTTTGTTTCCGACTTGGTTTTACGAACCGCAGCGATGATCTTTTTGTAGGGAACGCCTCGTTTGATATCAATGGTAAACAACACTTTATTCTTCCCCCAGCGAAGTACTTCTTCTAACGTTGGGATTTTGAAATTGGTAAGTGTACCTTCATCATCTTTCAAGTTCAGTTTCTTTAATTCGGCATAAGTTTGATCGCCAATTAAACCTTTTCCGTTGGAGGTCCTATCCAACCGATCATCATGCATAATAACCAAGGCCGAATCTTTACTTAGGGCGACATCAAACTCAATGATTACAGGCTGGTAAGTCGTGGCGTTTTCAAATGTTTCGATGGCATTTTCGGGAAAACCGGGCATTGGGCCTCCACGATGCGCACTTAGCAAAGGGTATACCGCTGTTTTTCGATTCAGAAAGTCGTGAAATTCTTTTGCCGTTTTAAAGGAAATATAATGATGTGGCTTTGGAGCGATGCAAGCAAAGCTCAAAAGGGCAACAGCCAGTAATAACAATGGTATTTTTTTCACCTGATTATTTTTTTGTTGGCACAAATTTAGGTTTTTGTGCTGATTTAATTGACACTACCACACGAGTTAGATTTTACCTTTTCAAAAAATTCCAAACGGAATCATCATCTTTTTCTTTTTTATCTTCCAGAAGACCTGCCACAATTTGATCTAGCAGCTCTTCGTTTTCGCTAACTAACTTGTCTCCCAACGATACGATTTTTTGAATATTGGAAACGGAAGCAGCATCCATGGCTGGATCAATGGAAGAGAGATTACTGGGTTCTATCCTGATATAGTTACTAGATTTCTTCACCGAGTGAAACAATTGCTTTAAAAAATAATCGGTACTCTCTGCGGAACTACTACTCATAATATCAACCAGTGCTGGACCTATAGAAATAGCTTTCTTCTTCTTAAAATCTTCGTAATTGTAAGAGATTTTAGAAAGCCCGGTGCCAAGTGATAGCGTCCAAATATCATCTATTTTGTAGGTATTATAACTTTTGATGACCTCCAACATTGCTGATAGTGCCGGATTGTGTGCAAATACGCCTCCATCAACCAAAGGGTAACGCGTTTTTGCAAGGGAGAAAATTTCAGCAACGGAGAAATAAGTGGGGGCTGCCGAAGTAGCACGGCACACATCTTTGATATAAAAATCTCTTGAGTCGCCATGAGAAATCGCTTTTTGCTGACGAAATAAATGGTTTTTCCGCAGTTCGATATTATAAGCTGTAATGATGCATGGCCGTATTAATTCGCTTAGTTTCCGATTGCCAAAGTAGCTTTTCAAAACTTTTTCTAAAACAGTATCGTCGTACAGTTCACTTAGCAATCCGAACTTACTTAAAAACCGCCGCCACTTACTAGCCGTAAAAATCTCGACCCCATGATCAAGATAAATATCCAACGCTTGTTTAGCTGTATATTTTTGTTTGGTATGTAACTCATCGTCAGGACACAACAAAATAGACAGTAAAATACCGCCCGTACTTGTACCTGCAAAAAAATCAAAATAGTCAGTTAAATGGGCATCAGGATTTTTTGTTTCCCGTTGAATTTTCTCTTCCAAGGCAACCAAAATCATGCCTGGGATAATCCCACGAATACCACCGCCATCTATTGAAAGTATTCTTTTCATTATTTATCTCGGTTTGTAGACGACCGAAAATAGTGAAAAATCTGCAGTTATGTTAAGCGCTGTATTATTCATTTAATTTTTAACATCACCTGTTCGTCACTTAAGAGGTAAGCATAGCGACGGGACCGCGCAACAGCTACGCGGCAAATCTAATACCATGAAGCTTAATTTAGCTCTTCAAAATCAAATCGTTAGACTTCTCCTCCTTCGATCGTCGAAATGATGAGAAGGAGCTATTAAATGTTGCCAAACGAGAGGCAGTAACTGCCATAAACCTGAACGTAGTGGAAAGCCCGCAGGGAGCGTTAGCGAACGAGGACTTGCAACGTAGTGCAGGACTTTAGTAACCGAAGCGTGATGGAATTGCTTTTCCGAACATTTTAAAGCACTTATCTTATAACTTTTAACTTTTAACTTTTAACTTTGGCTCACTATGGCTCAGAAAAATAACGACGAAATTTTTAAGAATGTAATCTCTCATGCGAAGGAATATGGTTTTGTGTTCCAAAGCAGTGAAATATATGATGGTTTAAGTGCGGTTTACGACTATGGACAGTTGGGTGCCGAGCTTAAAAACAACCTAAAAACTTACTGGTGGAAAGCAATGGTGCAAATGCACGAGAACATTGTGGGTATTGATGCCGCCATTTTTATGCATCCAAAGGTTTGGAAGGCAAGTGGGCACGTGGATGGTTTTAACGACCCAATGATTGACAACAAGGATAGCAAAAAACGCTACCGTGCGGATCAGTTGTTGGAAGATAAAATTGCCAAGTACGAAAAAGACGGCAAAACAGAGAAAGCGGCGAAACTACAAGCTGATATGGACGATGCTTTAAAAGCTGAGGACTTGCCACGTTTGAAAGTTTTGATTGAAGAGCACGAAATTGCCTGTCCAGTTAGTGGTACCAGAAATTGGACAGATGTACGTCAATTTAACTTGATGTTCAGTACACAGTTTGGTGCTATGGCCGAGGGCAGTGACGTAGTTTATTTACGTCCAGAAACGGCACAAGGTATTTTTGTGAACTTTTTAAATGTGCAAAAAACAGGAAGGATGAAAATTCCTTTTGGTATTGCGCAAATTGGTAAGGCTTTTAGGAACGAGGTGATTGCTCGTCAGTTCATTATGCGTATGCGTGAGTTTGAACAGATGGAGATGCAGTTTTTTGTTCGCCCAGGTGAAGATAAAAAGTGGTTTGAATATTGGAAAGAGGCTCGTTTGAAATGGCACAAGGCTATTGGCACGGCTCCTGAAAAATATCGTTACCACGACCACGTGAAGTTGGCGCACTATGCCAATGCCGCTACCGATATTGAATTTGAATTTCCCTTTGGCTTTAAAGAGGTTGAGGGTATCCACAGCAGAACTGATTTTGACTTGTCGCAACACCAAGAGTTTAGCGGTAAAAAAATGCAGTATTTTGATGCAGAGCTTGATGAGAACGGAAAGCCTTATGGCAACTATGTTCCTTATGTAATTGAAACTTCGATTGGTTTGGACAGGATGTTCTTGTTAACGATGATCAATGCTTTGGAAGAGGAGGATTTAAGTACGCCAGAAAAACAAGACAGCAGAACGTTGTTGCGTTTACATCCTGCATTGGCACCTATTAAAGCGGCTATTTTCCCTTTAACCAAAAAAGATGGTTTACCTGAAAAGGCCCGTGAGATTATGGATCATTTGAAATTTGATTTTAACTGCATATACGAGGAGAAAGATGCCATTGGAAAACGTTACCGCCGCCAAGATGCCATTGGTACACCTTTCTGTATTACGGTTGACCACCAAACTTTAGAAGACAATACGGTGACCATTCGTCACCGCGATACCATGGAACAACAACGTATTGAAATTAAGGATTTGCACTGGACTATTGAAAGCAAGGTAAGCTGGAGAAGCTTGTTGAGCTAATTTTTTTTAACTTAAAAAGCCACTATATTTATCCAGAAGATTGATTTACCGATCAACTTCTGGATTTTTTATTTTAACACTCTATGCTTCGGAAGGTCTTTGCGTTTTTACTCCTTATTTTCTTATATCAGCATTCTTTTGCAGAAGTTTTTACCGTTACGACCAACAGCGATAGCGGTGCGGGATCACTTAGGGATGCAATTAACAAATCAAATGCGAACGGCAATTCAGAAATCGACTACATTTATTTTAACATTCCTGGAAATACTACGGAAGACCATACCATAAAGCTACAAACTGAACTCCCGGATATCAATACTGATATTATTATTGATGGAAGTACACAATCTGGTGATTTCGCGTCGCTTAACAAGGCGAAAATTATAATAGATGGTGAAAATTTTATCGTCGCTCCTTTCATAAGTACGGGAATTTTTAAGATTAATGGCGTACGGCAGTTTGAAATGTATGGCTTAGTAATTAGAAATTTTTACTCGGATTTTATTGGAAACAATATCTCCACAAGTGCCTTATTTTTTACTAAAAACACTTCGATAGTTAGGATAGGCAGGGCAGATAAAGGAAATGTGTTTTATAATGTATATGGTTTAAATATGCAACGTGATGGCGTAAACAAAGGCTCCATTACGAATCTTCAATTCATGGGCAACTTTGTGGGGGTATATGAAGATGGAATCAAGATTGCCAACCAAGTCAACAGCTCCGTTAACATGTATCGGGTATCAAAAGCAATAATAGGTGGTCCCAACAAAGCTGATGGGAATGTTATCTATGGTCTATTTGCAGGTTATGCTGCTATTGAGAATGAACTTGTTATTGGCCAGTTAGACTATTTGGTTCAAAATAATATTTTCTACGCTAACATAAATGAAGAAAGACCAGGAATAGCTGGAAATATTGGGAATATTGCGATGGGCTTTTCTGCTGATCAACGCTTATCCCATCCAGCAGATATAGTGATGAGGATAGTTGACAATGTTTTTGGCGTGGGGCTTAGCCTATCTGGTTTAGATAATGCCGATATCTTTATCGGAAGAAATTCTTTCGGAGTTTCTAAAAATCTGGCACATCAGCTACCTTTATTCACTCAGGCACTTTCACTAAGATCAATCACGGGAAAAATACTTATTGGTGGTCCAACTACAGACCAAGCAAATAACTTTACCAATACCAACAGTTACCCAACCTATCAAAAGCTCTTCCCTGGAGCTGTTTGGGTTGAGCAGTGCGACAAAGTTGAACTAAGCCACAACTCTTTTTTCTGTAATCCAGAAATGCCTTTCCTGCATTCTCAAACTGGTCCATTTGCAAAACCGATAGAAGCACTACTAGATAATGTGACCAGCAATTCTGTATCAGGCAGAAGCAAGCCAGGAGCTAGAATTGAACTATTCTATTCGGATCCTGAGTGTACCAATTGCCAACCTAAACGTTATTTTGCTACTGTAACTGCCGATGCAAATGGCAACTGGGTTTACAACGGCACTTTGGAAAGTGGCTATTCTATACTTGCTGGGGCTACCTTAAATGGCGTTTCTTCGGAATTTTCAGATCCGAGAATATATAAGCTAACTCCAGGCCAAGAATTTAAAGTAACCCCGCAAACCTGTAATACTGATAATGGTAAAATAGAGGGCACATACCTAGTAAACGTAAATAGAGTAGAGTGGCTTGATGAGGCTGGAAATGTAGTGGGCACACAACCCGAATTAAAAGATGTTCCTGCTGGAAAGTACCGTTTGAAAGCTTACCAATTTGGTTGTATCATTTATTCTGAATGGGTAATTGTTGCAGATAATAGGCCCCAACTCGGTTTTACTGGTATTCCAAACATCGTTCATCCTTCATGCAATAACTTAGGATCGATTTTAAATTTATACCCGAACTATTACAAAGAGTTGTATTGGTTGGACGAGCAGGGAAACGAAGTAGGCAGGTATAGAGAATTGACCAATGTTCCAGCAGGAAAGTATACCTTGCGCTTAGTTGGCGAATGTATCACCAGAGATTTTGGGCCATATGTATTAACTAGCTCCAGCGGACCGTCAGCCAATTATGCCAACATTCAGGTAAACAACACCAATTGCACCTCAAATAGTGGCAGTATAAAAGGTATAATCGCAAATAGTACAGGTACATTAACTTATAAATGGACCAATGAAAGACTTCAAACAGTAAGTACCAATCTGGATTTGGAAAACGTTGGTGCAGGCAGTTACAAATTGGAAATTAAAGATGGTAGTGCTTGCCCTCCTATTATTTCTCAAGTTTACCGTGTCGATGTTGACGGCGGCATAACCATCAACCAATCTAACGTAAACATTAAGAAAACAGCATGCAATATACCTAATGGCTTTATAAAAGGCATCACGACTATCGGAGCAACTAGCTTTACTTGGGTAGACAGACAAGGAAGAGTACTCGCCTCAACTCAAGACTTAGAAAATGTGGCTGCTGGTGAATATAAACTAATTGCGAAAAATGAAACTGGCTGCATTGAAGAAAGCAACTTTTATGAAGTGAACGAATTTCAGCCCAGAATATTCCCCGTATATTCAATTCAATCTACCGACGCGAGCTGTGGACTAAACAACGCTTTTGTTTCTTTTTCTGGCAGTGCTGATATCAACATAAAGGGTATACGATGGATTGACAAAAACAATCAATTAATAAGTACAAATGCAAGAGTTGACAATTTGGGAGACGGTACCTATAGACTATTTTTAAAAGATGAAAATGGCTGCGAAGTTTTGTACCAATCTTTAACCATTGATAGGGTACCTACGCTAAATGCTGATCAGAGCAAACTAAAAACAACACCTGATTTATGCCGACAGCAGATTGCCTCCATAAAAGGGATTACGATTACGGGAGGCAAACCGCCTTACGTTTACAGCTGGAGAGACCAGAACCAACAACAGATTAGTAACCGATTAGAAATTACAAACCTAGCTGCCGGAACTTATACACTTCATGTTACCGACGCTCTAAATTGTGAAATTGAACCTATCTCCTACACTGTTTACAATCAGGCTAGCCAGTTGGCCACCCCTTCTTTCGACCCCGTAAGTATATGCGCACCTATGACGGTGAACGTGTCTGCTAAAAACAAAGTATCAAATGGAAAGTACAGGTTATACTCATCTTTAACGGCAACCACTCCGATGTTAGAACAGAATAGCGGCACTTTTCAAATCGATGCAATAAACAACTCCACTTATTATGTTACCCAAATCGTTGGAGAATGCGAAAGCGAGCGAGGTGCTATTCATATTGAATTAAATGGTGCAGAATTAAAAATTCCTAATTCATTTTCTCCAAATGACGATGGGATCAATGATTTTTGGAGCATCCCTGATTTTGACAAATATCCCAATGCAAAAGTCAAGGTGTTTAATAGAACCGGTAACAAAGTATTTGATTATTCTGGATCTGCGTTGAAATTTGATGGAAAATACAATGGTACTAAGTTACCAACCGGAGTGTATTATTATATTATTTCACTATCAGACAATTGTCGACAAATATCTGGCAGCTTGTTGATTTTATGATGACTATTAAATCGTCGATATATTTATTTTAACACATAATAAAAAAAGTCCCGTATGTACGGGACTTTTTTTTATTACTCAAAGTTATACTCATTTTGAGAATATTTTTCAAATATGATTTGACAAGTAGCAAATAATTAGTTAATTATGTGAAATTTTTCAACCCATTTAAGTTTTCGACACTCTTATGAGGAACATCATTGCTAAGGCAAGTTTATTTTGCCTACTCCTTCTTACATTTTCTTGCGCAAAGAAAACGGAATATATAGATCCTGGTATCAATACCACACATCCATCCTTAAAAGCAAAAGTTAACGGGAAATTGGTTAATTGCGAGATGACCAGTGCAGCACTTTATAACGAGTCGCCAAAAGTAATGGTAATTATGGGCAGCAAAGGAACTGAAATTTTCAGTTTAGACATCAGCGATTTTAAAGGTGTTGGCACCTATAGCTTAAATAATGGAGCCGCTACCTATGTGCTGAGTTCACAAGGCAACTTATCTAGCTATAGCTCTACACAAGGCATTGTAAAAATTACGACTTCTACAGATAAGAAAATCACAGGTACTTTTGAATTTAAATGTATAAATGACGACGATCAATCTGAAAAGACGATTAGTGAAGGGTCATTTAGTTTAAATGTCACCACGTACGGCACAGATCCAGGCACAAATCCTAATCCTGGTACAAATCCTGATCCAGGGACGAACCCCAATCCAGGAACTAGTACCAGCATGAGTGCAAAAATAAATGGCACTTTACTAAATCTTGATGGTGATGGCAAATTGATAAAAAGCTCCCTCATTGGTGATATGATGATGATTACTGGTAACAGCGGGACAAAATCAATTTCACTTAGCATTTTAAACTATCGTGGAAACGGAACATACAACGTTACAGTCTCTACTGGTTCCGCAATTTATACAGAAGACTTCTCCGCTGATGCCATGTTTACGGCAAAATCTGGAAAGATTACGATAACAAGCTCAACTGCAACTACCATAAAAGGCACTTTCGAATTTACGGGAACTAACAGCTCCAATGCTTCTAGATCAATCACCGAAGGAAAGTTTGATGTGAGTTTCGACACCACAACAATGTAAACATCAAACAAATGATAAATAAGAAAAGTCCCGTCCTGCATTTGCGGGACGGGACTTTTTTTATTTATACAATACTTGCAATGGCCTCTTCGCTTCTAGCAATAACAGCCTTATTTCCTTTAATTACAATTGGCCTTTGTATCAAAATCGGATTTTCATGCATCAGGACAATTAACTCTTCATCTGACAGGTTCTTGCCTTTTACTTTTTCTTTAAAAACCGTTTCTCCAGTACGCATTAACGTTAGCGGAACGATGCCCAAAAGTTTTAAGATATTTTTCAGCTCATTCACACTTGGAGGATTTTCCAGGTAATTGATGATCGTAAGCTCCGTATTTTTGCTTTCCAAAGCACATAGTGCAGCGTTACTTTTGCTACATCTGCTATTGTGATATATTTTAATGCTCATTACTTTTTACTTACGTACCAATCGTGTTTTTCTAGTTTCGTAATCTCTGGTTGCCCAACTTGTGTTAAAATCCTACGTGCACCTACCAAGGTTTTGGTTTGGTATTCGTCGTAGTTTGCAGCTGTAGGTAAAATACTGCTAATCTTCACCATCCCAGCCGATTGGATAAACTCACCATTGCCCATGTAAATGGCTGTATGGCTTACCCTTCCATTACTAACTCCTCTACGTTTTGAAGCGGAAAAGAACATCAGATCTCCCGGTTTTAAGTTTTTAAGACACTTCTCCACACTGATTGAGTCGTTTTCCAACACATCCAACTTCTCTCCTACTAAAGCTTGCTGAGAGGCATCACGAGGGATAACCACACCATTTAAAAAGTAAGCTGTTTTGGTAAAGCCGCTGCAGTCTACACCTTTAATGGAAGTACCGCCCCATAAGTATGGCACGCCAATTAGCGTTTGCGCTGTTTTTAAAATCGCATCAGCATTGGGGAGTGGTCGCTTCAACCAAGCAGTATAATCGGTAGTTTGATCAGCAGGAATATAGGCTTCACGTCCATCAGGAAAAGCAACTTTAACAAAACCATTTTCTTGACCTAAGAACTTTAAGATATTACCCGCTACCAAATCAGAAACCCTAGCTGCCGTAGCGTCAGGCTTTGCAAAGGCATGCCCGTAATCATTGGTATAAACAATTTTCTTTGCGTCTTGCCACAGTTTAAAGCTGGCTTGGTTCATCGGTGCGATAGCGCCTCCATCTGTCCAAGCTAAATAACCATCGGGCGATTTCACCAAATAAAATCCACCCTGTTTTTTAAAGATTTGTATTGGAGTACCTAACAGTGTTTGGGTCATCAACTCTGCTCCGTGGAAAGGTTGGCTACGATTATTAGCCACAGAGATGGTAGTTACACCATAAATTTTATCACTTAATTGCTTTGCTGGAAGTACCACCGCAGATAGTTTGGTTTTGATATTTTCTGGAAAGGATTTTTCAAAGGCTTGTACTGCTTGTTCGGAAGTGCTTTCTATAAAAACAGAATCGGCCTTGAAACGTACATTGAAATAAACAGACCTTTTATCCGGTGCATATTTTTTCTGTACAGAATTGGCAATGGTACGATAAGCAGTAGTATCAATTTGTGCAAAAGCCGAAAAACTAAAAAGGCTACAAGCTAAAAAGAAAAAACATCTGTTCATTTTTATTTATTGATGATATGAATTGTGCATAACGAAGTTACAATATATCGTGAACGAGAGGTTGCTTATTTGGTAAATAGTTAGTTAGGTTTCTTTTTGAACCACCTTAAACATTTAAGAACAGTTTAGTCGCATATTCAAGCTTAGATGAACTAAGGTATCTAAGGTGTTTTTAATTAGCTTTTGAACCATTAAGGCATTAAGGGAACATTAAGTTTTATCAAGGGTCGTCTTAATTATCTTAACTTCTTAATGTTTGATTTTTTTGAATATGGCATTTCGCCAGACTTAAATGAACTAAGGTATCTAAGGTGTTTTTAATTAGTTTTTGAACCATCAAGGCATTAAGGAACATTAAGTTTTATCAAGGGTCGTCTTAATTATCTTCATTTCTTAATGTTTTAATTTATCAGGCACATGTTAATTTTGAACCACCTTAAACATTTAAGAACAGTTTAGCCGCATATCCAAGCTTAGGTGAACTAAGGTATCTAAGGTGTTATTTAATTAGTTTTTGAACCATTAAGGCGTTAGGGAACATTAAGTTTTATCAGGGTCGTCTTAATTATCTTCATTTCTTAATGTTTTAATTTATCAGGCACATGTTAATTTTGAACCACCTTAAACATTTAAGAACAGTTTAGTCGCATATTCAAGCTTAGATGAACTAAGGTATCTAAGGTGTTTTTAATTAGTTTTTGAACCATCAAGGCATTAGGGAACATCAAGTTTTATCAAGGGTCGTCTTAATTATCTTCATTTCTTAATGTTTAATTTTTTGAATATGGCATTTCGCCAGACTTAGATGAACTAAGATATCTAAGGTGTTTATTTAATTTATATTGACTTTACCACCGAACAATTTATCTCATCTCGGGTTTAAGGGTAGAGCTTTCTTTCTGCTAAAAAATTTTTCTATATATTTAAAAACATCCAAATCGTACACCAATTAATTGAACAACATGCTTAAAAAATTACCTCTTCCTATTTGGACGATAGCTTTGCCCATTTTGGCCTGGGTTGCTTACTTCTTACCACTAGAAGGCATCGGTGGTATTGGCACCACTTTACTGGTTATCTTTTTAATTGGCAGTGTGCTTGCTGCTGTTCATCATGCAGAGGTTGTTGCGCATAAAGTTGGCGAGCCTTTTGGCACACTCCTACTAGCCTTGGCGGTTACCACCATTGAAGTAGCACTCATTGTTTCGTTAATGCTTACTGGAGGTCCCGGCACGGAAGAACTTGCCCGAGACACCGTTTTTGCAGCAGTAATGATTATCCTCACAGGCATGATTGGCATTTGTTTGTTGGTGGGCGGTGTAAAGTTTAAACAACAACGGTTCAGTTTAGATGGTGTAAAGGCTGCCTTGGTAGCGTTGACTGCTATTTTGGTGCTTGCTTTAATCTTGCCCAATTACACTACTAGCATGGCGGGGCCTTCATACACCACTCCGCAATTGATATTTGTTGCTGTTATTTCTTTAATTCTATATGGAGCCTTTGTATTGGTACAGGCTGTAAGACATAGGGACTTCTTTTTACCTCCCGATGGCGAAGGCAATGAAGAAGTACATGCAGCTCCGCCAACTAAGGCTGTAGCGCTTGGCAGTGGCCTGCTATTGTTAGTATGCTTGGGTATTGTGGTTTTATTGGCCAAAGCTTTGGCTCCCGATATTGAAAATGCCGTGATTAATGCAGGTGCACCAAAATCTTTAGTAGGAGTCATTATTGCTGGAGTGGTTTTATTACCCGAAGGATTGGCGGCTTATCGTGCGGCTAGAAAAAATCGTTTGCAAACCAGTTTAAACTTAGCTTTAGGTTCGGCCTTGGCCAGTATTGGCTTAACCATTCCTGCAGTAGCCATCGTGTCCATTATTACTGGGATGACCATTACTTTAGGGATTGACACCAAGTCGATGGTACTGCTTTTACTTTCCCAATTTACCATTATGTTGTCGTTAGGTTCAGGACGTACCAATGTATTGCAGGGCGTTGTTTTATTGACTATTTTTGCCGCCTACTTATTTACCATTGTCGCACCGTAGCGAGGATTGGATATGGGTAAAATGCACCAATGAACCTAAAAAATAACCGTCAATCTGTATATATCGTACTGCTGTACCAGTTTGCATTATTGCTAGCACTTTACGCTTTATGCAGGCTTGGCTTCTTTTTAATCAACAAATCGCTATTCAAGCACCTTGGCAATGCTGAAATTGCCTATACCTTTTGGGGTGGAATTAAGTTTGATATAGTGGCACTACTGTACATCAATTCTCTGTACATTATCCTACAAGCATTACCTTTTCCATTCAAGTACCGAAGCGGCTACCAACGTTTTACCAAATGGCTTTTTATCATCACCAATAGCATCGGCTTTTTGGCCAACTTTATCGATTTCGCTTACTATAAGTTTACACTTAAACGAACCACGGGAAGTGTTTTCTCTCAATTTAGTAACGAAAAAAACAAGCTAAAACTAACGGTGGATTTCCTGTTAGACTATTGGTATTTGCTCATTATTTTGATCTTATTTATTGCCGCCTTTGCCAAGCTTAGCCAAATATTCGCAGCACCCAAAAAAGTTCGTTTCAATTGGAAAACTTACGTTGCCCAAATATTGGCTTTACTGCTGATCGCATTCTTATTTATAGGCGGCGTTAGAGGGGGCTGGCGACACAGTACTCGCCCTATCACTTTGAGCAATGCCGGTGATTATGTAAAATCTCCAGCCGATATGAGTTTGGTGCTGAACACTCCTTTCAGTATTATGAAAACGTTGAAATCGCCCAAGCTTAAAAAGGTAGATTATTTCGATGAGCAGACTTTAGCCAAAATTTACAATCCTATCCATCAACCTAACGATACGGCCTCTTTTAAAAAGCTAAACGTTGTATTTTTGATTATAGAGAGTTTAGGCAAAGAACATATTGGTGCGCTCAATAAAGACCAACTGAATGGTACCTACAAAGGTTACACCCCTTTTATCGATAGCTTGGTTGAACAAAGCTTTACATCAAGTGTAACCTATGCCAATGGACGTAAATCCATTGATGCGCTACCTTCCGTAATTTCGGGCATTCCTTCTATCCGAGAACCTTTCGTGCTTTCTCCATATTCGAGCAATAACACCACTAGCATTGCCAAACTTTTGGGAGATGAAGGCTATTATACCGCTTTTTTCCACGGTGCGCCAAATGGATCTATGGGTTTTTCAGCTTATACCAATTTAGCGGGCATCAGGCATTATTACGGCAAAAACGAGTACAATAATGATGCAGACTTTGATAACATTTGGGGTATTTGGGACGAACCGTTTATGCAGTACATGGCCAAAACCATCAATACTTTTAAACAACCTTTTTTTACGGCCTTCTTCTCCGTTTCTTCACATCACCCTTATAAAGTTCCCGAAAAATATCAGGGTAAATTTCCAAAAGGCACTTTGCAAATTCACGAACCTTTAGGGTACACAGACATGGCCATCCGCAAGTTTTTTGATGCAGCCAAGAAAATGCCTTGGTACAAAAACACTTTATTTGTGCTTTGTGCAGACCATGCGACCATGTCGTACCTACCCGATTACCAAAATGTTCCCGGCTTTTTCTCGATTCCAATCTTGTTTTATTATCCAGGTGGAAATCTTAAAGGCAAAACGGATAAAATCATCCAGCAGATTGATATTATGCCTACGGTATTGGACTATATGCACTATAAAAAACCTTATTTTGCATTTGGCTTTGATGCCCTGGACAATAAAACCACCAATTTTGCGGTTAACAACAACGACGGGAATTTCAATTTCTACGAAGGCGATTACCTGTTAGTAAATGACGGCACAAAATCCATTGCATTGTTTAACCTAAAAACAGATAGAAATACCACTAAAAACCTGATAGATCAGTTGCCTGAGGTTAAAGCAGAAATGGAACAAAAACTAAAAGCGTTTATACAGCAGTACAATAATAGAATGATCAATAACCAATTAACCTACAAAAAGGAATGAGGAAATTAGCACTCCAAATTATCGACTTTTTCTATCCTCCTTTTAAAAGATGGTTTTCAATTGGCACTTTTCGATACCTCGTTAGCGGTGGCTTAACAGCATCGTCAGGCATTATCGCTTATTTTGTAATTTACAATTACATTTTACACCAACAAGACGTACAAGTAGCAGGGTATTTGGTTACTGCTCCAATTGCGGCGCTGGCGTTAGAATCAGTATTTACTTTTTTAGTAGGCTTTATGCTAAATAAATACCTGGTATTTACCCAATCAGATTTAAAAGGTAGGATACAACTTTTTAGATACGGTACGGTGGTATGCACAAATATTCTGCTTAATTACGCATTAATGAAAATTTTAGTGGAGGGCTTCCAATTCTACCCTTCCATCTCTAAAGCTTTCATCACTATTTTGTTGGCGGTATTTAGTTACTTTTCACAGAAGTACTTCTCTTTTAGGGTAAAAAAGACCAAAGATTGACAAGCTTCCCCCATCAAAACCGTTTGTTTTCTTGCATTACTAGCTTAAATGAGGTATTTTAGCCCAATTAAGAAAATGTAAAAAAATGAGCGATTTTAACGACTTTAATAACGAACAAGTTGCCAAATTGCCTAGGCATTTAAGGCAATTCATTGTTGAGCAAAATTACGAGAAATATACGCCAATTGACCAAGCGGTATGGCGTTATGTAATGCGCCAAAACTATAGTTATCTAAAGCACGTTGCTTATTATCCATACATTAAAGGTTTGCAAAGAGCTGGCTTGAGCATTGAGCAGATACCCAACTTGCAAACCATGAACGACAATTTGGGCAAAATTGGTTGGGGAGCGGTAACCGTTGATGGTTTTATTCCTCCAGCAGCCTTTATGGAATACCAAGCCTACAGGGTATTGGTGATTGCGGCCGACATTCGCCAGATCAACAATATTGAATATACCCCTGCTCCAGATATTATTCACGAAAGTGCTGGCCATGCCCCTATTATTGCTGATACCGACTACAACAATTACTTAAGCTACTTTGGTTCTATTGGGGCAAAGGCAATGTTTTCGAGCAAAGACTTTGAGCTTTACGAAGCAATCCGCAAACTTTCTATTTTAAAGGAGGCCAAAAATGTAGATGAAGCTGAAATTGCAAAAGCAGAAAAGGAATTGAAATACATTTCCGAGAACATGGGCGAACCTTCGGAAATGGCATTGTTAGGCCGTTTACACTGGTGGACTGTTGAGTATGGTTTGATTGGCACTTTGGAAAATCCGAAAATTTACGGAGCTGGACTCCTTTCATCAATTGGAGAAAGCGCCACTTGTATGGATCCAAAAATCAAAAAACTTTGGTATAACTTGGATACCGTTAACTATTCATACGATATTACCCAGGAGCAACCGCAGCTTTTTGTGACCCCTACTTTCCAAAACCTTATTGATGTGCTGGAAGCTTTTGCAGATACCATGGCCTTTAGACGTGGTGGTGCAGAGAGTATTTTAAAAGCGATTGAATGTAAAAACCCAAGTACAGCAATTTACAGTTCGGGTTTACAAGTAACGGGAGTATTTACCGACGTGGGCATTAGCGCTAACGATGAACTTACCTTTATTAGAACTACGGGTCAATCTGCGTTGGCCTTTGGTGGCAAAGAACTACCAGGACATAGCAAAGATTACCATAAAGATGGTTTTTCATCGCCTGTGGGCAAATTAAAAGACACCACAAAGCCTTTAGAAGACCATAGTCTAGAAGAGTTGTCTCAGCTGGGAATTAAGGTTGGCCAGTTAGTACGTCTAACTTTTGAAAGTGATATTGAAGTCAATGGAAAAATCAAGGAAATCATCAACAAAGGCGAAAAAACAATTTTAATTGCCTTTGAAGAGTGTACAGTAAGAGAAGGCAACGGCAACATCCTGTTCCAACCTGAATGGGGAACCTACGACATGGCCGTTGGCGAGAAAATAGTTTCGGTATTTAACGGTGCAGCAGACAAAGACGCTTACGAAGAATTGACTCACGTAAGCGAACAACTTACCTATAAATTAGTTTACGATGATGCGACCAAACGTTTGCACCAACTTTACCAACAGGTTAGGGATATTAGAGAAACAGGCGAAGGACAAGAAAAATTAGCAGAACTCTTTAATGAGCTTAAAACCTCATACCGTTACGATTGGCTTTGCACCTTACAGATCTTAGAAATATTACATCACAAAGGTACCAACCCAGCTTTAGAAAATAAAGTAAGGATTTACTTAGAAATGAAAGCCTCCAACGAAAAGGAATTCACCAAGTTGATTAACGATGGTTTCCATGTGATTGCTAATCCTGTAACACAATTAATTACGATAGAGGATTAGGATAGATTTTATTGAACTTACGAAGTTTTAAAAACTTCGTAAGTTTTTTTTGCTTTAACATCGCCATTGCGAGGGACGACAATATTATTAGTTGTTCTTCTTAACGTACTTCGTTAAAATCACAATCATTTGCTCATTGATTTTCCCTTCAATCTGCTCGTGATTATCGTGCACCAATCTAATTCGTTTTACTACTGTTCCCTTAGGTGCACTAAAATTTGTTCCTTTTACATCCAAGGCTTGCGTTAACACCACGGTATCACCGTTTTCAAGCACATTGCCAAAAGCGTCTTTATGAACATCGGCAACTTCTAAGCCACTCAAAGCCCATTGCACAGTATCTTCATCTAAATCAACCATACTAATTACTCCACTGGCCCAATCTTCGTCTTTATAACGTTGCAAAATGCGATAGCTCAATGCCTGTACGCTAGGCTCTGGATTCCAAACGCTCCCCTCCACCACACGCCAGTAAAAGCTTTGATCCGCTGCATCAATCCTTTCCAAGCAATCATTACACAAGGCTACTTGATTTTCGATAGCATCGTCTTTTTTCGGGCTAACCGTATAGGCGTTTACCGCTTCCGTTTTGCTACATAGTTCGCACAAACCGTCGCTACGCTCTTTTAGTTTTTCTAACATCATTCTTCAATTATGCCGCAAAGGTACTCAATTAATCAAATAGGATTGGTTTTATGTCCATCATCACATTTTAAGAGCTTAAACTTCCCAAATTCTTATCTTTGCCCCAATTGTAAAATCCAATATCCATGAATATCATTATTACGGGAGCCAGTAGTGGCATAGGCTTCGAAGCAGCATTAGAATTAAGTTTAGACACGAAAAACAAAGTGGTATGCATTGCCCGCTCTGCGGATAAATTGCGCAAGCTTCATGAAATTGCCAAAAGCATTACCCCCGAATGTACGTTGCTTCCCGTAGCTTTTGATTTAGTGAATGATGATTATAATGCCTTGATCCCATTCATTAAGGAAAGATTGGGAACGGTAGATATCTTGATTAACAACGCAGGTTCGCTGATCAACAAACCATTGCTAGAAACTACAGAAAATGACCTGGCCGCCATGCTGGAACACAACGTAATCAGTCACTTTAAAATGACCCGTTATATGCTCCAGTTTATGGAAAATGGTGGTCATATCGTAAATATTGGTAGCATGGGCGGCTTTCAAGGCAGTGTAAAATTTCCCGGACTAGCGGCCTACTCGGCAAGTAAAGCAGCATTGCATGCCCTAACCGAATGTATGGCACAAGAGCTAGCCTCAACTGGCATTAAAATTAATTGCTTGGCACTTGGTTCTGCACAAACTGAAATGTTAGAAGCAGCATTTCCCGGTTACGAAAGTCCAGTGATGGCATTTGAAATGGGTAAGTATGTAGCTGATTTTGCCAGAACCGGCCATAAGTTTTTTAATGGAAAAGTATTGCCTGTAGCGGTGACTACGCCGTAAAGATTTACAATTTTGGATTTACGAGTTACGATTTCAGCGAAACGAAGAAACAGTCTATTTCACGCAGCTAACAAGAAATTAGCACTCTCAAAACCAAACAACTAAACACCAAGAAACCAACCAACTACACCATAAGTTTTCCACATTTTTTGGTGATATAAATGTTGTTCGTTAAGTTTGAAAACAAACATGAAGAAAATCCTTTTCACCATCTTACTGCTCGGCGTATTTGCAATCAACAGCAAAGCACAAGATAATGTATCCTTAACGATGCAATATCAGCGAATGATGGAAAAGGTAATTAACCGTATTCCAGAGGTTGCCAATAACACTTCAAACAAAATCATGGACTTTGCCAAGTCTCTTATAGGCACCAGATATCGTTATGCATCTAGCAATCCAGAAATTGGCTTCGACTGTTCGGGCTTTGTTAGCTACGTGTATAAACAATTTGGTTTTAACGGCGCACGTTCTTCTGCTGATTTTGCTAAAAAAGGAAAAGCAATCAAACTGGCTGATGCGAAAGTAGGCGACATCCTCGTATTTACAGGATCAAATGCTAGAGTACGTAGACCAGGCCATGTAGGTATTGTTTATTCAAAAGATGAAGAGGGCAATATCAAGTTTATCCATTCTTCTTCTGGAAAAGCAAAAGGTGTAACCATCACCGAATTAGAAGGTTACTACAAGAATCGCTTCCTCAAAGCGGTTACCGTAATGGAATAAAACCCCACTCTTATGGCAGAGCTTAAAACCAAGGCCAATAACAACAGTGTTTCCGAATTTATCAACGCCTTAACCGACGAAAGAAAGCGTGATGATAGTTTTGCGCTTTGTCAAATCATGGAAGAAATTTGTCAAGCCAAACCTAAAATGTGGGGCGGTGCCATCATTGGCTTTGGAGATAAAGACCTCGTTTACCCAGATGGCAGACGCATTGATTGGATGGTAATGGCCTTTTCTCCCCGAAAGCAAAATCTTACTTTATATCTAACAGGAGGTTCTACACATCCGCTGTTAAGTAAATTGGGCAAACATAAAACCAGCAAAGGTTGCTTGTATATCAAAACTTTAAAAGATGTTGATCTGGATGTTTTGAAGCAGATTATTACCGATGCTAACGTTTAAAGCAACAACACTTTCAAAGCATCCGATACTTTTCCGTAAGCAATCAATTCCTTAGCAAATTCGTGCAGTTCCCTTTCCCTGTTATTGGCGTCGCCAATGGTAGCATCCATAATATCCTTTACGTTGGGGTTCCATTGCATCTCCGAAATTTCCTCATCACTGGGCAATTGCTCTTCGTTACCCAACAAACCTAAATCATTACCCGTAAGCACTTTTGATTGGCGTACCGAAATAGGCAAAGCATTTACACCTATTCCCAATGTAGTGAGTGGCTTAGGCACCGTAAATAAACTTTCTGGCGTTACGCGACTGTACCAATTTCCTCCCAAACGAGCTACTAAATCTATTTTTTGCTGGTCAATTTTACCTTCAGTATCTAAAATTTCCTCTTTGATGTGAATGAGTTTAATTTCTGCCAAAATCAAATTTCCTGCACCATGCTGGTCTCCCAAAGGAATGATTTGATTAACTACACATTCTAATTGTACAGGCGCTTCGGCTACCCTTGGCGGTTTAACCAAATGCGAAGTTTCCATGGTAAATCCAGCCTTTTCGAACTCGTTAACCTCTTTTCCGTACTCGGTACTCGATAGGCTCGTTTGCTGCACCATCGCATAATTCACAATATTGATCACGCACTCCCCTACTTCCTTCACGTTCTCCAAAGTATGTTTGGTGGTATTATCCCTCACCCTTCTAGCTGGCGAAAAAATACAGATAGGCGGATTAGTGCTAAACATATTAAAGAAACTAAAAGGACTAAGATTAATGTTCCCTTCGGCATCTATGGTAGAGGCTAAACAAATTGGTCTCGGAGCAATGGCATACTGCAAATAGTTTTGCAATTGCACAGGGGTCAAATCATCACATTTTAGTGTCAGCATGGTATTTATTTGTTGGAAGATTCAAAAGAGTTGGAAAGTTGTAAGGTTGGAAAAGTTAAATAGTTATTTTTTTCTGACGTCTAGTTTTTTCTGACTTTCAAAGGTCTTTAAATAATTAATGAAGTTTTTTGCTTTTGATGAAAATTCAATGCTTTTAGCATACAAGTTATCAAAATCTATCTGGTTGAGTTTACCACATTCCTTTAGAATAATAAGCTTATTTCTCAATTCTCCAGAAGAACCTTTTGCATAAACTAAAAATCGAATGAAGTCTGGGTTGTTATTATATTCAAAACCTTCAGCAACATTATCCGATAAGGACATGGCTGCTCTTCGAATCTGATCTTTTAAACCAAAATCAGATTTAACAGGCTCCAAATCAGAAATGCGATAAACTTCCACAGCAATGGATTTGGCAATCTGCCATACTTCTAAATCTTCAAACCGTTCAACTTTAGCCATAACGTTTCAACATTATAACATTTCAACCTTCCAACGATTATACCTACATCTTCTTTAAAGCCAAAATTGAAAAATCTGTATCTACTTTTTTAATGGTATTGCTCAAAGCACCCAAACCTGCAATTTCCATTTCAACATGGTCGCCTGCTTGCAGCCATTGTACTTGGTAATTAGGATCGTTTAATAAACCTGTACCATTAAGCTCCAAGAAACATCCTGTGCCCACAGTACCAGAGCCAATGACATCGCCTGGCAAAATATCAACGCCATAAGCACAACGCTCAATAATTTCAGCAAAAGTCCAATCCATATCGCCCATGTTTCCACTAGAAACCTCAATACCGTTTACTTTGCAGGTCATTTTCAAATTGTAGTTGTTGCCTACGTGATTTTCCTTAGCTGCTACTTTAAACTGCTCCAATTCATCTGGTGTAACTAACCAAGGGCCAATTACGGTCGAAAAATCCTTGCCTTTTGCTGGACCTAAGTTCAATAACATCTCTTCCATTTGCAAAGTACGAGCACTCATGTCGTTCATGATGGTGTAACCAGCAATGTACTCATCAGCTTCAGCTGCTTTAATGTTACGACCTTTTTTCCCAATCACTACCGCAACTTCCAATTCAAAATCAAGTTTTTGGAAGTGATCTGGCATACATTCAATTTCACCTGGACCTTGAATAGCGTTATGATTGGTAAAATAAAAAATTGGATACTGATCAAACTCGGCAATCATGTCTACCTTACGGTTTCTACGAGCAGCCGCTACGTGTTGTCTAAAAGCATAACCATCTCTGCAAGAAGTTGGGTGCGGCACAGGAGCCAAAAGCTCATAAAACACTTCCTCTTTTGGCGACAGTTTACCTTCTAAAATATCTTGATTGATTTTCTTTGCCCTTTCCATCAGTGGTTCTCCACCTTCTAAAAAAGCATTCATTTGATCTGGAATTAGCTTATCGCAAGAATTAAGGTTATAGATATGTCCGTTGGCATAAATTCCTAAATGCTCCTTGTCTTCAGTTTTGTAGGATACGAGTTTCATTGATATAAATATTTTTTGTTAGTGGTGTAGTTTCCACATCCAATGGAACAACAATGCAAATTGGAGATGGTTTATATTGGATTTGTGGTCAAAGCTATAAAAAATGGTTTAGCTCTAAAATTAATTACCGATTAATTTGAGCATACGATTGTAATTCAAGATTCACTAACGACCTATCTAAACTTTGAAAATCTCGATAGCGCTTTTTAGTAGAAACCGTATTAGAAACAACATATCCTACGGTTAAACCAACTGGCACCCCCACAACTAGAAAAGCGCCCGCCATTGAACCCGCAGCTAAAGAAAGTAAGCCAACAGTTCCCCCACCAGTTAAAAGTGATGGCATTAAAATTCCCTTTTCATATACTTTCAATTTTTTCACTTCTGTGTTCCTCACAAAAGAGGTGTCTTTATTGCAAACAATCACAAAACCGCTATCATTAACTTGATGAAAGTTACCTTTTATCGTTTCTTTTTTAAAGGTCTTGATTTTAATTTGATAGGCTTTTTTTTGCTGCGCAAAACAATTACAACACAGCAAAACAAACAAGATTAGAGTAAGATTTGTTTTCATTTTAGTAACGTTAATATTGCTAAAAATTAAATTAAAACTGCTATCTTGCATTCGTTAAAAACAGATGACTTTACAGCAATTAAATAGTTTTATTATTAAAGATAGGATTTCATTGTATCTACACGCAATGCTATCTAAACTTATTTTTGCGCAATATTCTTTGTAGGCTTCTTTTATTACGTTTTTTAAACGTCATCTAAACGCTTTCCATAATTATTCATTATATTAATTCTAACCAAATTAACCTTATAATATGCCTATTTATCACACTTTAGGGAGTATTCCTCCTAAAAGACATACCGTTTTCCGTAAGCCAAATGGCGATTTATACGCTGAAGAACTGGTTTCAACGGAAGGTTTTTCGAGCCTCTATTCATTGGTTTACCATTGCCACCCTCCAACCATTGTAAAATCTATTGGAGAGCCCTACAATGTTGAACCTAAAATTGCTAGGGAAAAACATTTACGCCACACTAGCTTAATTGGTTTTAATGTGAAGCCTGAAGATGATTATCTAGAAAGTCGCAAACCTGTTTTAGTGAACAGCGATTTACACATTTCACTGGCAGCCCCTAAAAAATCAATGACTGATTATTTTTATAAAAACAGCCAGGCTGATGAGGTGATTTTTATCCATGAAGGTACTGGAAAATTAAAAACGGGCTTCGGGGAGATTTCTTTTGAATATGGCGACTATTTGGTTATTCCACGAGGCACTATTTACCAATTGGAATTTAACGACGAAAACAACCGCTTGTTCATTGTAGAAAGTTTTAGTCCAATTCGTACACCAAAAAGATATCGCAATGCTTTTGGTCAACTGGAAGAACATTCGCCATTTTGCGAAAGAGACATTAAAAGACCAGAAAACCTACAAACTTTTGATGAGTTTGGTGAATTTAAAGTCTTGATCAAGAAACAGGGAATTATGTACCCTTACACTTACGGTACGCACCCATTTGATTTTGTAGGCTGGGACGGTTTCCATTATCCATGGGCATTTTCAATCCACAACTTTGAACCCATTACCGGTCGCTTACACCAACCGCCTCCCGTACATCAAACTTTTGAAGGACATAACTTCGTAATTTGTTCTTTCGTACCACGTAAATACGATTACCATCCATTAGCCATTCCTGCACCTTACAACCATAGCAATGTGGATAGCGATGAAGTTTTATATTATGTAGATGGCGATTTTATGAGCCGTAAGAGCGTAGTGAAAGGCCAGATTACCTTACACCCAGGCGGGATTCCACACGGACCACACCCTGGTACCGTTGAAAAATCTATCGGGAAAGAAAAAACAGAAGAGCTTGCCGTAATGATTGATCCATTTAGGCCCTTGATGCTAACAGAAGATGCCTTGGCCATTGAAGACGAAAGTTACCATAAGAGCTGGCAGATAAACGTGGAATAGCGAAAGAGCGTTGAGCGACAAACATCATCATACGCCAAACGCGGTACGCAAAACAATAAAACAATACAACCATTTAACATTCATACAAAATGTCGACACAAACATTTGCAGAGAAAATAGCGAAAGCACAAGATTTCCTTCCCATTAATGGAACGGATTATATTGAATTTTATGTAGGTAACGCCAAACAGGCCGCACATTATTACAAAACAGCCTTTGGTTTTCAATCCTTAGCTTACGCTGGACCAGAAACAGGGGTAAAAGATAGAGCATCATACGTATTGCAACAGGGAAAAATCCGTTTGATTTTAACCACTGCATTAAAGTCAGATAGCCCTATTTCAGAACATGTGAAAAAACACGGTGATGGGGTAAAAATCTTAGCGCTTTGGGTTGACGATGCTTATAGTGCATTTGAGGAAACAACCAAACGTGGTGGTAAACCATATTTAGCGCCTCAAACACTTACCGACGAACATGG
The DNA here is from genome assembly GCF_016429065.1 of Pedobacter sp. ASV17. GTDB lineage: Bacteria > Bacteroidota > Bacteroidia > Sphingobacteriales > Sphingobacteriaceae > Pedobacter. Next base: position 38,321 of record NZ_JAELTX010000007.1, read on the forward strand.
CGAAATCCGTATGTCGGGAATTTACACCTATGGCGAAACCATTCACATGTTTATTGAGCGTAAAAACTACAATGGTGTTTTTATGCCTGGTTATCGTAAATGGGAAAGTGAATACAACCCCGAAGATGCAGGCTTACTTTACATTGACCATTGTGTAGGTAACGTAGGCTGGAACCGCATGAACGAAACCGTAAAATGGTACGAAGAAGTAATGGGCTTTGTGAACATTTTAACTTTTGATGATAAGCAAATCAATACCGAATACTCTGCCTTAATGAGTAAGGTAATGAGCAATGGCAACGGTTATTCTAAATTCCCAATCAACGAACCTGCAGAAGGCAAAAAGAAATCTCAAATTGAGGAATATTTAGAATTTTACGAAGGTGAAGGCGTACAACATATTGCGGTAGCAACCAAAGACATTGTAACAACGGTTAAAACACTTAAAGCTCGTGGTGTAGAATTTTTGAGTGCTCCTCCACAAGCGTATTACGATATGATGGGCGAGCGTGTAGGAGAAATTGATGAAGAAATTGCACCACTAAAGGAGCTTGGTATTTTAGTTGACCGCGATGAGGAAGGTTATTTATTACAGATTTTCACCAAACCTGTAGAAGACCGCCCGACCTTATTTTTTGAAATTATTGAACGTAAAGGTGCCCAAAGTTTTGGTGCTGGCAACTTTAAGGCATTGTTTGAAAGCATTGAAAGAGAACAGGCTTTAAGAGGTAATTTATAAACTTTAAATTGTTTGCACGTCATTTCGACTGAAGCGTAGTCCCGAATTTTCGGGAGAGAAATCTTTGAAAGGGGTTAAAGCAAATTCAAAGATTTCTCGGCTACGCTCGAAATAACGGGGCTATTTTATACTAGCAGTGCCCCAACAAATAATAAAGCACCACAAAAATCACCACGGTTGATAAACAACCACCGCCTAGTTTCCAGGCACCCCACCCAGCAAATATTGTCCTAAAAAAGTTATTCATATCTATTTTGATTGATGAACTAGGATAACCAAAAATCAACTAATAATGTTTTTACAGCAGTTATAAACCCCTATAACAGTGTATTTTATTGTTAAAAGCAAGAATAACAAACATCCATTTGGCATATTTTGTTATTTTTGAAATTCACTAATGGGAAAAACAGCAACTATTAAGAAATCAAAGCTTTTACTTTTTGCCTATCATTTACAAAAAGCATTTGCATTATACCAAAAAAACGACCCTTTACGTTTAGCTGGCGCTACGGCTTTCTTCGCTAATTTTGCTATCCCTCCTATTTTACTCATTCTCATCAGGTTATTTGGTTTTTTTGTAGACAGGAAACTACTTGCTACTCGTTTGTTTGAGCGTATTTCGGAAATTTTAATTCCCAGCAGTACCGAGCAGATTAGGGAAACCTTGAGAAATATTCGTGGTGTTGACCACAATTGGTGGGCTACCATCCTTACTTTTGTCTTTTTCATTTTTGTAGCCACCACCCTATTCAATGTCATCAAAAACTCAGTGGAACAAATATGGACCATTGGCCAGGACGACAAAATGGGTTTTCTGTTTACATTGAAAATCCGCGGCCGCTCAATGATCATTATTTTACTAGCTGGTATTTTGTTTTTTATAGGTTTAGTGACCGATAGTATACAGGCTTATGTAACCACCTACCTCAACAGTACTTCGCCCAATTTTGGCAAGTGGCTACTGTGGGTGCTTAACCAAACTATTTTTACCCTTATTGTAACGGTTTGGTTTACCATTTTATTCAGATTTTTAACCAATGCCAGACCAAGTTGGAAAATAGCTTTACAGGGTGGGCTTTTAACTGGAGTACTGTTTAACTTGGGTAAATACGTATTGCGAATTATGCTGCCATTGAGTAACATCGAAAACATATACGGTGCATCTGGCTCTATTGTACTGGTGATGCTGTTTGTTTTCTACTCGTCTTTGATTTTCTATTTCGGAGCCTGTTTCATTAAAGTAATTAGTGAAAAACAGCACAAGGTTATACGTCCGCTTAAGGGTGCACACACCTACGAACTGATTGAAAAAAGTTAATAAAACGTGATTCGGGATAAGCGTTTTGTAATTTTTCATTATGTCCAGCCCTAGCAAATCCTCTTCGTTCTACTAAAATCGGCATTGGCCTGTTCGGCATGCACAAATTTCCCCTGGTTGTTCCTTCAATAGAACAGGGCGCAGCCGTGGATTTTATTTATTTGTTTATATGATTTCAAAGGTATAAATGAGCTCACTTCGTATCGGTTTTGCCTACTTTTTCATCTATAGGAACCTGAGCTTGCGAAAGCATTAAGACAAATAAAACAATAAATACTACTTAATAAAAGTAGGACCCGCGGTAGCGACAGAACCATTAATAGTAGCAGAAAGCCATTTTTTGACCTAAAATTCTGACAATAATACATAGAAAGTATTTTCTTAACCCGAGCTCATGTTAATAAAATAAAAAAGTCCCGTCTCGCAAGTGCGGGACGGGACTTTTTTGAATATCTATTTCTTTAGCTTGAACTAAAACAGTCTAAGACCTAAACCGAAGGTGAACAAGTTTAATTTCGTATCAGGATAGCCTGCCGAGTTCAACTTAGACAAACCTAATTCATATCTCAAATCAAAGTTCAATTTGCCTAAATCTAAACCTGCTCCAAATTGCCACGCAAAAGCTTGTCCTTTGAAATCGCCGCTGAATATGTTTGACGCCGCTTGGTTGAAACTTTGGTCATCGCTCAAAATAAAAGAAGCTACGGGTCCGGTGTTCAATCTAATTCCTACGCCTGCTGCTCCAATTTTGGTTCCCACCAAAACAGGTACATCTAAGCTGGTAAATTTCACTTTACTCTCTTGTCCGCTATTTTTTAGCGTGGTGTTTTTACCAGAGATATACAACTCGGGTTGTAAATGTATACCTGCTGCACCGATACGTGTCCAGATACCAGCATAGTAGCCTGCTCTATTGTCGCTACCAAAAGTATTTTCTGTACTAAACTTAGACAAGTTTAATCCGCCTTTTAATCCCATTTGAAATGATGGAAGTATTTGGCCGAACGCAAAAAATGAGCAGCAAACGAAAAGGGCTGCTAGTGTAATTTTTTTCATAAATCTTATTTAAATTGTTTAAAGCGCAGCCTTTGCAGCAAAATCTTCCTAGCTTTCTTATCCCTTTTTTGGATTGCTTTTAAAAACTGGCATCACAAATATACAATGTAAGGTGTATTATCGCTTAATTGCAAGAAACTTTAGGGGCTACTTTTTCAAATCCCTGCATTTCAAAAACAGCTAATTTATCCAAAAGGTTGAAGTGTAAGGTTCCAAAGAAATTGAAAATTCCATCGTCATTTTTACCTTCAATGCAAACCGTTTCTTTTAACACTGGACTATTTTGGTTAGCTCCAGAGAAAAGCAAAGCTTCATCTTGGATAATGACGTTTTTTGCTTCGATTGCAAAATCATTTAAAAGGGCCAAAAAAGCCTTACCATTTAGCAATAGTTCTTTAATATTCATAACCCAAAAATTAATGTGAAGACTAGTTTAAATTTAAACAAAATTATCGTTAAATAGTTCTGATATTTATCATAAAAAAGAGCTAAAATTCTGATTATTTGGCAAATCGGATTTTGACACGATTCACAAACCTCGTAGGTTTAGAAAACCTACGAGGTTTTTCAATGAGGATAAACCCGACAGGAGCGAACACATAGCCCAAGTTTACGCAGGGCGAAGTAAAGCGGATGGCGGGACTACTTTTGCCATGAGCACTGTGGTCGATTTTCTAAAATTTAAGGCGAGAAGAGGCCAGCACTAACCATCACTAAATGCTGATTTTGTAGCAATTGCGTAACATAATGCACTCAAATGGAAAAAATATTTGTTTAGCTGATACAAATCTATACCTTAGTTTCGTAAATATTCTTTAAGTGTTACACCCATAAATTACTCTAAATGAAGCAGTCGCATTTATTTTAGATTGCTTCGCTAGTATTAAAACCAAATTATATAGCATGAAAATAACAGTAGTAGGTGCTGGTGCTGTTGGCGCCACCTGTGCAGATAACATTGCACGGAAAGAATTAGCAGAGGAACTAGTTTTATTAGATATTAAAGAAGGTTTTGCAGAAGGTAAAGCCATTGACATGATGCAAACGGCAACATTGCTGGGCTTTGACACCAAAATTAAAGGCGTAACCAACGATTATAGCCAAACGGCTGGGTCGGCGGTAGCAGTAATTACTTCTGGCCTGCCTCGCAAACCTGGGATGACCCGCGAAGAGCTGATTGGCATTAATGCGGGCATTGTAAAAGGTGTGGCCGAAAACATCCTGAAATATTCTCCAGATGCCATCATTATTGTGATTAGCAACCCGATGGATACGATGACTTATTTGGCACTTAAATCATTGGGATTACCTAAAAATAGAATTATTGGCATGGGCGGTACTTTGGACAGCTCACGTTTTAAATATTATTTGAGCCAAGCGCTTAACTGCAACCCTAACGATTTACAGGGCTTTGTAGTGGGCGGTCACGGCGATACTACCATGATTCCTTTAACGAGATATGCCACTTACCAAAGTTTACCTGTAACCGATTTATTGGATGAAGCCACTTTGGAAAAAGTAGCGGCTGATACCATGGTTGGCGGTGCTACGTTAACAGGCTTATTGGGCACTTCGGCTTGGTATGCACCTGGTGCTGCTGGTGCGGCATTGGTAGAAGCCATTGTAAGAGACGAAAAGAAACTATTCACCTGCTGTGTTGCGCTTGAGGGTGAGTACGGTCAGAATGATATTTGCTTGGGCGTTCCAGTGATTATTGGCAAAAATGGTTGGGAAAAAATCATCGATTATAAATTAAATGAGAAGGAACAAGCGGCTTTTAACAAAAGTGCGGATGCCGTACGCAATATGAACAGTGTATTGGCAGAAATGAAGTTAGTTTAAATGGTTAATTGTAAAACCGGTTAATCGTAGCATTGCGATTAACCTACTAAACGATTAACCGATTAACCTGTAATAATGAAGACAATTTCAGTTCCTTTAATTTTAGTGAACTTACAAGACAACGGTTTCCACATTTTAGTGGAAATTGTTGTTTTTGGGGAGAAACAATTTGCCGTGGTTGACACAGGGGCTTCACGCTCCGTTTTTGACAAAGGCCTAGTTGAAAAACACATCGAGCATTTGCAAGAAAATGAAGAGCAACAAGCGGCCACCATTTTTAGCAGTACTACCACTTTGGTAGGCACCATTCCCCTACTGCAAATAGGAAAGTTAAAGTTACCCAACTACGAAACGGTAGCGATTGACCTACAAAGTGTTTCGGATACTTATATCCAAATGGGGCAACCTTCTATTGCGGGAATTATTGGCGGTGATATTTTAATGCAGTTCAACTGCAAAATTGATTATCAGAAAAGGGTGTTGAGATTTTATAAAGATTAACATAACCTAACACTAAAGGAAATCGAGAAAAACCTTAATGTCCCTTAATTTCTTAATGGTTTAATAAAAATTAACGATGCAAAAAACCATCTTACTAGTAATACTGAATTTTATTTCGGTGCTAGGGTTCGCCCAGGGAATAAAAATCATAGACAAACCCATTACCTATGATTCCGCTCGGGTTAGACTATCTCTCGAGTATTTGAAAGAAAGACACGGCATTACCCAAAAAACACCCACCATACAGCCTAAAATGATTGTATTGCATTGGACAGCTGCTAAAACTTTCTCTTCTACTTTTAATGCCTTCAATTCTGCAAAACTACCTAATGGCGATAGAAAGGACATTGCCAAAGTAAGCAGTTTAAACACCTCATCACAGTATATGATTGATAGGGATGGCACCATTTATAGGCTCATGCCCGATAATTACCTCGCCCGTCATGTAATTGGCTTAAACTATTGTGCCATTGGTGTAGAAAATGTAGGCAGCTCCGACTTCCCACTTACTGATGCCCAACTAAAAGCCAATGAAGAATTGGTAAGATACCTAGCCAAGAAGTACAAAATTGAATACCTGATTGGACATTACGAATACACCAAGTTTAAAGGGACTTCTTTATGGAAAGAAACCAACCCCAACTATCAAACAGGTAAAAATGATCCAGGGGTAGATTTTATGCAAAAGATTAGAACAAATGTTAAAGATTTGAATTTGAAGGGAGCTCCTGCGAAGTAAAAACCTAGTAGGTAATTAATTGTAAAATTCCTTAACTTTAAACTAAATCAAACAAAATAAAAGCATGAAATTTTTAAAAATCTTCTTGGTGGTGGTCGTTGTACTCATTGCCATTTTTTTCATTGGAGGCTTGTTTCTTCCTAAAACCTACTCAGTAAGCAGATCTATTGACATTGCAGCAAAAGACACCGTGGTGTACAAAAACATTGCTGATTACAACAATTTCCTACAGTGGAACTCATGGTCAAAAATGGACACTACTACAAAATACGATGTGACAGGAACACCAGAACAGGTAGGCCATCAATACCATTGGAAAGGCGATAAAATGGGCGAAGGGGAAATGAAGATTACCGAAGCTAAACCTTTTGAGCAGATCAAAATGGACTTAAAGTTTATTAAACCTTTCGAGAGTTTGGCCAATGTGGTATTTGATTTGTCAAAAGAGGGAGACAACACTAAAGTAACATGGACCATGGGTGGCGACCACAACATTTTCAGCAAATGGATGTGTGTGTTCAAAAGCATGGATGCCATGATTGGTAAAGATTTTGAAGACGGCTTAAAATCGCTAAAGGAAAAATCAGAAAAGAAATAGCCTAATATTTTATTAATATATTAAGCCCTGCTCTAATTAAGCGGGGCTTTTTATTTAATACGTTTTAAAACCTTTTGCTCTTTATGCTGTTAGTTAACGAACGGTAAAATTTCTGCCGTTTTTCAAATAATATTTTTTTATCTGCTTTTTTTTAAACTATTTGCCCTTGATGAATTTATTACTAGTTGAAGATGAACCTAATGTAGTATCAGTGGTGGTACGAGGTTTGGCTGCCGAAGGATTTAATGTGAGTGTGGCTCCCGATGGAAATACAGGAGAAAAAATGGCCCTTACCAATCATTTCGACCTCATCATTCTCGACATTATGCTCCCAGGCATTAATGGACTAGAACTTTGCAAAATCATCAAAAAAGAAAAACCTAACGTGCCCATTATTATGCTTACCGCATTGGGCAGCACCGAAAATGTAGTGGCTGGTCTTGATAATGGTGCCGACGATTATTTGATTAAACCTTTTAAGTTTGCCGAACTTTTTGCCCGTATCAGGATGCTGCTACGCAGATATAACGGCTCTGTAAATCCAGATCAGGTGATCAATATTAGCGACCTGCAGATTAACCTTACGGCCAAAAATGTAAAACGTGGCGATCAGGAAATTACATTGACGGCAACAGAGTACAGGTTGCTCGAATTTTTGGCAAAAAACAAATCGAAGATTCTTTCAAGAATCGATATTTTAGAAAATGTTTGGGATATAGATTTTAACTTAGGCACCAATGTAGTGGATGTTTATGTGAATTATCTCCGTAAAAAAATAGACAAAAATAGCGATCAAAAACTGATACATACCGCCGTTGGGTTAGGTTATGTAATGAAAGAAGCCTAATGCACATAGCCAAAAAAATCACTTTACTATTTGCCATTCTATCCGCCGTTATCATTTCCCTGCTAAGTGGCTTTGTTTGGTATTTCTCTAATGAATTTGCTTTTGAAGACTTTTACAAACGTTTAGAGGCGAGGGTAAATATTGCCGCCCAGATTAAATTGGTAGAAGATGAAAACAACGAGGCTTATTCTAAAATGCGTAGCCAATATCTGGAACGTTTGCCTTCTGAAAAAGAATATGTGATTAAAGCAGATACCAATACGCATCCAACGGTTCATACGGATGATGTACTGCCTAAAATATTTTACGACCGCATTAAGGATGGCAAAATGGCTCGTTATCGTAAAGAAAACCACTTTTACGCGGGCAAATATTTTGAAATCAACAAGCAAGGCTACCTTGTAATTATTGCGGCCAATGACCCTTTTGGTTTCCGTGAACTCAAAGACCTTCAAAAAATCCTGATTGCCGGCTTTTTCCTTTCCATCATCCTCTCTTTTATTGTAGGTTGGAAATTTTCTCATTATACGCTCGGCCCACTTCGGAGCATCATCAAGAGCATGAAGAAAATCAAGGCAGAAAATTTGCACTTACGTTTGGATGCAAAGAGTTATGGTGGAGATGAAATGTCGGAATTAGCACAAACCTTTAACAATATGCTCAACAGGCTCGAAACGGCTTTTGAGACACAGAACAATTTCATCAGTAATGCTTCGCATGAGTTAAGAACACCGCTTACCATTATTAGCGGCGAAGTAGAATTAGCGATGGATGCAGAAATGGGTTCCAAAGAACATATACAGGCTTTGGGCAAAATCAAAAGCGAAGCAGATCGGTTGGAGCATATTTTAACAAGCTTATTAGGATTGGCCCAGTCTGGCTTTAATGGAAAGGTACAACCTCGCGAAGAAGTAAGAATTGACGAGCTGCTTTGGGAAATTAAGGATGCCGTTTCTCAAGTTCATCCAGAGAGTAAAATAGAACTGGATCTGAATAAGCTTCCAGAAGATGAAGCGGCGGTAACCTTAAAAGCCAATAAAAACTTACTCAAACTGGCCATCACTAATATTGTAAGCAATGCTTGTAAATATTCAGATTTCAAACCCGTAAGTGTCAAGCTCGAAAGCAACAACAACTTATTATCCATCGCCGTAGTTGACCAAGGGATTGGTATTCCTCAGGATGACATCCAGCACATTTTCGAACCCTTCTTTAGAGCTTCTAATACCAATAACTTTAAAGGTTATGGCATAGGTCTGCCCCTATCGTTAAACATCATCAGGTTGCATCGTGGTAGCATAGGCATTAAAACACAGGAAGGTTTGGGAACCGAAATAAAAGTGATGCTCCCCATAAATTAAAATTCTAATCTCATTCTAATCTCGTTCTTAAACCGCTATAATTTCTCTGCCCTAATATTGTATTAAATATTTATTTATTCATTTAACAATAAGGGTTATGAAAAGAGTATTAGTTCCAACAGATTTCAATGTAGAAAGTACCAAGATAATTGACGCCATTGCATTACACCAAGGATTAGAAGAAGTAACCGTTATCTTTTTACACGCTTTCAAATTATCAGACTCCATTACAGATATGTTAATGTTAAGCAGAAGGAGCCGCGACTATGAACATATCAGTGATGAATTCAACCAGAAAATAGAGTCATATACCGCCAAATATCACAATAAGATTAAAGGCATTGGTGTTGAATTCTTTTATGGAAGTACCGCAGCAGCTTTTAGAAACCTGATAGAAGGTTTACAAATTGACCTAGTGGTATATCCGCAACGCTACAATTTCGCTCCAATTAACAAATACAGTATCGATCCTAAGTATTTAACCGCCCGTTGTGGTTGCCAGGTACTTGAACTTGATACCGATGTAATTGCCAAAGAGCAAGAGCTTTTCGAAACCAAGATGCAACCAGAGAAAGTTGCTAGAACGATTAGCGCTTAGCTCATATTATTAACATTTTAAAAACCCAATATCATGCTGTTACGAAAAAACATACCTATTACCTACATATTTGGGAAAATTAAACAAGAGCTAATTTTCGTTATACTATATTCAGTAGCAGTGGTAGTACTTTATCACAACTTCCACGTTACACGTATATCCATCCCCATTGCTGTACCTGCATTGCTAGGTACCATCATCTCGTTGTTATTAGCCTTTAGGTCTAACCAGGCTTACGACAGGTGGTGGGAAGCCAGAATTTTATGGGGCGCCATTGTAAACGATTCGAGATCGCTGGCCAGACAGATCATGTCTTTTGTAGATAGTCCCTACACTCCAGAAGAAGTAGATGCATTTAAAAACAAGTTCATCAAACGACAAATTGCCTGGTGTTACGCTTTGAGCCAATCATTAAGAGGTTACAGTTCTTCTAAAGGTTTAGAGCGTTATTTGAGTGCTGAAGAGTTCGCTTACATTAAGAGACAGAACAATGTGACCATGGCTTTATTGGAATTGCATGCCATGGACTTAAAAAAAGCTTTACAGGAAGGCTGGATCAACAAATATCAGCAAATTGAGTTAGATAAGACCCTAAATGCACTTTGCAACCACATGGGAGGATGTGAGCGGATCAAGAAAACGATTTTTCCAGTTACTTACAGCAAATACATTCACATGTCGATCTTCCTATTCATTATGATGTTGCCTTTTGGCTTGATCGAGTACTTTGGCTTTATGGAAATTCCAGTGGTTATTTCTATCTCGGTATTCTTTTTATTGGTAGAGAAAATGGCAGTTCATTTGCAAGACCCATTTGAGAACAAACCTACCGATACACCTACTACTACCATTTGCAGGACCATAGAAAAAGACCTATGCCAAATGCTAGATGACTATAAGCTTTTCGAAGACAAGGCTCATGTGGATATGGCGCCAGTAGGCTCTTATTATATCCTATAGAAAGTTTTCTTAATGTTTGTTTTTTATCAAATCAGGAAGCCCTCCGAAGCGTAATGCTGGAGGGCTTATTTTTTATCTGGGCTAACGAGATCTTATTAAGCCCGCAAAATACCCTACCTGCCTTCAAATAAAAAGCCCTTCTCTACAAGCAGAGAAGGGCTTAATTTTATATTTGGTTTTAAAGAGAGACTAAGCGTCAATTTTTGCGTATTTCGCATTACGCTCAATGAACTCTCTACGTGGAGCAACCTCATCACCCATTAACATAGAGAAAGTATGGTCACATTCCGCAGCATTTTCAATGGTTGCCTGCATTAGGATACGACGAGCGGGATCCAGAGTAGTTTCCCACAATTGTTCTGCGTTCATCTCACCCAAACCTTTATAACGTTGTACGTGTACACTGTCTTCTTTACCAGCACCTTTTAAACGTTGTACAGCAGCATCACGTTGTGCATCGTTCCAAGCATACTCAAAATCTTTACCTTTCTTCACTTGATAAAGTGGTGGCGCAGCAATATAAACGTAACCTGCCTCAATTAATGGCTTCATGTAACGGAAGAAGAATGTTAAGATCAACGTAGTAATGTGTGACCCGTCGATATCAGCATCCGTCATGATAACGATCTTGTGGTAACGTAATTTGGCAAGATTTAAAGCTTTATCATCATCTTCTGTACCAATGCTTACGCCTAAAGCAGTAAACATATTCTTGATCTCGTCATTCTCGTAAATCTTATGCTCCATTGCTTTCTCCACATTCAAGATCTTACCTTTTAATGGAAGAATAGCTTGGTAGTTACGATCACGACCTTGCTTAGCGGTACCACCCGCCGAGTCACCCTCAACCAGGAAGATTTCGCATTTCTCTGGATCACTATCAGAGCAATCGGCTAGTTTACCTGGCAAGCCAGAACCACCCATTACACTCTTACGCTGAACCATTTCACGAGCTTTACGAGCAGCAGCCCTAGCTGTAGCAGCCAAAATCACCTTATTGATGATCATTTTAGCTTCTTTCGGATTTTCCTCTAGGTAGTTACCCAAAGCCTCACCTACAGCCACATCAACCGCACCCATTACCTCAGAGTTACCTAATTTGGTTTTGGTTTGCCCTTCAAATTGTGGCTCTTGAACTTTAACAGAAACTACAGCCGTTAAGCCCTCTCTAAAGTCATCACCAGTAATTTCCATCTTAAGGTTCTTTAACAAACCTGATTTATCAGCATATGCTTTTAAAGTACGTGTTAAACCACGACGGAAACCTGCAATGTGCGTACCACCTTCGTGAGTGTTAATGTTGTTCACATACGAGTGTACATTTTCAGAGTAACTATCATTGTATTGGAAAGCCAACTCTACCGGAATCCCGTTTTTAATTCCTTCGATGTAAATTGGCTCTGGCAAAAATGAAGCTCTTGTACCATCTAAAAAGGCAACAAATTCTTTCAAGCCACCATCAGAATGGAAAACCTCTTGGAAATAACTTCCATCTTCCAATTTCTCACGCTCGTCTGTCAAGGTTAAGGTAATGCCTTTGTTCAAGAAAGCAAGCTCACGTAAACGACCTGCTAAAGTATCATAGCGATACTCGGTGGTTTGCGTAAAAATGGTTGGATCTGGGCTAAAAGTTACAATGGTTCCTCTCTTATCAGTAGTACCCACTTCTTTTACATCATATTGCGGAACACCTATTTCGTATTCCTGCATCCAAATTTTGCCTTCGCGATGCACTTCTGCTTTCAAATGCGTAGATAATGCATTAACGCAACTTACCCCCACACCGTGTAAACCACCAGAAACTTTGTAAGTGTCTTTATCGAATTTACCACCAGCGTGCAAAACGGTCATTACAATTTCTAATGCCGATTTATTTTCTTTGGTATTGATACCAGTTGGGATACCACGACCGTTATCTTCAACCCTAATAGAGTTACCTTCTAAAATATTCACGTAGATGGTATCAGCATGACCGGCCAAAGCCTCATCAATAGAGTTATCCACGACTTCATAAACCAAATGGTGCAAACCTTTAACCCCTGTATCACCAATATACATCGAAGGACGCTTACGAACAGCTTCTAAACCTTCTAAAACCTGTATATTATCGGCGGAATAATTTGACTTTGGATCTTTTTCTTCGCTCATAATTTATGTAAAAATTAAAGATTCAAAAATACGCAATTTTTATGGATTTTTGGGCATTGTGGATAACTATTCGAGTGTTAAAATCATCTAGAAAGTGTCACAATTTCATCGACTTAGGAAAGCATTTTCCCTATTTAAAAAAAGCACATTTCAATGAACTAAATCGTTTAATAAGCTCCTACCTTTAGGATGTTCGGATTTGATTTTTATATTTGCTAAAATTTAGAAGGACAGAATGAAACTAAACACAGTAAAATTTAGCGGATTAGCTACTGCAATTGCCATCGTTTCTGTGATGAGCGCTTGTGGAAACAAAGAGACAAAAACTGAAAGCACTGCAGCTAAAACAACCGTAAGCGTAGATGCTAACAAGGATAAAATTGTATTTGTAGACTCGGATTCATTATTGAACCAATACGAATACTTTAAAGTATTGAAAACCAAAATGGAAGCAAAAGGAAAAGCTGCTGATGCAGACCTTAAAGCAAAAGGACAAGCTTTCCAACGCGACATGCAACAATACCAATCGCAAGCTAACAGCATGACTGCTGAACAAAGAGCTGCAACGGAAGAAAGATTAAGCCGTAAACAACAAGAACTACAAGCTTACCAACAAAATGCTGGTGCTGCTTTCCAAAACGAGCAAGCAAAGGAACAAGAAGCACTTTATAACAAAGTAGCAGATTTCCTTAAAACTTACGCAAAAGAAAAAGGATACAAAATGGTATTGAAATACCAAAAAGGCATGGGTGATATTCTTTTTGCTGACGAAAGCTTAGATGTAACCAGAGAAGTGATCAAAGGCTTAAACGAAGCTTACACTAAAGAAAAGAAATAAAAAAACATGAATACTTTAAAGCCTCGCGGTAGCGAGGCTTTTTTTTGAATTTAATTCTAAATTGCTTAAATTAGGTTCTACCTATGGAACCATGTCAAACATTATTTTGGGAGATCAAATCGCTCCTTCAAAACGCATTTGCTGATCGCTTAACTACAAGTAGCGACGGCTCTTTTTTACATATCGAAGAAACTGGATTTTGGATAGGCAGCAACCCCAACAGTCTGTTAATTGGCTTTGGATACTGCCATGAAAACTATAACAATAGTGATATTGAAGCAGACCCTGAGCGGATATATCAGTCTATCTTCAAGTTATTAACCAACAGGATAAAAATTACCAAGTATTTTAAAGGCGAGCAAATGTTTAAAACAAAATTAGAGGTTGAAATTAATGAAGATCAGTTAGAAGAGATAGGAAGCGAATCTGCCCTGCTATTTTATTATTGGAGAAAAACAACCAAAGAAATAGAGTTTAAACCAAAAATAATAGAAAAAAGCCTTTTACAGCACTATAGAGATAAGCACTAAACATATAAATCTATTTCAACTGCAGCTGCCAAACACTGTAACTTCCCCCAACTTCCTTGACTCTAAGCTGTTATTACTCAACAATGATGAACAATTATAAGCAGCAAGCGGCCTTAGAGCTTCAATTCTGGAAACTGGAAGTGATGAAAAAGCCATCATTGGTAGGAAATATTGCAACCAAAGTTCAGGGAAAAATAAACAGCTATATTCCTCAAAAGGTACATGATGCAATTACTGCTACTATAAAGCAAATGGTAAAAGCTGTACTTTTTGGTTCCCAAGTTACCAGCTCTGATTTACCGCCGACAGAGATGAGCTTAATGCATCGCGAAGCTTTAGTAAAAGCCAAGATAGACAGCTATTGCAAAACTGGCGCAGCCGAAGGTGGCATTACTGGCGCTGGTGGCTTCTTGATGAGCATGGCTGATTTCCCTATATTAATTGCCATTAAAATAAAGTTGCTTTACGAAATTGCTGCACTTTATGGTTTCAACACCAGCGATTTTAGAGAGCGTTTGTATATCCTACACATCTTTCAGTTAGCCTTTTCGAGCAAAAAAGGAGCTCAAAAAGTATTGACACAAATGGAGAACTGGGATAAAAAACTATTCTTACTCCCAGAAAGTGGTGATGATTTTGATTGGCAAACTTTCCAACAAGAGTATCGTGATTATATTGACCTAGCTAAATTAGCACAACTGCTTCCTGTGGTGGGAGCTACCGTTGGTGCCGTAGCCAATTATCAACTGATTAAAAAACTTGGCAAAACGGCGATGATGAGTTATCGGATGCGGAAATTGAATGATGCAATGATTGCATGATGTGATAACGGCACAAGCTTTCTTTTATGTGCTGCCACGCTGAGCCTGTCGAAGCGTTTGACAACGCATTAGATTTTATTGGAAACCACAACATTAAAACCTTTAACTTTCAACTCTTAACTTAAAAACGTACCTTTGCGGCTTATTTTTCAGCAACATGATTTCAGTTTCAAACCTATCGTTACGTTACGGAAAACGTACACTATTTGAGGACGTTAACCTAAAATTCACCCATGGCAACTGCTATGGCGTAATTGGCGCAAATGGCGCAGGTAAATCTACCTTTATGAAGATTTTATCTGGCGACGTACAGCAAACTAGCGGTTCGGTGGCCTTTACTCCAGGCGAACGCATGGCGGTACTTAAACAAAACCACTACGAATTTGATGAATTTCCAGTCATCGAAACGGTAATGATGGGCCACAAGCAATTGTACGATATCATGAAGGAAAAAGACGCCATCTATATGAAGGAAGATTTTACCGAAAAAGATGGTGAACGTGCTGGAGAATTAGAAAATCTTTTCGCTGAGATGGATGGCTGGAACATGGAAAGCAATGCGGCAACCATGTTGAGCAACTTGGGCATTAAGGAAGAATTTCACCACAAGCTATTGAAAGAATTAGATGGTAACCAAAAAGTACGTGTGTTATTGGCACAAGCATTATTTGGCAACCCTGATATTTTATTACTGGATGAGCCTACCAACGATTTGGACATTGACACCATTGCTTGGTTGGAAAATTTCCTAGCGGATTACCAAAACATTGTATTGGTAGTAAGTCACGATAGGCACTTTTTAGATGCAGTTTGTACGCACATTGTAGATATCGATTTCAGTAAAATGAATATCTATAGCGGTAATTACAGCTTCTGGTACGAAAGTAGTCAATTAGCATTGAAACAACGTTCAGACCAAAACAAGAAGCTAGAAGACAAGGTAAAAGAGTTACAGGAATTTATCCGCAGGTTTAGCGCAAATGCCTCTAAATCTAAGCAAGCAACTTCACGTAAAAAAGCTTTGGATAAAATTGATATTTCTGAGATCAAGGCTTCTAGCCGTAAATATCCTGCCATCATGTTCAACAACAATGGCGCCCGTGAAGCTGGAGATCAAATTTTACAGTTAGAAAAATTAAGCAAGACCATTAACGGCGAAGTGATGTTCAAAGACATCAGCTTCATGGTGAATAAAGGTGATAAAATTGCAATTCTTTCTCAAAACAGTTTAGCTACCGCAGCTTTTTATGAAGTATTAAACGGTAACGATAAAGATTACACTGGCGAGTTTAAGTTTGGAGTAACTATCAGTATTGCCGACATCCCTAATGACAATACCGAGTTTTTTGCTAACAAAGATGAAAATTTGGTAGACTGGCTACGTGAGTACTCAGGAACCGACGCTGACGAGCAATTTGTACGCAGTTTCTTAGGTCGTATGTTATTCTCAGGAGAGGAAGTAATGAAAAACGTGAAAGTGCTTTCTGGAGGCGAGAAAATGCGTTGTATGTTCTCTAGAATGATGTTGCAACAGGCAAATTTCTTGTTATTCGACGAACCAACCAACCACTTGGATTTGGAATCGATCACCGCATTAAACAACGGTATGAAAGATTTTAAAGGTACCATGTTGTTTACTTCTCGAGATCATGCCTTAACGGAGTCAGTGGCTAATCGTATCATTGAAATTACCCCTAAAGGAGTGATTGATAAATTGATGACTTATGACGACTATATCAACAGTAGTGATGTAGCGAAGTTGAGAGAGGAAATGTATAAATAATCCTCGATTATAGAATTACGATTTCAATTCACCGTTATTAGCCCATAATCGAAATGACGGAACCCCATAAAAAAAGCCCCGTTCCGCACTTGCGGGACGGGGCTTTTTCGTTTGATTGGTTTTAAATATTTTATGGGTTGAACGCTAACGAAACATAGTACATTGCACCAACTTCTGGGTTACCATAAGAAGTGAAGTAATATTTGTTCAAGATGTTTGAACCACCAATTTTAACTACCGAATTCACCGAAGGAACTTTCAAATTCACCTGAGCATCTACTGTACCAAATGCTGGCACTTCGCCTCCTGCAAATGAAGAGAACCAGATGAATTTATCTTGCCAACGATAGTTCACGTTGAAACCAAAGTTTTTAAACACCTCACGGTTGCTCAAACCAATGTTATAACGGATTTCCGGCGTATTAAAATCATTATTGTATTCTGCTGGTAAATCACCAATTTTATTGTAAGAAACGTTACCTGAGAAAGTATATTTACCCGTCACATAATCCAAACCAAAAGCACCTCCCCAAGTTTTAACTTTACCAGTTGCATTTACAGGCACCCCGAATTTCGTGAAGGTTGTTCCGTTTAATTGGTATACGTTTACAGCGGTAATAAAATCTTTATATTGGTTATAGAAACCATAAACATCTAATAAGAAATTCGAACCTAATAAGCCTTTATAACCTAGTTCGTAAGCAGTTACACTTTCAGGACGAACACCTCTTGGGTCAAAGCTATATTGTACTAAAGGACCAGTACCAGCTACTGCTTGTCTATAACTTGCTTCAGTATATGGCTTGTTACTAATTAAGCTATATTTATTTAAGAATTCTGGAATACCACCTATTAAGCGTTGGCTACCACCACCAACTGCTAAATCAATGTATTGGTTTTGAGTAGTTGGATTACGGAAACCTGTTTGGAACGAGGCTCTGATATTAGAGTTTTTAGCCACAGTCCATACACCAGTAACACGTGGTGTAAAACGACCTTCAAAGTTTTGGCTCTTATCGAAACGGCCTGCTACTGTCAACTTAAACGCTTCTCCAAACTTCTTACCCAACTGGCCAAAAGCAGCATACTCATCAATATCAATCTCTCTTTTTAAATCATCAAAGATGGTACCTCCTGAGTTCAAATCAAATCTACGAGCAGAAGCACCAACTTGAAATTCTACAACATTATTAAACATTCTAGAAAAGTTATACATCCCTTCATAATGATAAAGGTTTGACTTATCATTGAATTTGGCACCATATACACCAGTAGTCAAATTTGTTTGACTGATATAGGTATTTTTAATTTGCTGAGCATAATTTTCGAACTGGGCTGAACCTGGCATCACTCGACCCGCATCTGCAGCAGCACGAGCCGCCGCATGAGCTTGTGCCTCGGTTACTGCTGGATTTAACCTAGCACCTACATAAGTACCGATGTATTGTGGCAACCAAGCGGTAGAAGACTTATCTTTCTCACTAATATAAGCACCCAAAATTGACGAAATGTAAGAGTCTCCTGAGCGTTCTTGTGTAGTATAAGCTTTCACAGAAAAGTCTTCACCTTTAAGTTCCAGCTTATATAAGCCAATATTAAAATTGCGCAATGAATATCGATCTGATCCTGTGTAAACTGACGTACCAGTTCCCCAATTTGCCTGTGCCATTAATTGAATAGTAGGTGTAAAGTTGTAATACAATCCACCAGACATTTTAAGAGATTTAGTATTATAATCCACTAAATCCATTTCATTATATCCTGTTCTCGTGATATTTTGATTTGGCAAAACACCTGGATTACGTTGAGCATAATAAAAAGGCAAATATTGATTGGTTACCGCAGGTCTAAGCGCTGCTGGAACATTAGCATTAATAAAGCTTATATAATTTGCATATGGAGTACCCGCTGGCAAATTATTAAGCACAGTTTGCGGATTAAATAGTCCTCCAGATGCAGTAAGAATAGCTTGCCTAGCTCCAGCCTCAACAGTATTGTTGGTGGCTCTCATGTTGTATGATGTTTCGTCACCATAAACATTAACGCCATCATATGCAGGATCAGAAGCACGAGTGCCTGATTTAGGCATATTACTAGATCTATCAAAGTTCGAATAATTGGTGCCATACCAATCTCTAGCTTGCAAAAATGAGAAGGCAAATTTAGCACCGAACTTATTATTCCAGCTTTTAGCCATTCTTACGTCTAACTGGTTAAAAGGCTGAGCCGAAGAATTGTTATCATTAACATGATTAACACCTGTTTTAAATTGGAAACTAACGCCTGGATATTTAAATGGATCTTTAGAAGTCATTAATAACGTACCACTGATACCACCTGCACCATATAGGGCCGATGAAGCACCTGGCAATAACTCCACATTATCTACATCAAGCTCCGTAATACCTACAATATTTCCTACAGAGAAGTTCAAACCTGGCGCCTGATTATCCATTCCATCAATTAACTGATTGAAACGAGTGTTACCATTCGCATTGAAACCACGGGTGTTGTACGATCTGAAAGTTAAACTTTGGGTACTCATCTCAACTCCTTTGATGTTTTGGATGGCATCATAAAAAGATGGTGCTGCAATTTCCCTGATTTGGGCAGCTCCCATACGCTCAATAGTTACCGGAGATTCTAAAATACGCTCTGGCGTTCTTGAAGCAGAAACCACCACCTCTTGACCTAAAATAGCGCCAGATTCTAACTCAAAGCTTAAATTAGTAGCAGAACCGGTAATTTCTCTTTCTACTGTATTGAAACCTACAAACGATACAGAAAGTGTAAACGGTGGTTTTTCGGTAGTGGTGAAAGAAAATTTACCATTTTGGTCGGTAGAAGAACCTATCGTTTTTCCCTTCACTGTTACACTTACCCCCGGAATTGGCTCTTTAGTTAGTTTATCGGTTACAGTACCGCTAACTACAATACTCTGCGCAATGGCCGCGAACCCTGTCCACAGCAAAACACAAAGCACAAGAAATACTTTAGTAATAGTTTTGTTCATACGTCTGTAGTTTATATTGTTTATTTTAACATAAACTTAATACATTTTTTGGTACTTACAAATTTTTATTCTGCCATAGCTAAAGCATTAATTAAAATTAGATTGTCCTTCATTTCATTTTTATAATTAAATTGGCTACGGCCTAAAAGCAAACCAAAAACAAGATCCAACACCGATGAACAGAGTTAAAGCGCTGATATGCATTCTTATTCCTATTCTATTGGGATACTCCTTAAATACAAAATTTGGTGACCTTCCCCCCATTTTAAAATTCTTAAACCCATTTACGGGATTTTGGCAAAATGCGGAAGGAATGTCACCGTCCAAAAACAAAAAAATTGTGCTGAAAAACGCCAAAGACAAAATAGAAATTGCCTTTGACGACCGTATGATTCCCCACGTGTTTGCACAAAACGATCACGATTTATATTATGCCCAAGGTTATGTCACTGCAATGCACCGACTTTGGCAAATGGACTTTCAAACTCGTTTCGCAGCTGGAAGGATATCGGAAGTAGTAGGAGCAAAAGCCATTGAGGTAGATAAGTATCAACGACGAATGGGCATGGTATATGGTGCAGAAAACTCCTTGGAGGGCATGATGGCCGATCCACATGCCAAGGAAATGCTTTTAGCCTATACCCAAGGGATTAACGATTATATTAAATCATTGAACCGCTGTAACCTACCTGTAGAATATAAATTATTGGATTTTAAGCCTGAGCAGTGGACACCTATAAAATGTGCTTTGTTACTTAAGCAAATGTCTGCCGTG
This sequence comes from Pedobacter sp. ASV17, assembly GCF_016429065.1. Classification (GTDB taxonomy): domain Bacteria; phylum Bacteroidota; class Bacteroidia; order Sphingobacteriales; family Sphingobacteriaceae; genus Pedobacter. Next base: position 58,788 of record NZ_JAELTX010000007.1, read on the forward strand.
TTGGCTATGGGATCTGACGAGTTTTACATGACCAACATCCTTAAAAAATACGGCCCAGCGATTACGAAAGACCTGTTCCCAGATTATCCATTTAAGGAAGATCCAATTATTCCCGTAGGCACTAAATGGGACTTTACTCCCCTACCTATCCCAGCTACTCCCAAATCTTTTACCGACATGATGAGCACTAATATTGCCACCAAGCAAAAAGAGGAAGGCATTGGAAGTAACAACTGGGCAGTATCGGGTGTAAAAACGGCTTCTGGATTTCCTATTTTAGCTAATGATCCTCACTTAGATTTGACTTTACCATCCATCTGGTATCAGATACAGTTGCATGCGCCTGGCGTAAATGCTTATGGTGTTTCTCTTCCTGGTGCTCCCGGAATTATCATCGGTTTTAACCAAAATATTGCTTGGGGCGTAACCAACGTAGCGGCTGATGTGCTTGACTTTTATCAAATAAAGTTTAAAGATGATAAACATCAAAGCTATTGGTACAATAACAAATGGCAAAACACTAAACCTCGTTACGAAAAGATCAAAATAAAAGGTGCAGCTGATATTGTAGACACCGTGCTCTATACACATCATGGCCCCGTGGTTTATTTCCAAAAACCTAGCTATAGCAGAGCAGCCAACGTTCCTACAGGTCACGCCTTACGCTGGATCGCTCACGATAAATCAAACGAGTTAAAAGCCTTTTATCTGTTAAATAGAGGAAAGAATTACAGCGATTACCGTAAAGCATTACCTTATTTCACGGCTCCTGCACAGAACTTTATTTTTGCAAGCGTAGATAACGATATTGCCATTACACCAAATGGTAAATTTCCGCTGAAATGGAAGAACCAAGGAAAGTTTATTCTTGATGGTACCGACCCTAGTAACGATTGGCAAGGATGGATTCCCGCATCTCAAAATCCAACAGTAAAAAATCCACCACGAAATTTTGTAAGCTCTGCTAACCAGTCCTCAACAGACCCAAGCTATCCATATTATATCAATTGGGAGTTCTCCCCCTATGAAAGAGGAAAACGGATTAACGACAGGCTAAAAGCAATGGAAAAAATCACTGCCGACAGTATGCGTAATCTGCAAATGGATTCTTATAGCATCGTGGCCGAAAACTTAATACCTTATTTACTTCCATTAGTAAATACGGCTAACTTAAATGCCACTCAAAAAGAAGCATTTAACCTCACTTCAAAATGGAATAGATATTTTGATGCCAAATCTGTTGCGGCCAGTGTTTTTGATTTATGGACGAAAAGACTATCTATTGAAATTTGGGATGACGAATTTAATGATAAACAAAATCCAATGCGTTACCCTTCCCGCGACAGAACCATTGAGCTGATACAAAAAGACCCTAATGCCAAATGGTTCGACAATGTAAACACGCCCCAAAAAGAAACCTTATCTGATTTGGTGAACAGCTCATTCAAATATGCTTGTGATAGCTTAGAAAGAAAACATGGATCAATAGGCGAACATTGGCAATGGGCAAATGTAAAAAACACCAATGTACCTCACTTGGCTAAGATACCTGGATTTGGCTCTAAAAAGCTACTTATTGGCGGTTCAAAAAGTACGGTAAATGCTTTGAGCGAAAGCAATGGACCTTCATGGAGAATGGTGATAGAATTAGGTAAAACTCCTAAAGGACATGGCGTTTACCCAGGCGGGCAATCTGGAAACCCAGGCAGTCCTTTTTACGACAATATGATTGACACTTGGGCTGAAGGCAAGCTGTACGACCTTTTCTTTATGCAATCAGCAGACGACAAGTCAGGAAAAATTATCTCACGTTATAAAATTTCAAAAAAATAAAATGGTCTTCATCGTTATTCTCATCATATCATTTGCCTTACAATCATTTTTCCCTTGGTGGGTAGTGATCGTAGTTTCATTTGCTACATGTGGCATTATTGGAAAAACTGGAAAAATTTCCTTCTGGCAGCCATTTTTGGCCATCCTTCTATTATGGACAGGTATGGCCCTCTACAAAAGCGTGCCCAATCATCACTTATTGGCCTCAAGAGTAGCCGAAATGTTTGGATTAAAAGTATGGCCAGCAATATTAGCAGTTACAGCCATCATTGGCGGATTAGTAGCTGGCATTAGTGGTTTATGTGGTTATTACTTCAGAAAATCAACGATTACGTCAAAAGCCAAATCGTAATCAGCTAAAACTTTGTATTTTTGCCCAGTGAATTCAAGTCCTGGGCATTTTTTTTCGATCAGCAACGAGCAAGATTTCAATAAATCGGCCTTAGCTGTATTTAAACATCAAGCAGTTCATTGCGAAGTTTATCGTCAGTATATTTCACATCTTGGCGTTAATCCGCAAGAGGTTAAGCATTACCAAAATATCCCCTTCCTGCCAATTAGTTTTTTCAAGTCGCATGCCGTAGTCTCTTCCTCAGCACCAACAGAAATTACATTTAGCAGTTCAGGCACTACTGGTCAAATAACCAGCAAGCATTTGGTACAAGAAGTATCCATTTACGAAGAAAGCTACAACAAAGCCTTTGAACTTTTTTATGGAAAGCCTAGCGAATATTGCATTTTGGCCCTTCTACCCTCTTATCTTGAAAGAGACGGCTCTTCATTAATTTACATGGTAGATGACCTGCTTAAACAAAGTATTCACCCATTAAGCGGCTATTTCCTACATAATCACCAAGAGCTATTCGAAACGTTGAACCAACTCAAAGTTGATGGGCAGAAAACGCTTTTGATTGGCGTTACCTATGCCCTTTTGGACTTTACGGAGCAATACCAAGTTGAATTTCCTGAACTGATTGTAATGGAAACAGGTGGGATGAAAGGAAAAAGAAAGGAAATGGTAAGGGCCGAACTTCATCATCTACTTTGCGATGCTTTTGGGGTTAAACATATCCACAGCGAATACGGCATGACCGAATTGTTATCTCAGGCATATTCCAAAGGCAGTGGCATTTTCGAGTGTCCACCTTGGATGAAAATATTACTGAGAGATACTTCCGACCCATTGAGCATTCTTACCGAAGCGAATACCACTGGCGGAGTTAATGTCATTGATTTGGCCAATGTAAACTCCTGCTCATTTATTGCCACTCAAGATTTGGGCAAAATATATGGAAAAAATAGTTTTGAAATTATGGGCAGATTTGATAACGCAGATATTAGAGGTTGCAATCTATTGGTTCAATAGCTTATTCCTTTAACCTTCTATCGAATTTAAAAACCCGCTTTGAAATCAGCTTAACTTTATCTGCATCTTTATGATTGGGATTCATCAAAATATTGTTTTCTTCTTCTACTAAAACAGAAGGTACTTTTAATACTAAATTACCACCATCATTGATAAATTGCTGCCCAACAGTTTTCAAAAGGGACTCCGCCTCATACTCTTTCCAATTATCAGGCAAATCTTTAATCGCTACTTGTTCAATTTTGTCATCGGGTACGTCAAAAACGGCTAAAGTGTAGTCTCTATCTAAATCATAACCACTTAAATGAACCAAAAGCTCCATGATGGCCATCGCTCTCGACGATGCAAAATAAACAACAGCGGTACCTTGCTCATTCCAACGCCCACCATAAAGCTTAGCCCCAGTCCCACTAAGGTCGTCTATATATTCAGGTAGCGCGATACGATAAACCAACATTAGCTGAATACACCGTGAGCGATCCTACCTAAAATATTTAACACCATCGTAAAACCAATAGAAGTATCTAATAAGGTTAACGGAACTTGATGACGCAACGCTAAATTTGGATGCCGCAACCACCTGTTGAAGGCTTCGTGACTACCTAAAACTACTGCACCACGTTCATAGAGTTTTGCCAGTTCGATAGCTCTATCAGCATGTTCAGTTTTGATTAACGTGCTAGGCTCATAACGTTGTAAAGTACGCTCACTAATGTGCAATATATCTGCAAGTTCCTCGATGGTTAAAGAGAGCTTTTTTGCCAAAGCCAGCAATTTATTTTTTGCAATGCCTTCCCTTGCAATCGTTACTAAATCATAATCTGATGGATGAATAGCTTTACCACCCATAATAACTGCAAGAGGGCTTTGTACATTAGACAACCCATAAGCAATGGCTGCCTCCTCCAATTTTGATAGTTCTTCGGTTTTCTTTTTCATATCAGACAATTATACCCTAATATATACATTTTGTCCGTAACTTCAAAAAAAAACACCGCATTTTGGATGCGGTGTTTTCTATTTAAAACAACTTCTCTTGTTATTTTGCAATAATCAAAAAGTAGTTTTTCTTTCCTTTCTGCACTACCAAAAACTCCTCATTGATTAAATCCGAGCTTGAATAGGTAGTATTTAAATCTGCTACTTTATTTTTATTAATGCTTAAACCACCACCTTGTACCGTTTTCTTTACGTCTCCTTTAGAAGGGAAAACAGTGGTTTTTTCAGCCAATAAAGAAGGAGTGTCAATACCATCTGCTAAATCAGCTTTTGCAATGTTAAATTGAGGAATACCTTCGAAAATATCCAATACTTCCGCAGAAGATAATCCCTTCAAAAATTCTAATGACCCATTTCCAAACAAAAACTCCGAAGTTTTAATCGCAGTCTCCAACGCTTCTGCAGAATGGGTCCTAACGGTAATATCTTCCGCCAATGCTTTCTGTAAGATACGCAAGTGCGGTGCTTCATCATGTTGCTTTTCTAAAGCCTCAATTTCCTCTTTACCTTTTAAAGTAAAGATTCTTATCCAAGCCTTTACATCACTATCAGATGAATTTAACCAAAACTGATAGTATTTATATGGTGAAGTTTTTGCTGGATCTAACCAAATAGCACCACTTTCAGTTTTACCAAATTTGGTTCCATCAGCTTTTTTAATCAATTGGGTAGTTAAGGCATAAGCAGTACCTTGATCTTTTCTTCTGATCAACTCCGTACCCGTAACAATATTACCCCATTGATCAGAGCCACCCATTTGCAAAACGCAGTTATGATGTTTCCACAAATAATAAAAATCGTAGCCTTGAATTAATTGATAACTGAATTCGGTGAAAGAAAGTCCATGATCTCCCTCCAAACGCTTTTTCACGCTGTCCTTTGCCATCATGTAGTTCACGGTAATGTGCTTACCTACCTCACGGATGAAATCTAGAAAATTGAAGTTTTTGAACCAGTCGCCATTATTCACCATGATGGCTCCATTTCCTGCCTCTTCAAACTTTAGAAATTTTGCTAGTTGCTTTTTCATCCCATCAAGGTTATGGGCAACCATTTCTTCGGTTTGCAGATTACGTTCATCCGATTTTCCAGACGGATCACCTACCATGCCCGTTGCACCACCAACCAAAGCAACAGGTTTATGTCCCGCTCTTTGGAAATGGATCAAGGTCATGATTTGGGTCAAATGTCCTACATGCAAAGAATCAGCCGTTGGGTCAAAACCAATATAACCAGCACACATGCCTTCATTCAGTTTCTGCTCAGTGTCGGGCATAATGTCGTGCAACATGCCTCTCCAACGTAATTCTTCTACAAAATTTATCATCTTTTTAACGATTTTAGGGCACAAAGATAACAATTAGCTGATTAACTAATTAGCCAATCGGCGAATGATTTGAGGCTTTTAGGCTATATTTACGAAATGAACTTCCTTTCGCATTTTTACTTCGACAGAAATACGCCAAACGCTAATATCGTTTTAGGCACTATTTTGCCCGATCTTTTGAAAAATGCCAATAAGAGCTGGAATGTTCATCCGGAAAAACACCCAGAATTATTTGAAAAGGACGGTTTAGATACCTTGTTAGAGGGTTGGAAAAGACATCTACAGGTAGATCTTTTATTCCACTCATCAGATTTTTTCAATACCAAAACACAAGAACTTAAACAGTTGTTGATCCCGATACTAAAAGACACCCCAGTACGCCCGTCTTTTTTAGCGCATATCGGAGTAGAATTACTTTTGGACCATTTGCTTGTCGAGCATCAAAAAATAGCAATCAACTCATTTTATGATCATTTAGAAACGGTGAAAGAAGAAGACCTAACAGACTTCCTCAAGAAGAGCAACATTGGTGACATTGAACTTTTCTTCAAGTTTTTCAACAGCTTTAAATCGAGCAGGTACCTATTAAGCTATCAAAAACTGGAGAACATCAGCTATGCGCTACAACGCATTTGTATGCGCTTATGGGAACGCCCTTTCACCGAAAAAACCACCCACCAGCTTACTGCTGTATTGGAATTTTACAAAAACCAATTGGAAGTAGATTTTATGATTATATTTGAGGAAATTGAAAATCGGTTAACATAACCATGCGCAAATATCAGCTACTCATTATTTTAGCTTTTTTCACGGTTTCTGCCAACGCTCAAAGGAAATACAGCAATGAATTTTTGAACATTGGCGTAGGCTCCACAGCTTTTGGCTTATCTGGCTCGGTAGTGGCTAGTGTAAATGATGTTACCGCTGGTTATTGGAATCCAGCTGGCCTTGCTCGCATGGAAACACCACGTCAGGCAAGCTTTATGCACTCCGAATATTTTGCGGGCATTGCCAAATATGACTATGGATCTTTTGCAACTTCTGTGCAGGACAATACCGCTGTCATTGGTGCTTCGATTTTACGTTTTGGGGTTGATGATATTCCTGATACCTCTGAACTCATTGATGCCGATGGTAATATCAACTATGATAGGGTAAAGAAATTTTCTGCTGCCGATTATGCTTTTATCTTCTCTTATGCCAGAAAAAAAGGCAAAAGAGGCATTGGCAATGAAGATGGGCTGAGCTATGGTGCCAATGTTAAAGTGATTCACCGTTTGGTAGGTGAATATGGCAAATCATGGGGTTTTGGCTTAGATGCTGGGGTACAATATAAAAAAGGGAAATGGATTTTTGCTGCCGTAGGAAAAGACATCACTTCTACCTTTAATTCATGGAGCTACAATGCTGATAAGCTTTCTACCGTATACGCTACCACAGGAAATGACATTCCTAAAAGCTCAACCGAAACCACTAATCCTCGTATCGTATTAGGGGTTGCTTATGCGACTCCATTGAGTGAAAAATTCAATATCATGGCCGAAACCAATGTGAATTTAACCACCGATGGTAAGAGAAACGTTTTGGTAAGTGCTGATCCTGTAAGTGCTGATCCAACGATTGGTCTTTCTGTTGATTTCAAAAAAACGATCTTCCTCCGCGGCGGATTGGGCAATATCCAAAAATCAACCGACTTTACAGGGAAACAAATCTATACCTATCAACCCAATATGGGCGTAGGCATCAAAATCAAGAACTTTTCTTTAGACTATGCCTTAACCAATGTGGGCAACAGCTCTGATGCACTTTATAGCAACGTGTTTTCTATCAGGTTAGATTTCGAGAAAAAATAATTTCATTTTTTGAAAAGCAATTTTACTGCTACTATTTAAGCAAGTCCCGCTTTTGTTCCAATCTTTTTGCTTTAACTTCTGTCATCCTTAGCCCGTTGTAGGATCTGTTTCATCGCACCAAACGCTTCGATAAACTCAGCGTGACCGCTTACGGAAGAAAGCGACGGCAAAAAGTATTTCCACGCAATCGGGTTTATTTAACAAAAGCCTGTATATATACCTTTGCGTTCTTTGCGAAACTCTTTATTTTCTTTGCGTGATAAAATCTAAACCTCAATCCCGTATTTACGGGATAAGGAAGCTACAAAGAACGCAAAGCACTAACGAACTACCTTTCTTTTTCTCTCTGAAAATAAAACAACTTTCCAATGACAACGGAATTGCCCTTCTCTTCTAAATTTGTCTAAAACCTTTAATCATGATGAAAGCAATAGGATTTAAAACTTCCCTTCCCATATCAGATCCCAATAGTTTTATTGACTTTGAAACTGAAAAACCTAGTCCTGTAGGGCATGAATTACTTGTTAAAATAAAAGCAATTGCCGTTAACCCTGTAGATTTTAAAATCCGCCAAAATGCGGCAAAAGATACCGTATTGGAACAACCAAAAATTATTGGTTGGGACGCTGCTGGTATAGTGGAAGCGGTAGGTGAAAACGTTACTTTATTTAAGGTTGGTGATGAAGTGTATTATGCTGGAGATATCACCAAACCAGGTTGCAATGCCGAATTTCAAGTGATTGACGAACGCATCGTGGGTAAAAAACCTAAAAGTTTAAGCGACGAAGCTGCTGCAGCCATACCACTTACTGCACTTACCGCTTGGGAAATTTTATTTGATAGAATTCGCATAAGTGCCGAAAAAGACAAAGGCAAAACCCTACTTATTATTGGCGGTGCTGGTGGTGTAGGTTCCATTGCCATACAACTGGCCAAAAAAATTGCCAATCTTAAAGTCATTGCTACCGCTTCAAGACCCGAAACCATCGAATGGTGTAAACAAATGGGAGCTGATGTAGTAGTCAACCATAAAAACCTTTTGGATGAAGTGAGAAATGCAGGATTTCAGTTCGTAGACTTCATTGTAGATTTTGTAGACACCAATGGCTATTGGGACCTTATGGCCGAACTAATTAAGCCACAAGGCCATATTGCTTCCATTACGGGCAGTGCCACTCCTGTAGCATTAAATAAACTAAAAACAAAAAGCGCTAGTTTTTCTTGGGAGTTTATGTACACCCGATCAAGCTTTCAAACGGAAGACATGATTGAGCAGCATCACATTTTAAATAAAGTGGCCGATTTATTAGACGAAGGTATCCTTGTGAATACACTTACGCAAACCTTCCATGGACTTTCGGAGGAAAGCCTAAAGCAAGCACACCAACAGTTGGAATCGGGAACGACTATTGGAAAATTAGCTATTAAGTATTAGGTAACGTAAGTTCGGGATAAGCGTTTTGTGATTTTAAACGATCTCCAGCCTTAGCAAACCCTCTTCGCTATGTGTCTATGTATTTGTATTTATTAAAACCACATAGATACATAGTAAATCTTACCTACAATGGTTTCCAATCGGCTGGACAGTAAATAGCAGTAAAAAACTGGTGTTTTTGGCCTAAAAATCTATTTCATTTGAAGTTAAGCAAACTTAAAGCCCCGAACACTTAGGGCACAAACCAGAAAGCGTGAAATTCACTTCCTTCACCTGATATTTGTTCGGCAGCTTGAACGAAGGAATAACATCCTCCAAGCAAGTGACAGATTTACACTTTTCACAGCTAAAATGCAAGTGATTATGGTGATGCTGGGTTTCACAATCGTGGCACTCAGCATACTTAATTACCCCATCTACATTTACAATCCTATGAACAGATCCTTCATCAACCAAGCGATCTAACACCCTGTAAATAGTTACGCGGTCACATAAATCATTTAGTTCATGCTGAATTTCGGCATGCGACAAAGCCACTTCAGAATTACTGATGAGCTTTTTGATTTCTGTTTTCGCTATGGTATTCCTTGTAATCTTCATTTTATAAAAAGCTGATACAAATATACGAAATATTGGCCATCAACTGATTGATGAACCAATCTAACACCCAGCGAGAATTCTAAAATAAGTTTTTAATGATTTGCTCAGTAGTAAGGCCTTCAGCTTCCGCTCTATAATTACGTACAATCCTATGGCGTAAAATAGCCTCCGCTACCGCCTGCACATCTTCAATATCAGGCGCATACTTTCCAGAGATGGCGGCATGGCATTTTGCGCCTAACACCAAGAACTGCGAGGCCCTTGGTCCAGCACCCCAAGAAATAAAGTTATTGATTTCAGCAGTAGCAAATTCACTATTAGGACGTGTTTTAGCAACCAGCTTTACGGCATACTCCAATACATTATCTGTCACTGGAATATTTCGGATCAACTTTTGGAAATATTGAATTTCGCTCGCATTAATGATTTTTTGTAAATCAACCGTGCGATTACTCGTCGTGTTTTTTACTATGGTTAGCTCATCAGCAAATGCTGGGTAATCTAATGAAATATTGAACATAAAACGATCCAACTGCGCTTCTGGCAATGGATAAGTTCCTTCCTGTTCAATTGGATTTTGAGTAGCCAATACAAAAAATGGCTGAGGCAAACCATGGGTAACCCCTGCAGCGGTAACCGCCTTTTCCTGCATCGCTTCCAACAATGCGGCCTGCGTTTTTGGTGGCGTACGGTTAATCTCATCCGCCAAAATGATATTTGAGAAAATTGGACCTTTAATAAATTTAAAGTGTCTATCCTCTCCCAAAATCTCTGCCCCGATAATATCGCTGGGCATCAAATCTGGTGTAAACTGAATACGGTTAAAATCGAGGTCTAATACATTAGCAACAGTTTGTACCAAAAGTGTTTTGGCCAATCCTGGTACACCTACTAACAAACAATGCCCATTGCTAAAAATAGCAATGAGCACTGATTTTACAATTTCGTCTTGTCCAATTACAACTTTACCTATTTCGGCTTGTATATTCTTGAACGATTGATGCAGGGCATCAACAGCTTCTACCTCGTTTTTAAACTGCATTCGCTATTTACTGTCTTTATCTTTCTTCAACCAAATTTTTAGCTCGTCACAAGTGGCAAACTCATCATCAACCTTAATGTAGGTAGTTTCCCTTCTTTTTTCAAACCATTCACTAATTTTTTTACTTTTCTTTTCACCCTCGGCCTGCTCTTTAAATTTAGGATAATCCTGCTCTAAGCTGGCTTTATGTGGTGGTATTTTAGATTTAAGGAAAAAGATTTTATAACCTTCTTTACCACTTTGAGGATCGCTAAATTTTACTGGTTGCGAAACACTTCCTACTTTCATGGTGTCAATCACCACAAATACCGCTGGATCTAATTTTTCAATAGGAACAAAAGTTGTTCTAGCCGTTTGGTTATCTGCGTAAAGCATCATACCACCATTGTATTGCGTTTCTTTATTATCTGAGTAAAGAGATGCCGCAGCTGCAAATGGTAGTTTTTTACCAATAATATCTTGGTAAATACTATCCGCTTTCATCTTAGTACGATCTAAACTTTGAGGTGTACTTTGAGGACGTATTAAAATATGTCTTACGTGTGCTTGCTCACCCCTACGCTCTATCACCTGCACAATATGATAACCATATTCTGTTTCAAAAACAGGCGACATCTCCCCTGCTTTAAGTTTAAAAGCCCAAGCAGTAAATTCCTTTACCATGGTTTGTCTATCAATAAAGCCGTAGTCGCCACCTTCTGATGCCGAACCAGGGTCTTCTGAATAAGATTTGGCTAAGAAACCGAAATCTTCACCACTTTTTACACGTAAACGAAGGGCTTCCAGTTTATCGTAATATTTTTGTTTCTCCGCTTTTGTCAATTTTGGTTGCAGCACAATTTCACCCACTTCTACTTCTGCACCAATATCAGGTAAACTATCTTTAGGATAACTATCGAAATATTTCTTTACTTCTAAAGGAGTTACACTCGTATTTTCGGTAATTTTTGCTTGCATTTTTTGAGCAATCAGACCTTCTTTTACATCTGGTCTCATCTCATCTTTATATTGCAACAAAGATTTTTGCAAAAATTGCTCTAAACGTTCTTGACCGCCCATACGTTGAACCTGATAACGCATTTTTCTATCCAATTCATCGTCAACCTGGCTCTCTTCTACCACAATGGAGTCAATTTCAGCCTGTTGCTTTAAAAGTTTCTGGATTAGCATTTGCTGCAAGAAATAGCATTTGGCTCTTGAATCCGCAGGGTTTCCCTGATTTAAATAAATCGCATATTGTTGATTGAGGTCTGAAAGTAAGATGATATTGCTACCCACTACCGCTACCACTTTATCCAAATTGGGATTTGTATTTTGCGCCTTAACATTCAAAAACAAGCACATTAAAAGGCCTGCTATTGATAAAAATCTCTTCATTAGTATGTTAAATTCTGTGTATAATTTACAAAGTTAAAATTATTGAGCGTAGTCTGTCAAAAAAGCCATTATTGCTTCGTCAATTTTTTAAGCTCTGATTGGTTCACCTTAATTTTATATTTCGACCTTAAGCTGCTGATCCAATCATTTTCTAGTTGTTGCTGGTAGTCACCTATCACCTGTCCCCTTACTTCACTAAACTGCTTGCCTTCATACTTTTTGGCATTGGCAGCAAAATAAGTTTTTATCTGCTCTTCATCATCTTGTGCTTTCGACCATATTTTCTGCTCGCAAACATTGAACATCAACACACCTTCCCTATATTCGTTCATGATGTAAGCATACTCTGGTGAACTTACAGGAACTTTATTTTGGGATTTCAAAGCTTCTTCGTAGCCAGCAATTTCTTGCTTGTAAGCTTCGTCAGCATCTAAACCCAATGCCCTGGCTTCCGCAACCTTCAATTTAAAGTTGACATACAACTCTAAATAAGCTGCCAAATCTTTATAATCTAGTTGACTTTCATCAGCATGATTTTTCTTGTAAACCCATAAAAATTCTTTGCTGTTAATTGGATTTCCATTGATTGATGCCACATTTTGGGCATATAAAAGATTTCCAGCAACAGTAAAAATTAGAGCTAAACAGGCTTTTTTCACAAAAGATGCGTTTTTAATTATTGGATAAAAGTAACAATTTAAGGTGCTATAATAAGATATTTAACTAATTTTAACAGAAATTTTTCCATAAAAATGAATAGCAGCCAACTTATTACTAACGCAGAAGCTTTACGTTTATTTTTTACCGAGGATGTTTACTTGGCTGGCGATATGACAATGATGGAAAATCAGCCTGTGGAACCCCAAAAAGAAACCCCAACGGTGGAGCAAGCGATTGTTGAAGTACCCAAACTGGAAGAACCAGCGCCAAGCTATGGTCAAGTTTTCGACTTCAAATATTTGGGCAAAAACGAGAAAAAGATCTTGATCCTCGTAAACGATGCTGAAAACCCAGTAAGTACAGAACAAGGAAGAGAATTACTGAGAAAACTGGTGCTTTCCATCAACCTTAAAAATGCTGACTTTGCATTGCTCAATTACTCGGCTTATACCTCTGCCAAATTTGAACACCTAAGTGCATTTTTCTCTTGTAAATTCCTCTTGTCTTTTGGAGTATCACCAAACGCATTGGGCCTCGCCGAACATCAATTACACCAATTACATGTACTCCAAAACATCAACATGATTTTTACCCATAACCTGCATGCATTGGATGCGGATATGGCATCAAAGAAGACACTTTGGGGAACATTAAAAAACTTGAATGTATGATCAAAAAATTGGTTTTTGCAACCAACAACACTCATAAAACAGAAGAAGTTGCTAATATCCTAGCACCTGAATATCAAGTACTCAATTTAAAAGACATTAATTGCTTGGTAGACATTCCAGAAACAGGAGATACTTTCGCTGAAAATGCTACTTTGAAAAGCACCTATGTGTACCAAAACTATCATTTAGATTGCTTTGCGGATGACAGTGGACTGGAAGTAGAAGCTTTAAATAACGAACCTGGAATTTTCTCTGCAAGATATAGCGGTGTAAAGGATGACACCACCAATCTGCAATTACTATTGAAAAATTTAGAGGGCGAAAGCAACCGAAAAGCTAGATTTAAAACGGTCATCTCCCTGCTCAAAAATGGTAAAAACCATTTGTTTGAAGGAGTAATTGAGGGTACCATTAGAATCGAACCAACGGGCTCCAAAGGATTTGGCTACGATCCGATTTTCCAGCCCGATGGTTACGATATTACTTTTGCGGAAATGGAGATGTCTGAAAAGAATAAAATAAGCCATAGGGCTTTGGCCATGCAGAAGCTGATAGATTTTCTGCGAGAAAACAATAGCTAAACACTTGAAATGTCACCCTTTCAGGGTTTTGGAAATTTATTCATTGGGTTAGAGATATATCACCACTTCGTGGTTTTACAAATCGTCCAACGTATTGATTGGATAATTGCATTTGAAGACTTACCGTTTGAAGACTTACGAAGTTTTTGAAACTTCGTAAGTCTATCTGCTAAGACGATAAAAAGAAGCCCTGCAATCTGGAGACTGCAGGGCTTCTTTGTTTAACAATAAGCTTACTTTTTACTTTTATCTATTGCTCGGTTAACCACATCTTGTATACGTGGGCGGATATTTAACTTACCTAACATTTCACTTACTGTAGGATTTACTCGGTTAGTTAAAATAATATAAACCATGTTACGAGATGGATCTACCCAAACACCAATTCCAGTATAGCCAGTATGTCCAAAAGTTTGCGGCGAGGCCAATTCAGAAGGATATTTCTTACTCAAGTCTGGATCCCATCTGTCAAAACCTAAGCCTCTTCTGCTCACATCAGATTGTTTGCTGGTAAACATTTCTACCGTTTGTGGCGTGAAATATTGTTCTCCACCATAAGTTCCCTTGTTTAACAACATCTGGTTGTAAATAGCTAAATCATTAGCACTACCAAATAAGCCTGCATGACCTGCTACGCCCCCCTTTAAAGCTGCACCTTGGTCATGTACATAACCCTCTAGCAAGGTTTTTCTGAACACTTTATCATCTTCCGTGGGTACAATTCTATCTTTAGAAAATCTATTTCTTGGCAAGTATCCTGCGGTTTGCATTCCCAACGGGATATAAAAATTTTGTTGTACGTATTGATCTTCTGGCATTTCAGAAATATGCTCTACAATATCCTGCATTACGTACATACTGATATCGCTATATACATAGCTCCCTCTGGTTTTAATTGGAGAATTTAGCATTTTTGGCCACATGAAATCATTAAAGAAACCTTTTTTGATATAGTAATGATCCGCTACTTTGGTTGGATAAGCTGCTGAGGAATCTCTGCTGTAATCGCCTTCCTTCACAAAATTATGAAACGGAATGTAAGGAATAAATCCTGCTTGATGCAGCATCACCTCTCTCACGTTAATTCCATTCATGGGCGTGTTACGGGCCTTTGCAATATAATAGCCCACGTTGGTATCTAATTTCAGCTTCTTTTGCTCAACCAAACGCATTACACTTGGCGTAGTTGCGGTTGTTTTGGTTACTGAAGCCAAATCGAAAATATCTGTTACTTTATCGGCAGTTTGGTTATCATAGGTGTGGTAACCAAAAGCTTTATTGTAAATAACCTTTCCATCTTTTGCCACTAACACGACCATACCTGGAGAGGCTTTTTTAGCAATCCCCTCGTTTACAATGTCATCAATTTCTTTTAAATCATTACTGTTCACGCCTGCGTCTTCGGGCACTGTATATTTCAAACGTGTTGCTTGCGTAAGGTAGCCTGTTCCCTGCACATATTTAGCAGAATAAGTTTTATCCAACATTTGGGTGGCTCCAATCCCTCCAAATATAAATTGCGGCGCTACCAAGGCGGCTTCTTCATTATCCTCCGAACTCCAAACCAAGGGCGCATTCAACTGATCAAAAGAACTCAGGGCACTTCCATTACCAAACAAAGCCACCACTACTTCCTTGCTTTTGGCCAAATTGCCAATAAAACTGATATACTTTGCATTCTTGGCCATATCACTATTTAACGCTACAATAATGGTATTGTAGAATTTCACATCGTCTTCCAAATCATTTAAAGTGGTGGAATCTTTGTATTTAGTGGCACTTAAACTACTCACTGGAGCATACTTGTTTAAAAGGCTATCAAAGCCTATTTGATAGGCATATCCCAAACCGACAGATGCTATTTTTTTCTCGGCCAGTCCTACTACTGGGATGAAATTTTGATAGTTATTAAGCAATACTGTATGCTTTACCACATCGTTCATTTTGTTTAAACGATTTTGGTTTTGTTTATGATCTTGGGCGCAGGCAGTAAAGGAAACAACAGCAGTTAAACAAATGGCAATTACGCCCAGCAGGTTATTTTTTCTCATAAACTTTTTCTCCGTTAATGTATGTTCTAATGACTTTATTTTCTAAAATTTGTTTTGCGTTCGCTTTCAACAGGTCGTTTTCCATCATCACAAAGTCGGCGAATTTACCTACTTCCAAACTACCTTTTTCCTTTTCTTCAAAGTTTGCTTTGGCAGCCCAAATGGTCATTCCCCTTAATGTTTCTTCTGGTGTTAAAGCATTTTCCACCTGAAATCCATTAGCTGGCCAACCCGCAGCATCTTTCCTCGCTGTTGCTGCATAAAAAGTAAGCATAGGATTAATTTGCTCCACAGGAAAATCAGTTCCTAAAGGAAGCCAACCATTTTGTTGCAACAATTGTTTGTAAGCATAAGCACCTTTTATTCTATCTTTCCCTAATCTATCTTGTGCCCAATACATATCAGAAGTAGCGTGGGTAGGTTGTACCGATGGCACTACCTTGGCCTTGCCAAACAATTCAAAATCCTCTGGCGCTACCACTTGGGCATGCTCTATGCGCCAACGTTTATCATTATTAGGCCCTAAAACTTGATTGTATATTTTAAGAATGGCCCGATTTGCAGAATCGCCGATGGCATGTGTACACATTTGAAAATTATGCTCATTGATCTTCTTCGCCACTTTTTCGAAATGGGCTAAATCACTCAACAAAAATCCTCTTTTATTGGGCATGTCGCTATAAGGGTACAACAGGCAAGCACCTCTAGAACCCAGGGCACCATCTCCGTATACCTTAAATGACCTTACATTTAAGCGATCTGTTTTAATGGCTCCACGCTTAATGAGATAATCGTAATTTTTTTCATTATCCGAAAGCATCACATAGAAACGCATTTTTAAATCGTTATTTTTCTGCAATTGCTCAATACCTTCCACTGCATTATAGTCAAGGCCGCAATCATCAATAGTGGTTAAACCTACTGCAAAACAATTTTCCTGTGCTTGCAGAAGTAAGGTTTTCATTTGTGCTTCGGTTAATGCGGGAACTTTACTGTTCACCAAATCAACAGCATTATCGATCAACAATCCTGTAATTTTACCATCCTTCTCCACAATCTCCCCTCCGGTAAGTTCATAAGCTTTTGTAATTGCAGCGGCTTCAAGCGCTTTTTGATTGGCAATGGCCGCATGACCATCAATTCGGGTAAGCAAAACAGGTCGATTAGGGAAGAGTTCATCTAATTTTTCTTTAGTTGGAAACTGTTTTCCAGGCCAATCATTTTGATCCCAGCCTCTACCTGTTAGCCAACCCTCAGGATGCGTTCTTGCAAATTCCTGCAACCTGATCAATACTTCTTCCCATGATTTTGCTTCCGTTAGATTAGCATTGTTCAAGCTTTGAGCGTAACCAAAAAAGTGTGCATGAGCATCTATAAAACCTGGATAAATGGCTTTTCCCTCACCGTCCAACATTTCCTTAGCTGGATATTGGGCCTTAATTTCTTCCGATTTTCCCAAGGCCAGAATCTTACCATCTTTAATGGCCATGGCCTCCACTACGTCAAATCCTTCATTTACGGTATAAATACGGGCGTTATAAACGACCAAGTCAGCCTTTTGGCTATTACAGGACATCAAAAATAAGACGATGGCCACAAACATTACAGTGGTGAGTTTTCTCATGCAAGATAATTTTGGTTTTCATTTTAAAGATAGGAAAGTTTAAGATAAGCAGCCCCATTTTTTCCATCCATCGGGGAAAAAAAACCTCATCAACGCTGAGCAAAAATCGCAAAAACCCGCTTTAAACGGTTTAAATGTATTTTCTAATTACGGCATATTTTTAGAGTTAAAAGGAGTATATCAACCCACAGACATTTTCATCTGCTTATGCATGAACCCTTGTCTACTTACAAATCGTTAGCACTCCCCTTCTACCTATGGAAAACTTAACATTCAACATGTAAAAACTTGTTTTTAAATTATATAACTTTGCTACGTCCATCAACATTTCTTTTTTTATAATGCCCATCCTCAACAAACATGTCTTTTTACTTGCCTGTTGCTCCTTGGGATTTCTGCTGTTTTTTAATTCCTGCGGCAGACCTTCGCCTATGGAAACGGCCACCAATTTTATGGGCCATAAAGGTAGCGGCAACAATAACTATAATGACGTTTTGATTGAGAACACTCTTCCTGCAGTGCAAAATGCTGCTGGCAGATTAGATGGAGTGGAACTGGACATACAAATGAGCCTTGACGGTACCCCTTGGGTTTGGCACAATAGTGATTTGAGCGGTTTTGTGTGCAATAGTTCTTTTCAAGGTATCATTCCAGAAATGAGAGATATAGACATTGAAAAAATCAAAATTTGCCACAAGAGCAAAACAGACCGTATTTATAAACTTTCTGAAATTGTTGATTGGAACAATAACACGGGCAGAGGTCTATATCTTTCGTTAGACATTAAAATATCATTTAGCGCCAGTACTTTCAGTTTATATGGAGACAGAAATGGCTATTTAACCCAACTGGCGGCTAGCTTGGCACAAGTCTTCCAAAATTACCAGTTTATTGATAGGACGCTGGTGGAAGTAGACAGTCAACTATTTTGCACTCGCCTGAAATCAAATAATGCCACTAAGGGAATTACCACTTGTTTTATGAGGTATGAACCT
>NZ_JAELTX010000758.1 GCF_016429065.1 Pedobacter sp. ASV17
CCCCCCCCCCCCCCCCCCCCCCCCCCCCCCCCCCCCCCCCCCCCCCCCCCCCCCCCCCCCCCCCCCCGTCTTTTCACGCCGAATACGGCATACGAGATCTTGTAATTCGTATCGTGGGCTCGGAGATGTGTATAAGAGTCAGTACATGAACTTTGACAATGTAAAATATTTGCACACTACAATTACGGTTATATTCAGATGATTACGGGAACAAGTCACAGCGCACATGAGAACTCGAATCTGTTTGTTTCCTGTCTCTTATACACATCTGACGCTGCCGACGACTGAGCCGGTGTGTAGATCTAGGTGGTCGCCGTATCAGTAAAAAAAGTGGAGGGGGGGGGGGGAGGGGGGGGGGGGGGTGGGGTGGGGGGGGTGGGGGGGGGGGGGGGG
>NZ_JAELTX010000759.1 GCF_016429065.1 Pedobacter sp. ASV17
TCCTCTTACATTCTAAATTACCAAGTGTTAGTCTTTACTTGATATCAATCATGATGCTTCTGTTTACGCACCGTTCGAGAGGTGTCAGCCCCAGTAGCCTCATTCCATTCGCCAAAACGGTTCGAGCGGCATCAAATATCACCATTCGAGCACGCATCAACTCCGGATCACTTCCAATAACTTGCAGATGATCATAACTACTGCTTATTATTTGGGACAACTTGAAGAGATATGTGAGCACAGTTGTTGGCTCTAACGTCTTGATTGTATTCTGGAACGTGTCCGGCCATTGTGCCAACATTCGTGCAATGTTGACGGCTTGAGGCTCCTTCAACAGGTCCAAATCTGCTGAGGCTAACGCTGCATCGTCTATATTGGCACGTCGCTTGATCG
>NZ_JAELTX010000760.1 GCF_016429065.1 Pedobacter sp. ASV17
TCCCCATCGCGCCCACTGTGTTGGCGCAGAATGCGCAAATGTACACGTTTGTCATTTCGCGTTTTGTTATATTGATGCACTGTCCGTGGAGCCACATCTCGCATGATTCACTAAAAAAATTGTCAGACGTTACAGGTCAGTGCATCATGACCGGCTTCAACTTACCATTGCACCATATATTCATCGCGGTCTGAGCCGCTCCTGTTGCATACGCAGCGGATACCTTGGCCATCCGTTCCATACCCCGACTCGGTGAGGCTTGTTGGAGAGATTGTGCCGCCTTGAAACTGGCCAAGGCTGGTAAAGAGTCGCCCCGGCTGCAGGCTTCCCTGGCTCCATCGATTTTGTCGCCCTTCTACTACCTTGCGAAGCTCACTGGCTGCGTCTCCGCCC
>NZ_JAELTX010000761.1 GCF_016429065.1 Pedobacter sp. ASV17
CTTGGGCACAGCAGTTGTGGTCTTTATTGATGGTGTTGACCGAGATCGCTGAATGGAAGCCTATTCAGAACGACGCAAAGGACTCTTCGGGTATCCTGCATGTACAGAGGAGTCGAGTCCGTTGCGTTAGGAATTCGAGTTGGAAAGGTGCCCTGACTGCCGAGATATTTAGCTACGGATTTGAAGTGTTGAGCAGGGACAAACACATCCTCGAATCGTTTTCTCACTGGGACATCAAAAAGGTTTATGATCGACTGTGTGCGCAACTTGAATCTCTGGGACCTACAACTTAAACCGTGTAGGCCCCAGTGACACATACTTAGCGCCACAAGGACACTACCTATGTCTGACGAGTGCCAATACGCTAGATAGATACGAACGCGACGGGTATGC
>NZ_JAELTX010000762.1 GCF_016429065.1 Pedobacter sp. ASV17
GTAGTGGGCAATATCAGAACCAAACGCGAGCGTCTCCAAGATGACGTGGGCAACCGTCACAACA
This sequence comes from Pedobacter sp. ASV17, assembly GCF_016429065.1. Classification (GTDB taxonomy): domain Bacteria; phylum Bacteroidota; class Bacteroidia; order Sphingobacteriales; family Sphingobacteriaceae; genus Pedobacter. The sequence continues at coordinate 65 of NZ_JAELTX010000762.1, forward strand.
GCGGTGATGCCGAGAAGGATGGGGTTGGTATCGATAAAGATTTCCTTGACCATTTCAATCTCTGTACCGTCGCCGGCGCCGGGAACAGGGTTTCCAAAAGCAGCCTGTCGAGCACTCTCCTTGGAATTCGCATCAATAGAAGCCAAGAACTGGAACTTCCAAGTAGCCATGTTGGTGAGCTCAATGTTGATGGGCAGCTCCTTGACAGTTTCGTTGAGGGGAATCATGTGGCTGTTTAATTGCCAGAAAGTGTTGACAAACAGAGGGGGGTCTATGAAAGACGATTAGAGAGCGTAATCAATGCCGGATCAAGAAGTTACTTACAATAC
>NZ_JAELTX010000763.1 GCF_016429065.1 Pedobacter sp. ASV17
GGATATGGGATATATAGGCCAGTGATTGCCTGCCCTCCAGGATGCCTAGTTCTCTTCACTTTGCTTTCTATTCGTCTTTCACACGTTCGTTTTATCATATTTTCCCCACAGTTTACAAACACAGGTTGACCCTTACGCTCCTTTCAAGATGAAGTTTGTTGCTCTCTGCTCTCTATTCGTGGCTGTCGTCACCGCCGCCCCTCTTGTAAGTTGTCTCTACTTAGAGCCTGTTTTCTCCATGTCTTTTCACTAACAGGCGGTACCTTTAAACTAGCAACTGAATAGTGTCAGCGGTATCACCAGCAAGTTAGTCGATACAGCTGAATTCCTTCTCGCCAACCCCCAACAGCCCGCACCTGCCACCGCCAAAGGGGCTCTTAACTAGGGCTTGAC
>NZ_JAELTX010000764.1 GCF_016429065.1 Pedobacter sp. ASV17
GCTCAGAGGGGCACCACTACACTTGTACCGACGTCACCGTTGCATAATTAGCTGCATTTTTCGTAACCCTGCAGCATCAGGGTTGGCCATTTGCGAAACCCACGCGATGCTGCCCAATAAAACGCCCATTTTTCTCCGCCTGCCAAGACTGAACGCTCACTTGGCGCAGCTTGTGAAAGGCCGCCTAGGACGCCACTGAGCTGCTGTTACTACTCTACTGTGCCGCTTCCTTGTGTTTGAGGATCTTGGCGTTGCTATTACGACAATACGAAAGTCCAACGGCCCGTGAATCGTAGATGCATAACGGGGCAGCTATGACTGGCGTTTACTATGCAAAATGTGACATTTGATGATGGATTGAATCATCCATCCCGAGTCTATCTACGGCACAG
>NZ_JAELTX010000765.1 GCF_016429065.1 Pedobacter sp. ASV17
CTGCAGAGACGACGGTATAACAGCCTCCTCGATTTCTTCGTGTGCGTTGGCTGCCACTGCCCCGGCTGCTCTTGTTGTCGGGCCATCTACAGCCTGTTTTCCCGTGAGAGGTTTGGGGACTGCCACCTTGTCAGCAGCCGTTTCTTCTCTCTGGTCAGTCGTATCTAGCAATCCAGACTGGCTCGCAGTCAACTTTTCCTTATGGCGCCTGGTTCGACCTTCGTCCGGATTTGCAGCCTTGGAAGTCTCCCAACTGTCGCTTGCCACGCTCATCAACCCATCATCCGCCAGCATGGGCAGATCAAAGTGATGCGGCCGCTGTACAGAGTGGATTGATGCCGAGTCTTGGTCGTGACCATTCGCAATCTGTGCTACTTCGTGTTGCACTTCTG
>NZ_JAELTX010000766.1 GCF_016429065.1 Pedobacter sp. ASV17
GTGGATGTCGCATCTATCCGACAGGTGTCTGATGCGCTGACAGGCATAGCGATTGAATTTTGCGCATAGTATACGTTATTAGACTTATAGACTGCATTGCGCAGCATGGTATGAGCACAAAGACAATACAACATTCCGGCCAAAGACTCTTATCTTTTACATAACAAGACATAACTGAAACGTCATTTCATCGCTACGCATATTCTCGATTCTCCCTCTCAATCTGCTCCATCTTGTCATCCGGCCCCGCAACAGGCGCAGCAAGTCCCAAATCAGCCGCAATATTAAACAACCGCGCCTTTTCCTCATGCGCAGCAGCATCGCCAAAAACCTCATCCATGTCCTCCAAGCTCTTCCCCTTTGTCTCGGGCACAAAAAAGTACGTAAACGCC
>NZ_JAELTX010000767.1 GCF_016429065.1 Pedobacter sp. ASV17
GGCTTCCTAATGTGCCTGGCCAAGGCATGGTCGAGGTCGGCAATGAGATCGCTAGAGATCTTTTGAAGCTTGAGATCGAGATCCTCTTCAGCAGAGTTCATCTTGGCTGCTGTATAAAGTCCAAAGACTCCCGCGTGGGCTCGTCAGAGAGGACGACAGTGAGCTTATTGTGCGCAATCACCAGGCAGCAGAATAGGAGTTAGGCAACACAGTTGTGTGACATCAGATCTCAGCGCAAGCCATTGGACTCCAGTGGAATAGATGTCGTGCGTAAATGGATCAACAGCTATTCAAAAACAGCTTTTCGGTAACGTGTATTGCAGAAATGTCCAGCTTGGTCGATATTGCCTTTTGACGAGGTTGAGATTGGGCAACGCGAACGTGTGGTGGTG
>NZ_JAELTX010000080.1 GCF_016429065.1 Pedobacter sp. ASV17
TATCCATAATGGGGAGTTGATTATTCCTTATGGTCTGTCTGATTATTGTTCTTCTTTCGCTACCGTGAATTTAGAGCGCTTGTTGGAACGTATTTTGGAACATAATAACGGTAGTGCAGTTTAACACTTGTCATTCCGAGAGAAGTGTAATGACGAACTAACAAACCTCGCAGGTTTTCGAAACCTGCGAGGTTTAACTGCGTCACTGAGCGTTGATAATCTTAATGATACACCTGCTTTAAGATTATCAAAATAGGCGTTCCTTGCAATGACGTAAATAGTTGTTGTCATTCCGAGGGAATGACGAGGAATCTCCGATATTTAACAAACCTCGTAGGTTTTCGAAACCTACGAGGTTTATATTGTGCCATTGATCTTTGGGAATCTTAATGATACACCTGCTTTAAGATTATCAAAATAGACGTTCCTTGCAATAACGTAAATAGTTGTTGTCATTCGGAGGGGAGTGCAACGACGAGGAATCTCCGATATTTAACAAACCTCGCAGGTTTTCGAAACCTGCGAGGTTTAACTGCGTCACTGAGCGTTGATAATCTAAATGATACGCCTGCTTTAAGATTATCAAAATAGACGTTCCTTGCAATAACGTAAATAGTTGTTGTCATTCGGAGGGGAGTGCAACGACGAGGAATCTCCGATATTTAACAAACCTCGCAGGTTTTCGAAACCTACGAGGTTTAGCTACACCGCTAGCGTGAGATTTAATTCTCTAAAATATCCTCTTGTAACTTGTTATCCGCCAAGTAACGATATTCAATTTCTAAAGCTTTAAACACTACCAAATGAGAAATTAAATAGGCCAAGGTACTTTCTGCTCCTTGATTTCTATTTACGCCATGTGGTTGTAATCCATCGGCACAACCTTTGGTTTCATGATCGTAAAGTGGTAGGTTCAAACTGTTTTCTCCCAAAAACCATAAATAGCTTTGGTATAAATGGTGCATGTATTTTACATCCTTGGTAATTTCATATGCCTTAAAATAAACCAATACCATGGCCATGGTTTCTATTGCTTGTTGGTCGTATAAAGCCATCGGTTTTCCCTTCTCTAGCCAACCATCATTTCCCACAGGATTTAAAAATCCAAAAGCTAATGTTTTATCGGTAAGGAAATCCAAAGCTTCTAAAGCTATATTTAACGACTGCACATTTTTATTGATTTCATAATGGCATAGCAGTGCTAAAGGTAAAATAGCATTATCATAAGTAAGTTTTTGTTCAAACCAACGCCAATCGCCCGATTTATTATCTAAGTAAGCATCAATTAACGGAACCGCTAATTGGTTAAGTTCATTCACAATACGTTCGTCGTGAGGATTTACCTTTAGGTAATGATGTACGCCGATGATGGTATTGGCAACTCCTCGTAAATGTTGTAGTTGATTGAAATGAGGAACCGATTTTAGGAAAAGTTCATCGGCAAACTCTTTGTAGGAATTGTTTGGAGCATAATTGATCAGATAGCCCAATGACCAAATGGTTCTACCAAAAGAATCTTCTGAGCCAACTTCATCCAAATAATTTCTGTTAAAACTCAAGAAATTACGGAAATTGCCGTCTTCCTTTTGCATGTATTGAATATAGCTTAGGTAAATAGGAAGTAAATCCAAAGATTCTTTACTTTTATATTGTTCAAAAGCCATCAGTGCCATGATTAACGCCCTAGCATTGTCGTCCAAACAATAGCCTTCCTTCAAATTTGGAATCCCATATTTGGCATGCTGAACAATGCCCGTATCGTCCGTTAGTCGGCGGATATGACTTAAATTAAAAGTAGGAATACTATCTACATCAATAATACTCTTGCTTTCCAAATCAGATTTTTCCCTAGCTAATATGGCGTTTTGAAGTACTTTGATATACTTTTTGCCAATACTAGGCCAGCGTAGCGAAAGTCCATATTGGTAAGCATTGTATTTTAGTTCACCCAATTTCTCGGGCTGTTCTAGCAATTCGTTTACCATTACGGCTAACTGCTGACTATTCTTGAAATCGAACAATAGGCCGCGTTTTTGGGCCAATAGTTCTTGTGCATGCCAGTAAGGAGTGGAGATTACCGCCGCACCAGCACCTACCGCATAAGACAGTGTTCCACTAGTAATTTGTGCTTCGTTTAAATAGGGGGTAATATATACATCTGCAGCCGAAAGATATTGGTACAGCTCATTTTCATCTACAAACTTATTGACAAATACCAAGTGGTTTTCTACGTTGAGTTTCTTGGCCAGGCGCTTTAAGCTGTCACGATATTCCTCCCCAGCGCTTTTAACTACGCCAGGATGTGTGTTGCCTAAAACCACATATACTGCATTTGGATGATTTTTGACAATTTGAGGCAGTGCTTCTACCACGGTTTCCAAACCTTTACCACGACTAATTAACCCAAAGGTTAACAAAACCTTATTGTCTTTAAATGGATAGGCTGCTTTAACAGGATTGTAGGCAGAGGGTTCTAAATCTGGCACCCCGTGTTCTATATATTTGATTTTTTCTTTAGGAACATGGTAAATGCTAGTTAAAAAACCAATGGCTTTTTGACTCATCACCACAATGTTGGCCGACCGCTTGGCAATTTGTTGGATGATGGTTTGCTGGATATAGTTAGGTTGTTTTAGTACGGTATGTAAAATGGTAATGATAGGTTTGTTGATCCTTGCCATTAAAGTAAGGAGGTACAACCCGCTTTCACCACCGTAAATTCCAAATTCATGCTCAATTACACAAGCATCAACTTGGCTGGTATTGATATAATTGGCTGCACGTAAATAGTCTTTTTGGTTGTTTTGCCTAATGATGTATTTTACGTCTTTAGGATATTGGTAAGTTTTTAAGTCTTCGGCATCGCTTAAAGCAATAACGAAACTGTCTTTAGAAATGGTGTCGTGTTGGTTAATAGCAATTGCCAAATTGGCGTTGAATGTAGCAATGCCACATTCCATGGGCAGTGATGTACTGATATAAGCTATTTTCATCTTCATGTATTTTGTAAGAGAGGTGCTGCATCTTCTACTTAAAGCAACAACTGAATAGTGTTAAAGTTTTAGCACTATTTTAAGCTATTCTTTATTTTTCTGATGGCATTCAAATGTGCGTTGATCACGGGAATCATTTTATTTGCATAGGCTTTCAAATCAGGATCGGTACCTTTTCGCGCTTCGTGCTCCATAAAGGCCAACATTTTTACGTGATCTTCTTCTATGAGTGCTGCGTATTTTTTATCAAAATCAGCTCCTGATTTTTCATTAAGCTCATTTCTGTTTTTTTGGTGCGGCTCGCTCATGGTTTCAGGGAGAGTAATATTTTTGCTTTTGGCTAATGCAGTTAATTCTTCATTAGCAGCACCATGATCTTTTAGCATCATGTTAGCGTAGTTTTTGATCAGCTGATTCCCCGTTTTACTGATCGCTAAATTGGCCAAATTGATCTCCACTAAACTGGCGTCAGCAGCATCGGTGGCAAATTCTGCCTCATTATCACGTACGGTAATCATATCCACTGCGGTGGTAGAGGTATCTTTGACTTGGTTAATGCTATCGGCTACTTCTTTGGCATCTTTGGGTTGCGAATTACAAGCAATCATCACCGTAAATGCTATGCTGTAGATTAAAAAGAATAGGTTTTTCATTGTTTTTAGTTTTAGTGAATATCAGTTGGTTTAAAAAGCTGGCGTTAATCCTACGTCAACGCCAACACAAACAGAAAACTTATGCTATTGTGTTCTCAGTAATATTGTTATATACGTATTCATTGAATACTCATAAAAGCGAAAGCCAAGCGATTTTGTTTGTGCTTTTTAAAAAAATAAGTATTTGGGTTTTGTGGCAAGGTATTTTGTTGACGTTTTTTAGGTACAAATACTTGTTTTACAGTATTCAAAAAACAAAATCACTTGCTGATGTTTATTGTACTGTGACTAAAATGTATCAAAATGGCAAAGTATTCAAAAAAAGCTGGTGAAAAAGTAGAAAAGGCCATGCATGAAATGAAAGAAGGTAAATTAAAAACTGGGACTGGTAAAAAAGTAACTTCTAAAAAGCAGGCGGTAGCCATTGGGTTATCAGAAGCAAGAGAAGCTGGGGCGAAAGTGCCCAAGAAAAAATCGTAGTTACCTTAAAACAGAAGGGTATAGGAAAAGGAGAGCGAGAGCGTTGTCAATTGATTGATGATGGAGGTGGTTTAAATATTTTTCGATTCTTCGGTGGTTGATTTATCTGAATGGATAAACTCGTCAACTTGCGCTTTTAGCTCATTGAGTTTAGTTTCGGTAGCTTTTGACTTTTCGCGTAAAGACCTTGATTTTTCTAACAAGCTCTGCGTCTCTTCTTTATTTTTATCCGTTTGATTACCCATTGCTAGTCGTGTTTATTCAAATATAGCTAAACAAAAGACCTTTACCTTTCTTAATTATTAAAACGGGTAGTTGTAAAGTTGGTTACGCATCTAAACTAAGTATAAACACTTATTCGTTTTTACATATTTAAAAATCATGCCTTCTTCAGTGATTGCACATATTAGCTACAGCCTTGAGAACAAAGCACTAACGGTAGTGTTTAATTCGGGCGATGTTTATGTATATCAATCTGTACCCGAAAAAATCTACAAGGAATTTAAGGCTTCCGTTTCTAAAGGAAATTACCTGAATAGGAAGCTTAAGAAAATATTTGTGGGCAAAAAAGTAGTTTGAATAATTGCGTTAAATACCTTCTGTTACTAAATAAAATACTTGATTTTGAGATAATCTGAACTTTTTTAAACTATCCCTATTTATAGTTAATAGCAGATAACTTTTAAATAGATCAGACCATGGAAATCCAATTTGAACAAAACCGAGAATTTAATCAATCTCATAGAGAAAATTCAGTAACAGATACAAAAGATCATGAAGGCACACAACCGCAAGGTAAAGAAGGAGATCCTAACCAGCATTTGGTGAACAGGAAAGCGTTAGATACTGAAGAGAAAAACTTAGATCGTAGACCTGCGGATGTAGCAAATGGAGATTTAGATGATGATGACCAAACTTCATCGGCGGTGCCAGGAATACAAAGTGATGCGCAAAATACTACACGTAATCCAAGCAAACCTTTAGGCGAAGACCCCAACGTAAATGCGGAAAGAGAGAATAAAGAAGAAAATGACGAATTAGAAAAAAGGAGATAAAAGATGAGTAAGGTAGTAGAAGATTTGAAAGGTTTGGTGACTATTCTTAATGATGGAAAAGAAGGCTATTTGTCTGCAAGTGAGGTGGTGAATAGTTTGGAGTTAAAGGAATTGTTTTTACGCATGGCTTCGCAACGAATTGGTTATGCCAATGAGCTTAAAAGTCATATTGCACTACACGGCGGAGAAAGTGAAAACGAAAATGGCGGTATTTTGGGCATTTTGCACAGAACTTGGATAGATATTAAACAAGCCTTAAGCAGCAAGGAAGATGAAGCTATTTTAGAAGCGGTAGAAACAGGTGAAAAAGCAGCGCTTGAAAAATACGATGCGGTATTGGAAGATGAGGTGACGCACGTTCACCATCTGGGCTTATTACAAAAGCAGCGTACCGGAATTTTAGAAGCGCTTAAAGAAGTGGAAACCTATCACATTAGGCTAGAAAGATAAACTGATGCTGAACTTGTTTTAGCATTCATTAGTGTTCAAACAAAAATAATGAAAGAGCAAAAGAAAAATCTGCAAAATGAGCAAGGCTCAATGCAGCGGCAAACCCAAAAAAATGAAAGTTACCAGGGAAATCAAACAATAAGGGGAAGCAGTGAAGGTAAATTTGGTCTTATTCCAACGCCCCAACGTCAAAAAAATGCTGAAGAAGAGGAAAATATAAGTTCGTTGGAAGAGAAGTCGACCTTAGAAGGTATTGATGATGAAAAGATCATCCCTGGTATCAAGGCAAAACGTAGTCCTTGGAATTCCATTGACTTTGAGGTGGACAATTTCTTTGGAGGTTTGGTTCCTGCTTAGCCACTAGAAACTATATTAAATTGGGAATTGGATATGAATAACGGTTTGCTGCGGAACAGAGTTGATTTCGATCGTTCCGTTTAGCAGTTTTACTTTAGATTCGATGGTTTTCAGTCCAATCCCTTTATGTTTTTTGCCATTGTTGTCAAAACCCCTACCATTGTCTTTTGCTAAAATGTGTACCTGCCCATTGTGAATAGAAATATCAATGTGGGCTATTTTTGCGGAGGCATGTTTAATGATGTTTTGGGACAATTCTTGTACAATTCTGTAGATCGCCAATTGGATATATTTGTCTAGTGGTACATTAGTTCCCGAGAACGTGCAATTAAAGTGCGTTTCTCCCTTCAGTTGCATGCAAATATCCCTAATTGCAGCTTTCAAGCCAAAATCTTCCAGAATAGATGGCATTAACTCATGCGAAATTCTTCGACTTTCCTGAATGCACATGCTCAATAATTCTTTAGAACGGTTTAGCACGTGGGTATTGTCTTCTAGGGCTGCCTCATTTAAGTTTAGTCGTTCCAGTGTTGCTTTTACGCCATAAAGTACTTGCCCTAAACCGTTGTGTAAACTTTCAGCAATGCGTTTTCTTTCTTCCTCCTGTGCATTAAGGGTAGCTTTTAAAATTTCCCTTTGTTGTTTTTTTTCTAATTGTATACGCTCGTGGGTTAATTGTCTGTTTTTTTCTTCCAAAGCTTTCTGTTGGGTAATATCCTGCGAAATACCAACAATATGGGTCATTTCCCCTTCGCCATCTCTAATATATACCGTACTTTTTGAGTTGATCCAATGGATTTTCCCCTTGGCATCTATCAAGCGGTAGGTAAGCGACTTAATTTCTCGCTGATTTTCCTTTTTTAATTCGTTGAGGCTGGTATAAAAGCTGTCCCTGTCTTCTGGATGGATAAATTTTTCAAAGAAATCTCTACCCATTTTCTTGATTTCATTATGTGGTTTTTCTACCAGCTGCTCAATGCGGTAGTTGGAATAAAACTGCTGCATGCTTTCCAAATTGATGGCATATAACATATCTGGTGCCGAATTGGCAATTCCCTGTATCATGGCCGAGTTTTCCTTGAAAAGTTGTTCGGCAATTTTACGCTCACTAATATCCAGATTGGTTGCCAGTAAGCTATCACCCATTTTAACAAACATGCACGAATACCATTTGTTGAAATCTTCATAGGGATAAAAATATTCATTACTGATAGGTACTCCAGTTTCCATTACTTTTACCATCATATCAAAAAGTCCAGCTTTTTTTATTCCAGGGAATTCCTGTAGGTATCGTTTTCCAATCAGGTCGGTTCGGCCTGTTTCTAACTCCAGGGCTTTGTTGGTAAGGGCAATAGTGAAATCTATAATTTGGTTGTTATCGTTTCTTATTGCGGTTAAAACCGACATCGCCATTAGGGTATTGTTGTAAATGGCGGCCAGCTCATCTCTGCTTTCTTTCAGTTCCTTCGTCCTTAGGTAAACATCTTCTTCTAATTGAATACGATATTTCTCTTCGGCTTCTTTGGTTCGTTCTGTTTGTGTTTTTTGCGGTGTTACATCCCAATGAATGCCCCTTACTTCTAAAATACCACTAAGCGGATGATAAATTCCTTTGCCTCGTTCTTCGATCCAAGCTGTTTTCCCATCAATAGGTCTAATGATGCGGTAGGTATGATGAAATTCTTTTTGTTCTCTGCTGGCGGTTTCCAAGGTTTGGCGGTGTTCGCCCATATCGTCGGGGTGTATCATCACAAAACCTTGACTATCTTCATACGAAAAGCTGTTTTCTTTAAGACCAAAAACGTTGGCGGAAAGTGGCGATACGACGACTTTACCATTTTTAGAAAGCCAGTGGAAAGTGCTCATGTTTGATGCCGTAAGGGCTACGGTAAGCTGTTCTTCGGAATGAGTAAGGGCACTCGCCATTTTAGCTTGTTCAATGTACGACCACGTTCTTTCAGCAGTTTCTTCCAACAGCCGGATATGTTCTTCGGCCCAAAGGTATTGCTCTTGGTGATGTACCATGAGTAGGGCTACTAGTTTTTCTTTTTTAACCAATGGTACTATTGCCCAAATACCATTATTTAATATTTGATGTAGTGATAAATTGTTGTCAGAATTTTTTCGTTGTTTTTTTGGTCCCGAAATAATACGTGTTTTGCCCGCATTAAATTCTTCCAACGCTATTCCTATATCCGCAAAAGGGTAAAGACTAGGCTTAAATTTTACATCTTCTGCTTTTTTATACAAACGTTCTATCTGTAGATATGGCACATTGTTAATTTCGGTAAGATGGGCATAAAATGAATGGTCGGCGTTCAAGTGCTCTCCAATAATTTTCGCAACTGCTTCTTGAATTTCAAGCGGGTCAGAAAAAGAGTTTACCGAATCCATTAATGTTAACAGGTAGCGCTGCCGCTCGTCACTCTTGCGCAATACTTCTTCGGCCTTTTTTCTTTCGCTAATGTCATTGAATAATATACCAACAACGCTTTCTCCTAGTTCTTTAATAGGAAAAGCTTCTACTTCGTACCAACCGTTAATAATGGTTGCTGGCAGTTCAAAATGTGCCGAGGTTTGTGTTTTTGCAATATTACCATAAATTTCAAACCAATGGCTTTCGTGTTTTGGCCAAATTTCACGCATGGTTCTTCCTTCGTAATTGTTGATGCCCGTTTGTTTTTGGAAAGATGGATTTGCTTCAATAAAACGGTAATCAATAGCATTGCCTTGTTGGTCCCATATCATTTCGATAATGCAAAAGCCTTGGTTAATAGAATTGAATAGGGAAGTATATTTATGCCTGAGTTGAGCGTTAAAACTTTCTTGGTTTCTGGTGAGGTCGGTAATGTCTCGGCCTATGGCAATCACATATTTTACTTTGCCATTTATCGTAAATTCTGGCGCTAGTTTAATATCGTAAAATACGGTGCCATTGGGTGTTCTAAAAGAAATATTTAAGGTTTGTGTGTTGCCTTTTTTTAATACTAGTTTTGTTTTTTCAATAAGAAGGGCGATATCGGCATATGGCCAAATTTCCCGATGTGATTTGCCCAAGGCGTATGCCGTTGAGATGCCAGTTTTTTCTGTTAATGCTGCATTGGCGTAAACTAAGTGGAGTTGATGGTCCCATTTGGTCACCACATCGGGCGTGTTTTCTACCAGAGTTTTATAAAGGTTTTCATTGTGTTTGTCCTGCTCAATGCAGTTAAAACTAATCACCACGCCCTCGGCAATGGGGTTCACATTTAACTTGATCCAACTTTGGGTATATACTGAGATGTATTCGAAGGTACTTTGCTTTTTGTTAACGATAGCCTCGTTCACTTCTTTAAAATAGCTGGTCTTTTTCGAATCAGGAAATAGGCTCCAGACGTTTTTCCCAAGCATTTCGCTTTTGTCTTTTTTAAAGAATTGTTCGGCTTTTTCATTGATGTAAATGAAATTAGCTTGATGGTCTAGCATATAGCAAGCTAGTGGAATTGCATTGAGTATATGTGCAACATCCGAAAATTTAGACATGTTAAAAATGGTTTAGCTTCTTTATAACAGAAAAAAGCGCATTTGGTTCTCTGATTTATTACGTCGATTTACTTCTGTGAAAAAAACTTATAGGCTTTCAAAACCTACAAGGTTTAAGTGTTTTTCTCAGGGTGACAAAGGTTTCTTGTAAAAAAAAATAAAACAAAATGGAACGCTTTTAATTATAAGAGTGGATGATTTTATACAAATCAAACCTCACTATCTTGAAAAATACCATCAAATGAACATTACTAAAGCATATCATGATTAATATTTTATTGGCAGAAGACCACAACATTGTTAGAAATGGCATTAAAATGCTACTTGAATCGGATAAAGAGATACAAGTGGTAGGCGAAGCTGTAAATGGTATTGAGGTGTTGAAGCAAATGGCCAATACCACAGTAGATATTATATTAGTTGATATTAATATGCCCGAAATGGATGGCATGCAATTGTTAAAGGAAGTAAAATTGAAACATCCGCAAATGAAAGTCATGATGCTTTCGATGCACGATAATGAAAAGTATGTGATGGAGGCTTTTAAACACGGAAGTGATGGTTATTTGCTTAAAAATATCGGTGCGGATGAACTTATTTTCGCTATAAAATTTGTACAACAAGGTAGTAAGTATTTATGTGCGGAGCTTACCATGGCCATGATGGACAATTTATTGCAAAGCAAGCAGTACTTGATTACGATGCCTGATAACGAGATTGATTTTTCGTTAAGGGAATTGGAAATATTGCAGCTCATTGCCGAAGGACTCACGAACTTGGAAATGTCTGAAAAGCTATTCCTCAGTAAAAGAACCATTGAAGGGCACCGCCAAAGTCTTTTGGATAAAACGGGCTCTAAAAACTCAGCTGCATTGATTCGTTATGGAGTGCTACACGGACTGATACAATAGGTAGCTAGCCACAGATACACAGATTTATATCACCTTTTTTAATGATTTGATATTTGAAAAAACATCTGTGCATTTGTGTCAAAACTAATTGCAAAACCATTTCCTTTTACTAATGTTTATTTAGCATTAGGGCTCCCGTTACCATTAAATCTTAAAACGAATGAAATCGATTTGGAAAGGCGCAATTGGATTTGGTTTGGTCAATATTCCAGTAAAATTATACTCGGCAGTACAAAATAGCAACCTCGATTTGGATATGCTTGACGGTAAGGATATGTCTCGGATTAGATATCAGCGTGTCAGCGAAAAAAGCGGAAAAGAAGTACCTTTTGAGCGTATAGTAAAAGGTTATTTGCTCAAAGAAAACTATGTGGTGCTGGAAGATGAAGATTTTGAAAGTGCTATGCCCGAAAAAAACAAGCTGATAGAACTGGAAAGCTTTGTTGACATTGCCCAAATTAATCCTATTTATTACGAAACTTCTTATTATACCCAGCCTGAACCGCAAGGTAAAAAGGCCTACGGATTACTTTTAAAAGCACTGCAGAAAACAAAAAAAGCGGGAGTGGCCCGTTTTGTTTTACGAAGTAACGAGCATTTGTGTGTTATTCATCCTTTAAATAACATGATTGTGATTACCCGCATCCGTTTTGAGGAAGAAATTAGATCTGCCAAAGACTTGGAAATGGAGGCAGTTACGGTAAAACCTAAAGAACTGGAAGTAGGCATGGCTTTGATTAAGCAATACAGTGCTGATTTTGACATTTCTGCCTTTAAGGACGAGTATTCCAAAGAATTGCTGAAAATTATTAGAGCCAAAGCGAAAGGTAAGAAAACGGTAGTTAAAAAAATGCGCCCAGAAAAACGGGTAAGCGACGATTTGTATGAGCAATTGATGCAGAGCTTAAGTAAGAAAGGAGCTTAAAATGTCTTTAACGAAATATAATCAGAAGCGGGATTTTAAACAAACAGTTGAACCTACTGGAGGAAAATCTACAGGAAAAAAGCTCTCTTTTGTAGTACAACGTCATCACGCTTCGCACCTGCATTACGATTTTAGGCTAGAGTTGAATGGCGTACTTAAAAGCTGGGCGGTACCCAAAGGACCATCTTTAAATCCTAACGATAAACGTTTGGCCATGATGGTTGAAGATCATCCCTATGATTATAAGTCTTTTGAAGGCGTTATTCCCAAAGGAAATTATGGGGCAGGAGTAGTCAATATTTTTGATGAAGGGACTTACGAACCTATTGATAAGGATCAGGCTAGTTTGAATAAGGGATTGCATAGCGGCAATTTAAAGTTTGTGCTGCATGGTAAAAAACTGAAAGGTGAGTTTGCATTAGTACGCATGAAGGATAGTGAGCACAACGCTTGGTTGTTGATTAAGCATAGGGACAGGTATGCGGTGAGCAAAAAATACAATGCCGAAGATGAAATTTCAGAAAAGGTAAAAAAAATGGGAAAGGACTTTAAAAAAGAGGTTCCCGAGATTCCAAAGCCAAAGTTGAGGCTGAAAAAAAAAGAAGATTATCAGCCAATGCTGGCTAAATTGGTGAAATACGTTACGCAAGAAGAGGATTGGGTTTTTGAGGAAAAGTTAGATGGTTATAGAGGGATAGCGAGCGTGAAGAAAAGTAAAGTCTCTTTAACTTCCAGAAATGGCAAAAACCTAGGTAACGATTATCCAACCATCCTTAGAGCTTTAGAACATTTGAACATTGATGCCGTTTTGGATGGCGAGATTATAGTAAGGGAAAAGGATAGAACCAGCTTTCAAGCTTTACAGAATTACGAGCCCTCTCAAAAAAAAATCAATTTGCATTATGCTGTGTTTGATGTGCTGGAAATTAACGGTTCAGATATACGGTCTATGCCCTTGCATCAGCGAAAAAAGCTTTTAGAAAGGCTGCTTGCCAATAACAAACAAAAAGTTATAGAAATAGTGAAGGCAATCCAGACCCAAGGGAATGAATTTTTAGGGGAAGCTAGAAAACGGGGATGGGAAGGCATTATGGCTAAAAATGCAGAAAGTGCCTACCTAAGCGGCGCTCGAAGCGGCCATTGGCAAAAGATAAAAATACAGCAATCGCAAGAAGCCATCATCATAGGTTATACCAAACCTGCAGGCAGTAGGAGCCACTTTGGTGCATTGGTTTTGGCCATTCAAAATCATGCAAATCAATTAAGCTATATAGGGAACTGTGGCACTGGATTTACCGAGCAGTCGCTAAAGGAAATTTTTCAACTTTTAGAACCGTTAAAAACGAAGGAAAAGCCGCTTGAAGATAAAGTGCCCATGCAGAGAAATATCACTTGGGTAAAGCCAGTGGTGGTTTGTGAAGTCACTTTTTCTGAATGGACAGATCTTCGCCACTTACGCCACCCCGTATTTAAGGGCATTAGAGAAGATAAAAAACCAGAAGAAGTTAAACAGGAAATGGCTACTACTAATCAAACTAATGAAGCGATGCAGGGAGACGAAACTACCCTGAAATTTGGAAGGAAAACAGTTAAACTTACCAATCAACATAAAATTTACTGGCCTAGTGAGAAAATTACCAAGGGGCAAATGATCAACTATTATCAAGAGATGGCTCCCTATATTTTACCGCACCTTAAAGATCGGCCGTTGTCATTGAACAGGCATCCTAATGGGATTAGCAAAGCTGGTTTTTTTCAAAAGGATTTAAATACGGATCAAATTCCAAAATGGATTAAATACGCTTCTTTAGAATCAGAGCATCTACATAAAAAGATAGATTATTTGGTTTGTAACGATGAAGCCAGCTTGTTGTGGATGGCAAATTTGGGTTGTATTGAAATTAACCCTTGGATGAGTACCTACCGTAGGCCCGAAGTACCTTTGTTTGCCGTGTTGGATTTAGATCCGCATGGCATTGAATTTAAGGAAACGGTAAAAGTGGCACTCACTGCAAAGGAGTTATTGGACGAAATGGATGTGATTTCTTTTGTGAAAACATCAGGGTCGAAGGGCATCCATATTGTAATACCTTTGGCAGCATATGACTATGAGGTGTCTAAAAACTTTGTACATTATCTTGCTGGCCTAGTTTACGAACAGCATTCCAATATCACCAGTTTAGAGCGTAGCCCAAGCAAACGTAAAAACAAAATATACCTCGATTATTTACAAAATAGAAAAGGACAGACTATTGTGTCTCCTTACTCGTTAAGACCAAAAGCAGGTGCTACGGTATCTGCTCCCTTACACTGGCACGAGGTAAATGAGAATTTGAGCATTAGTGATTTTAATATCTTCAACATTAAGGATAGGATTAAAAAGGTGGGAGATGTATGGGCAGATATTTATCAGGTGAAAAATAAGATTAAAAAGTTGCTGAAAAAGTAAGGTTTTGATATTCTGTTGATTATGTGGTTTTTATTCAAAATTTAACTGTTAACTTCTTCCATGGATATTGCTAAAAGATTTCAGGAAAACCCTTTGCTTAAACCGCAGGATTTAGCTGCTAGTGCGGCTAATTTGCAGGTAATCTGTTTGCTTAATCCTGGTGTGTTTACGTACGAGCATAAAACTTATCTATTGGTAAGGGTAGCGGAAAGCGTAGCACCGCAAGAAGGCAAATTGTTTATTCCCATGCGCATGGCTAATGATCTTTTAGAGGTGATGGAACTTAAATTGGACGACCCTGATTTGATCAATACAGATGCCCGTATCATTAATTATAAAGGGTTGGATTATTTAACCACCATTTCATACCTAAGGTTGTTCAGTAGCGATGATCGTATCCATTTTAGTCCCGAACCTTTACAGCTGCATGGAATGGGCGCATTGGAAAGATACGGTATCGAAGACTGCAGGGTAAGCAAAATAGAAGACATTTATTACCTTATTTATACCGCTGTTTCGGAGAATGGTGTGGCCGTGGGTTTACGTACCACCAAAAACTGGCTGCAGTTTGAACATTTAGGTTTGATATTTCCACCGCATAACAAAGATGTGGCCCTGTTTGAAGAAAAAATCAACGGAAAGTTCTATGCCCTTCATCGACCCACTAGTAAAGAAATTGGAGGTAATTATATTTGGCTGGCAGCATCTTTGGATGGGATTCACTGGGGCAATCACCAATGTATCCTAAAAAGTAGGCCGCATTATTGGGACAGTGCTCGGGTGGGAGCGGGTGCTGCACCTATTAAAACTGCGCAAGGTTGGTTAGAAATTTACCACGGAGCCAATCACCAACATCGCTATTGTTTAGGGGCAGTGCTGTTAGACCTCGAAAATCCAGCGAAAGTATTGGCCCGTACCGAAGAACCTATTATGGAGCCTTTGGAAAGCTATGAACTAAGCGGTTTTTTTGGTTCAGTAGTGTTCACAAACGGTCATTTAGTTAATGGCGATGAATTGACCATCTATTATGGTGCTGCTGATGAGTTTATTTGCGGAGCGAAGTTTTCGATTGCAGAGATAATGGGGGAGTTGAAATGGATTGATTGATTGTTTCTTTCACTGGAATATTTCAAACCCAGCGGAATTAGGGGGAAATAGAAAATAGATATTTATCTTATCCTGTTTTCTCCTCCCACTCCTTCTTTCCTCCTGCAGATTACACAGGTTTTCTCTAACCTACTGATCACTTCTTCCGTTGTTTAGCCTCTGCTTCTTTAACCTCATCTTTTTCGGCCAAAGGTTGCTCTGTTTTTAAATGAGGTTTTTCGGTTTTTTGATTAACATCTTTTTTGTTTTTAACTGGAGTTTTCATTGTTGTAAAATTTTAAAGACATAACAGTCTAGCTTTGTTTTTGTTGATATTAATCAAGTGTTTTTTAACATCAGGTATAAATACCACGAGGTAAGTACGCTTTATTTTATCTTATAAATTTTGTACCTTTGGTTTTTAATGAATTTCCTCTATCCGGGCTTTCTTTTTGCACTTTTGGCGGTCCTTATCCCGGTCATTATTCATTTATTCAATTTCCGTAAATTCAAGAAGGTTTATTTTAGCAATGTAGCCTTCCTTAAAGAAGTACAGGAGCAGAATTCTTCCAAAGAAAAGTTAAAGAACCTGTTGATTTTGGCTGCGCGTATTTTGGCCATTACGTTTTTGGTTTTGGCTTTTTCACGTCCGTTCATTAGCTCAAATACTGCCGCTAATAAGACAAGTGGAAACATTGTAAGCATTTATTTGGACAACTCCTATAGTATGGATGCGGTGAACAAAGAAGGAAGCTTACTTGATGAAGCCAAACGCCGAGCAAAGGAGATTGTAAAAAGCTACCAAATCAACGACCGTTTTCAGTTATTAACCAACGATTTTGAAGGACAGCACCAACGCTTGTTAAATGCCGAAGAGTTTTTGCAAGCCGTTGATGAAGTTAAAATATCTGCGGCTAATAAAAACTTGCAACAGGTCATTAATAGACAGCAAGGTGTTTTCACGGGAGCTAGTAACAGATTTGCTTACATGATCTCTGATTTTCAGCAGAACTTTGTAGGCAAGGAGCCTGTAAAAAAGGAGGAACAAACACAACTGGCACTGGTAAAGCTAAGCGGTAACGAATTGCCAAACATTTCGGTAGATAGCGTTTGGTTTCTTTCACCCGTACATCAGGTAAATACCTCCGAGAAGATCATTGTTAGGTTAAAGAACTTTGGTAATGATGATGCTCAAAACGTACCGCTGAAATTGAGTATCAACAACCAACAAAAGGCGGTAGGAAGCATTAATGTTAAAGCTGGTGAAACGGCAATCGATACCCTTTCATACAGTGGTTTAGGTTTGGGATGGCAGCGCGGAATATTGAGCATTAAAGATTTTCCACTTACTTTTGACGATCAACTTAATTTCAGTTTTAACATCAACCCTAACCAGCAGGTGTTAAGCATCAACGGTATTAAAACAGGTAAGTATATTGAAGCTCTTTTTAATGCCGATAGCTATTTTAAACTAAGTTCGGTTTCCGAAAATAATATTAACTACGCCAGTTTTGCCAACTATAGCCTTATTGTGCTTAACGGCGTTAGCCAACCCTCTAGTGGATTGGCACAAGAACTCAAAAACTACTTGAATAATGGCGGTTCGGTAGTGATCTTTCCATCTACAGAAACTGATAAGGCAACGTATTCTGCTTTTTTAACGGCGCTAAAACTTCCAGCAGTTGAAAATTTAGTAACCGAACCTGGTAAAGTTGCCCAAATAGAGCTTAAACATCCCTTGTTTAAAGATGTATTTGAAGTACTGCCTAAAAATATGGATCTGCCCTTGGCCAATAGGTATTTTACTTATGCTGAACGCAGTACCACCAGCAAGGAAAACCTATTGCAATTTCCGGCAGGTAAACTTTATTTGGCACGTTATCCCATCAACTCGGGACAGGTTTTTTTGGCCGCCACTGGCTTAGATGAACAAGATGGTAATTTAGCCAAGCATCCGCTTTTTGTACCGCTGATGTATAAAATTGCTTTCGAAAGTGCTAAAGACCAACCCCTGTTTTATACCATTGCCAAAGATAATGTGATAGAGCTTCCTGCTGTGAAACTTGGTGCAAATCAGTCGTTAAAATTAATTGGAGATGGATTTGAAGTAATACCAGATGTGAACCATCAGAATGGCAGAACTTTGCTTTATGTGGCTGACCAGATACAGAAAGCTGGTTTTTATACCGTCAAAAATGGAGATGCCACTTTGGCTGTGGTGGCTTATAACGACAATAGGGCCGAATCGGAAATGAAGTACGATAGTCAGGCAGTGTTGGAAGAAAGATTTGGTGCTCAAAAAGTACATTTTATTGATGCTCAAAAAGAGAATGTCTCATCAGCCATTGCCGAAGAAAATAATGGAACCGAATTATGGAAACTTTGCCTAATTTTGAGCTTGGTTTTCATTGCGGCGGAAATATTATTGGTCAGATTTTATCATACCCAAAATAAAAATACAAAAACTCATGAACCTCTTAATTAAGGGAATTACCATTGCCGATCCGAACAGTAAGTTTAACGGGAAAACTTGTGATGTAAGTGTTGAAAACGGAATCATCACCGCTATAGCCGGTAAGTTGGAAAACCTAGAATCGGCAGAAGTATACCATGGCAAAGGAGCAATTTTGTCTCCGGGTTTTTTTGATTTAAACTGTGTTTTTGGTGATCCTGGACTAGAAACTAAAGAAGATATCAGCACAGGAACGGCAGCGGCAGCGGCTGGAGGTTTTACAGGCATTGCCATTATGCCCAATACCAAACCAGTAGTGCACAGCAAAGGTGAAGTTGAGTATATCCTTAACAGAGCCAAAGGCAATTTGGTAGACGTGAAACCTATTGGGGCCATTAGTCAAAACCTAGAAGGCAAGGAGTTGGCCGAAATGTTTGACATGAAGCAAGCGGGGGCTGTAGCTTTTGCCGAAGCTGGTAAAGCCATTGCTGATGATGGTTTCATGAGCAGGGCATTGCAATATGCCTTAGGCTTTGATGGTTTGTTGTTTACCCATCCTGAAAATAAAGCATTGGTGGGTAAAGCACAGGTGAACGAGAGCAAAACCACTATTTTATTAGGCATGAAAGGTGCTCCTGCCTTGGCCGAAGAACTACAGGTATCCAGAGATATTTTCTTGGCACAATATCATAACGCACCACTTCACATTAGCAATATTTCTACCGCTGGATCTGTAGCATTGATTAAGAAGGCCAAAAAAGATGGCGTGAAGGTAACTTGCGATGTAGCAGCTCATCAATTGGTTTTTACCGAAGAATTATTGAATGATTTCGATAGCAATTACAAGGTAAAACCACCGTTGCGTGGCAAAGCCGATAACAAAGCCCTTATTGCTGGTTTAAAAGATGGTACGATTGATGCCATTTCTTCGCAGCACAGACCGCATGAAATAGAATTTAAAAACGTAGAGTTTGAAATTGCTCACTACGGAATCATCGCCTTACAAACCGTATTGCCATTGCTAGTGCAAGCAGGTTTAGATACCGCATTAATTGTAGAGAAGTTGGCCATCGCGCCTCGTAATTTGCTGAAATTAGAGGTTCCGCAAATTGAAGTAGGACAAGCCGCTAATTTTACAGCATTTAACCCAACGCAGGAATGGCGTTTTGACAGTGAAACCAATCAATCAAAATCTGCTAACTCTCCTTTATTCAATACGACATTAAAGGGGAAAGTAACTTTGGTTTATAACAATAAACAGTACCGAGTTTTTTAACCGTTTTTGTCATTCAGAGCGAAGCGAAGAATCTTGAGATTCCTCCTTTCGTCGGAATGACAAACAAAAGTCCGAATGACAAACTAATAAAGAAAAACACCATGAACAATATTGTAAAAAAGTCTTTAACAGCATCGTTGGCAAAATTTGCAGAATTGCAAAAAGCTCCTAGCGTAGAACTAAGCCATCAATTGGTGGAGGTATTTGAATTAGATGCCAATTTTATGGACAAGGTCGAGAAATTTGACGCTGTTTTTGATGAGCATCCCAAATTTGAAGAGCTTAGAGAAGTATATTTCGATTTATTGATGATTAACTTCTTTACCAGCGATGTAGCCAAGTTGGAAGAAGATTATCTGGAATCGAAGGAATGGGAAGCCATTGAAGAGGAAACTATTGATAGAGGTACCGAGCTATTGAACTTGTTATTGTACATTAACGAGTGCCATGATGAGCAAATTAAGCCTGATTTGGAAGATTTCTTGAAAGAGTTTCTTTTGGTTGACGAAGATGAGTTTCAGGACGAATATCACATCTATGAGGATTTGATCAGCAACCAACAATTGGCAGAAAGCAGCGTACAGGAAATTAGCGAAAATGCTAAGATTTTAAACTTGGTAGATGAAATGAAAGAACTTTTTGTGCCATTTATGACTTTTTTCCTGCACCCAAGCTCAAACGACCAAGTTTATAAAGATTTAGAGAAATATAGTAACAATAAAGCTTTTGATGCGTCTGTTTATTGCTTAATTGCTAACTTTAATCAAACTAGATAAATTATCGTATATGGAACAACAATTATTACAAGAACAGAAGAAGCCGAACGTATTGGCTTTCCAAATTGCTTTACTATTTTCTTTTTATAGCATCGCCTTAACTTTTGTTTCAGAATTGGTGGGAATGGGGGCTGCCAATGCAAAAGACATTTCTATAGGAATAAGAGCCTTGTCTGCCATTTTAACTTATGTTCCATTTATTGGTGCAATTGTTTACGTTCAAACTAAGCACAAAAAAGAACTAGGAGGTTATATCACTTTTGGTAGAGCTTTTTCTGCAGGATTTAAAGTTTCGGCTTATTCTGGATTGTTCATTGCTATTCTTACAATTCTATATTATAAAGTGTTAAACCCAGCGGCAATGAGCGATATTATTGACCTTGCAATATCCAATGCTGGAGGTAATGAAAATCAAATCAAAGGGATTGAAATGATGAGTAAGTACATGGTTTTCATGATGGCATTTGGTGTTGCGGTAACTTTTACAGTGACAGGTCTTGTAATTAGCTTAATATCGGCAGCAATTATTAAAAAAGATAATCCGAACCCATTTGGTATCCCAACAGAAGGGAATTAAAACCTTATCGAAATATTATTCAAACGTGCATTTTTCTCAATTTATTTGATGAAATTTGCACGTTGTTTTTTGTAAGCATTTGCTTTCAAATTAGTGTCTTCATACTTGATACTAATACTCAATACTAAAAAATGGACATATCAGTAGTAGTACCTTTATATAACGAAGAAGAATCGTTGCCAGAATTAATTGCTTGGATAGATGAGGTGATGCAAAAGCACCAGTTTTCTTACGAGGCAGTTTTTATAGATGATGGCAGTACCGACCGTTCTTGGCAGGTTATCACCGAGTTAAAGCAGAAGTTTGCCAGCATCAAAGCGGTTAAATTTAGACGTAACTACGGTAAGTCTGCAGCTTTAAACGTTGGTTTTGCGGCCGCACAAGGCGAGGTGATTATTACAATGGATGCTGATTTGCAAGACAGTCCAGATGAAATTCCTGAACTTTACCGCAGAATAAAGGAAGAAAGCTACGATGTGATTTCGGGCTGGAAAAAGAAACGCTACGACCCCATTACCAAAACTATTCCTACTAAATTGTTTAATGCTGCAACCCGTAAAATGAGTGGTATTCAGCTAAATGATTTTAACTGTGGGTTAAAAGCTTACCGTAACGACGTGGTGAAAACCATTGAAGTATATGGCGAAATGCACCGTTACATTCCTGTGCTGGCCAAATGGGCAGGTTTTTCCAAAATAGGAGAGCAGGTGGTAGAACACCGTGCCCGTAAATATGGCGTAACCAAATTCGGGTTAAGTCGTTTTATCAATGGCTTTTTGGATCTAATGTCCATTTTCTTTGTGGGTAAATTTGGCAAAAGACCCATGCACTTTTTTGGTTCATTGGGTGTGTTGAGCTTCTTTATCGGGATCATTATGGCACTGTACATCATGATTGAAAAGCAGGTATTGATTTGGAATAATTTGCCATATCGCAACTCCACAGACCAGCCGTTATTTTATTTAGCATTAGTGGCCATTATTGTAGGTTCCCAAATGTTCTTGGCGGGTTTTGTAGCTGAGTTGGTAGGCCGTAATGCCCCTGAAAGAAACCAATATTTAATAGAAAAAGAGATTAATTAGCAGATTGGCTAATTAGAAAATCAGCTCGTTAAAGCATGTTCTTCTCCATCATCATCCCATTATACAATAGGCCGCAGGAAATTAAGGAACTGCTATCCACCTTGTGCAAGCAAACTTATATGCAGTTTGAAGTGCTGGTGATAGAAGATGGTTCTGTAAAAGATGCCAAGGATATTGTAGCTTCTTTTGAAAACAAGCTTGATGTAAAGTATTTTTACAAGGAAAATTCAGGACAGGGCTTTTCCCGAAACTTTGGCTTTGAACGTGCCAAAGGTGATTATTTCATCATTTTCGACTCGGATATCCTCGTGCCTTCCGATTATTTGGAGACCGTAAAAGATTATTTGTTTGAGCATCAATTAGATGCCTTTGGTGGACCTGATGCCGCACACGACAGCTTTACGCCTGTGCAAAAGGCCATCAGCTATGCCATGACATCGCCTTTTACCACTGGTGGCATTAGAGGCAACAAAAAGCATATTGGCCAGTTTCATCCACGTAGCTTTAACATGGGCATTTCACGAGAGGTTTATGAAAAAGTGGGTGGTTTTATCTTGACCCGTTTGGGAGAAGACATCGAATACAGTATCCGTATCCACGAAAATGGGTTTAAAATAGGACTTATACCTGCCGCCAAAGTTTACCATAAACGACGTACCAGTTTTACACAATTTTACAAGCAGCTACATTTTTTTGGCAGGGCACGTATCAATATCTACAAACATTTTCCTTCGGAGTTAAAACTAGTACATTTTTTTCCTGCTGTTTTTACGCTCGGGCTGGGATTTGTAATTCTTTGCAACATCTTTTACAGGCCCTTGGCCTATGTTGGCAATTTCTTGGTGCTGTTATATTTTCTGTTGATATTTTTTCATGCTTGGCAGCTCAACAAATCAATAAAAATTGCATTTTTGAGTGTCATTGCATCGTTTATCCAGTTAACGGCCTACGGTTTAGGCTTCATACAGGATTTTGTGAAGAGAGTGATATTTAGAAATTAAAGTAAAGCGATAAGCGTTTGGCGATTAGATTGATGCAAAACGCTCATCGTCAGAACATAAAAAACAGCAAAATGATCAACTATTTAAAAGAAAGTACCTTCGCCGTAAAGGATGTCATTATGCAGGCATGGAAGGTGACCAAGGAAAACTATCTTTCTATTGCTACCCTATGCTTTCTGATTTTTTTGACGGCCTCTACCTCAACTTTTATGGCCTTCTTTATGGAGGAAGTAAACATTGGGATCAAATTGGTGATGCTCCTTATTTTTATGATGAGCTATTGCGTGGTGGAGTTGTGTTTGATCAAGTATATCTTTAAGCTGTTGGATACCGAAAATGCGGATATTCAAATTGTAGAGACTTTGCCTACCAGAGCTGAGATTATCAAGTTTTTAGTCGCTACAGTATACTTTGGATTGAGTATTTTCTTTGTAGGAGTGCTGTTAATGCCAGTGCTTTATTTGCTTGACATGGTGCTTAAATTTATGGTAAGTCAGGGCATTATAGAGGGGTATACACAAACAGGTGCAATTATTGTAAATGTTGCCGTGGGTATTGCCATCCTTAGTATCTTCTTCACTTTCGTGAGGATTATCTTTTTCCCATTTTTCATTATTGATAAGCACAGTTCTCCATTTGAATCCATTAAATTGAGCTTGGCTACTACCAAGGGTAATTTCATTAAACTCATCATGATTTTATTAGGCTTGGTGATTGTACAGGCCATTGTTTTCGGCTTCTTTTATATTGTAATCTTAATGGGCTTTAGGTTGGTGAACCTTTTCTTAGACTATGATATCAGCCAATACAGTTCGTTAATTGTGGTGGTTTTCAGTTCATTTGTGATTGTACCTTTTTCTACCGCATTTTTTGCCGTAGCCTATCGTAAAATCATGAGCGAATATAAAGGCGATGAGCATCCAGACATCATCCACAACATTGTTTAGGTACCAGTAGCTTAAGTACGCTTTTATTATGTTTGAGTTTAAAGATAGAAAGAAAAAGAGCCTTTAGGCTTTGGGAGGTATTATGGGAATCAAATCATCGCTGAGCAAGGTATTTGCATCTTTTGTCGTAAAAAATATTGAGGCTTGGAAATTCAATGCTGTAAATGCCCAGGAGCGCACCTTACAAAAATTAATTGCCGAAGCTAAGCATACCGTTTTTGGAGTCGATCATCATTTCCACGACATCAAAAACTACCAAGATTTTAAAGAACGGGTTCCCATCAGAGATTATGAAGACCTACGACCATATATTGAAAGGGTAGTAGCGGGCGAACCTGATATCCTATGGAAAAACAAACCTCAGTATTTTGCCAAGACCTCAGGTACTACTTCTGGCGTTAAATATATTCCCATTTCAAAGGAGTCGATGCCCGAGCATATTAAGGCGGCGAGAAATGCACTGTTAACTTATATCCACGAAACAGGCAATGCCAAATTTGTGGATGGCAAGATGATTTTTTTACAAGGAAGTCCAGTGTTGACCGAAAAACATGGCATCAAAATAGGCCGACTTTCGGGTATTGTGGCGCATTTGGTGCCCGCTTATCTGCAAAAAAACAGGATGCCAAGCTATGAAACCAATTGCATTGAAGATTGGGAGCAAAAAGTGGAGGCTATTGTAGACGAAACGCTTCATGAAGACATGAGACTGATTTCGGGTATTCCGCCTTGGGTGCAAATGTATTTCGATAAACTATCGGAAAAGTCGAGTGGCAAAGCCATCAAGGATATTTTCAAGAACTTCCAATTGTTTGTGTATGGTGGGGTGAATTTTGAACCTTATCGTGCAAAAATTGAAGCCAGTATCGGCAAGAAAATAGCAGCAATTGAAACCTATCCAGCTTCTGAGGGTTTTATTGCTTATCAGGACAGCCAGACCGAGAAAGGCTTGTTGTTATTGGCTGATGCGGGAATGTTCTATGAGTTTGTTCCAGCAGATGAATATTACAATGATCAACCTACCCGTTTAAGTTTAGCGGAAGTGGAAATCGATAAAAACTATGCCTTAATCTTAAATACCAATGCAGGACTTTGGGGCTATAGCATAGGCGATACCGTTAAATTCATTTCCCTTAACCCTTATAAAATAGTAGTTACGGGAAGAATTAAGCATTTTATTTCGGCCTTTGGCGAGCACGTGATTGGGGAAGAGGTGGAACATGCACTGCTTTCGGTAGCAAATGAAGAAGGCGTAGAAATTACAGAATTTACTGTAGCTCCACAGGTAAACCCAGTGGAAGGTGAACTGCCTTATCATGAGTGGTTTGTAGAGTTTTCTAAAGCACCACAGGACTTAGCTGCTTTTAGTTTAAAGGTAGATTTAGCTTTACAACAGAAAAACATTTACTATTTTGACCTCATTGAAGGGAATATCCTACAACCTTTGAAAATAAGAACACTTGCTAAAGATGCTTTTGTAAATTACATGAAAGCTGAAGGTAAACTTGGCGGACAAAACAAAGTACCTAGGTTAAGTAATGATAGGAAGATAGCGGAGGGGTTGAAGGGATATATTGTTTGATTGTTGTATTGATGAATTGTTATGGCTGGCACTTTCTCTCAAATATACATTCAGGTTGTATTTGCCGTAAAAGGCAGGCACAACTTAATACATGCTAGTTGGGAAGAGGAATTGTATAAGTACATTTCGGGAATTGTTAAAAACAAAGAGCAAAAGATGTTGGCAATTAATGGAATGCCTGATCACATTCACTTCTTAATAGGAATGAAGCCATCTTGTTGTTTGTCAGACTTGGTTAGAGAGATAAAAAAGTCATCGAATGAGTTTGTGAATGAAAAGAAATATTCAAAATTCAAATTTCAATGGCAAGAAGGCTATGGAGCATTTTCTTATAGTCATTCTTCTTTAGATGATATAATAAACTATATTAATTGCCAAAAGGAACATCATCGAAAGAAAACATTTAAAGAAGAATATAAACAGTTTTTGGATAAATTTAATATCGAATATAAAGAGGAATATTTGTTTGAATAGATAAATTAAATAGCCTTGAAAAGTTAGACGTATATAAATATTTGTTGATACGACCCTTTTGGGGTCGCATATGCAACGTTATAAAGTTTATAGATATATCATCCCTTTGGGATGTAAAAAGATAGACAGTGTTTTGAAAATGAACATATAGTGACCTCGAAAAGGCCAAGTGTTTATAGATATAAAACGATAGAAGGGAATACGACCCTGCCGGGTCGCATATGCAACGTTATAAAGTTTATAGATATATCATCCCTTTGGGATGTAAAAAGATAGGCGGTGTTTTGAAAATGAACATATAGTGACCTTGAAAAGGTCAAGTGTTTATAGATAAAACGATAGAAGGGAATACCACCCTTTTGGGGTCGCATATGCAACGGTATAAAGTTATAGATATATCATCCCTTTGGGATGTAAAAAGATAGGCAGCGTTTTGAAAATGAACATATAGTGACCTTGAAAAGGTCAAGTGTTTATAGATAAAACGATAGAAGGGAATACCACCCTTTTGGGGTCGCATATGCAACGGTATAAAGTTATAGATATATCATCCCTTT
>NZ_JAELTX010000768.1 GCF_016429065.1 Pedobacter sp. ASV17
CTCCCCCCGAGCTTGAAGCCAAGCTGGGTACCAAAGCTCACCTAAGATACCTGCTTACATACTCACCCAGCACCCACTCTCGTTCTCCATCCGCCCAGCGTCTTCTCCCTACCATCTGTTCGCCGCCCGCCTCATCGACACATCATCCATTTGGGGCGCGTTCAGCCTTTTTAATTTTTTAATTTCTTCTTTTTAGACGTTTCGTTTCGCCTTCTTTTTTGCCACTGAGGTTCTTCATCATACTCTAGCGCTCATCGTCATCATCATTTCGACATTCCACCAGCATCGTTTCCAGCGCCCAAGATTCGCATACGAGACAAACGCCCATTGTCCGGAGCAGCCAGCCCGTGTCTCTGATCCAACAACTCAAAACTAGACGGCACGCCCCGCAT
>NZ_JAELTX010000769.1 GCF_016429065.1 Pedobacter sp. ASV17
TCCCAGTAGTCTCGAGTATTGCGAATTCCGCCAGGTAATCGCAGCCCTATCCCACACACAGCCAAAGGAATAGAATGCACTGAAGCCATATTTGAGCTTCCTTGGGGAGCTTCGGCAGTTTGCTCGTTTGCTGCGGTCATTCTTCTCAATTAGGTTGATCTGAAGCTGATGTTTGCGACTACTTTGACTAGGCTGTCCATGGACGGCTCAAAATACTGAGGTCGAAGTATGAGGTACGAATGGCAATAAAGTGCAGCAGGACGGGTGATCGACAGAGTGTCTCACCACACTGTTGTCCTCTCGCGCAGTGTCTTGTAACGTCCCGGAGTTGAGACTGTTTCTCATGGCTGGCTTAAAAGGACGCAAAGTCATTACCGTCGGCTCAGTATGAC
>NZ_JAELTX010000770.1 GCF_016429065.1 Pedobacter sp. ASV17
CCCCCCCCCCCCCCCCCCCCCCCCCCCCCCCCCCCCCCCCCCCCCCCCCCCCCCCCCCCCCCCTTTGATACCGCCCCGGCGACCACCGAGCTCTACACTCCGGCTCAGTCGTCGGCAGCGTCAGATGTGTATAAGAGACAGGCATGTCGGTTGCCATGGGCCAGCGAGGCATGCAGCATGGCCTCTCCAAGCTGGAGATGGGCAACGGTGCAGATTTCAACAGTGGCCTCCGAACTGCCCCTGCCTTTGGCCTGTCTCTTATACACATCTCCGAGCCCACGAGACGAATTACAAGATCGCGTATGCCGTCTTCTGGGTGAAGAGGGGGGGGGGGGGGGGGGGGGGGGGGGGGGGGGGGGGGGGGGGGGGGGGGGGGGGGGGGGGGGGGGGGG
>NZ_JAELTX010000771.1 GCF_016429065.1 Pedobacter sp. ASV17
TTACACACCCCCTGTTAAGAATGCATGCATAAGTGTTGGCGCACATCCCAAGCGTCGCGCACTCCGTCCAGACTAGTTCTTATCAGCACTGGGCATAGTAATGCCACCCGCCACGGGTCCAAGCCAAGGATGGAGACCATGTATAAGATTCTTCTGTTTTTCGACAATTAACGACAGGAATACACGAACTTCCCTTGTCGACCCCCTTGTCCGGCCCCTCTCATAGGAAGTCGTCGGCCGGCTGTCTGTCATAACATTAAGCTTGTTTCGTAGGTGCTCGGTCGTGGGCCGCGGTGTCGCCGACGGCAAACCATCCTCCGACAGCCGTTCAAGGCGGCAGGGCGGATGTCTCAGTCAGGGATTGCGAAAGCCACGAACGGACAAACGCGGGG
>NZ_JAELTX010000772.1 GCF_016429065.1 Pedobacter sp. ASV17
CCCCCCCCCCCCCCCCCCCCCCCCCCCCCCCCCCCCCCCCCCCCCCCCCCCCCCCCCCCCCCCCAACTTTTCTCAAGCTGAAGTAGTCATACTCTATCTTGTTATTCGTCTCGTGGGCTCGGATATGTGTATAAGAGACAGGTGATTGATAATCCCGAAGTTCGTTAGACCCACTGTTCGCGGGTCTGGGGGCCATTATCCGCCATTATGTTCCAAGGTGACCGTCGGTGGGCTCCGACGAGAGCAAAGAGCTGTCTCTTATACACATCTGACGCTGCCGACGACTGAGCCGGTGTGTAGATATCGGTGGTCGACGTATCATTAAAAAAAGGGTGGTGTGGGGGGGGGGGGGGGGGGGGGGGGGGGGGGGGGGGGGGGGGGGGGGGGGGGGG
>NZ_JAELTX010000773.1 GCF_016429065.1 Pedobacter sp. ASV17
CCCCCCCCCCCCCCCCCCCCCCCCCCCCCTCCCGCCCCCCCCACCCCCGACACCCACCCCCCGGCTCAGTCGTCGGCAGCGTCAGATGTGTATAAGAGACAGGTGCAAGAACGAGTTCCCCGAGCTCGACGTCATTGGCGGTAACGTCGTTACCCGTGAGCAGGCTGCTGCTCTCATTGCTGCCGGTGCCGACGGCCTCCGTATTGGTATGGGCAGTGGCTCAGCTTGCATTACCCAGGAAGTCATGGCTGTGGGCCGTCCTCAGGCTGCTGCCGTCTACTCTGTCAGTGCCTTTGCCGCCCGCTTCGGCGTTCCTTGCATAGCCGACGGTGGTATCCAAAACGTTGGTCACATCGTCAAGGGCCTCGCCCTGGGCGCCTCTACCATTATG
>NZ_JAELTX010000774.1 GCF_016429065.1 Pedobacter sp. ASV17
GGGTAAGCCTGACCAATCAGAATGCGAATTGCCCAACCGCCATCATCCGAAGCCCGTCACGTGACATTCCGAGCTCACCCAAGGTTTTTGCAGCCTACCAAACCAATCGTATTGGCGCTGACCCCATTTCGCGCATCTGCTACTCTTCCCGCAGGAGCAAAACGAAAATCGACCACGACGCCCCGGAGTCGAGCCAGCACAACACAACGCTCACGAACCGCTCCAAAAATGCCTTACTCGCTCGCCCCCTTTGTCCTGCGCCGCCCTTGGCTTACCAAGATGCTCAAGCCTGTTGCATCTTGGTATGCCGACGCCGCCGGATACCGCAAGCTTGGCCTGAGGTATGAAAGATTTCTGTGAACGATGGTGCCACCACCGACGTGTCTCGACG
>NZ_JAELTX010000775.1 GCF_016429065.1 Pedobacter sp. ASV17
GTTCTTGTTGGTGAGGAGTGGGCTCGAGGCCGGGTGCCGGAGTGGTTGTCTAGCTTGGTTCACTGGTGCCTCATTACGGATGTGAGGACCATGAATGTGTGCTTGGAGCCGCGTGTCGATAATGACAGGTATGCATAAAAAGAAACGGTTCGAGTGGGATTTCTGGACCTGAACTGACCTTTATACAGGATTTTCCGCCACCTGGACAACGCGGGTTTTGGCAAGGAGCGACAGATTTCGTTTCCTCACAAGCGTTCGTGGTATGTGCGTCTGAGTCGCGAATCATGGAATGGGCCTGTTGTATAAACGAAATGGCAGCGAATCATATATTCATTCATGAGAAAGTAAGGTGGATGTTTCGAGTTGTATTCGTCACGGTAGCTCTTGTCAC
>NZ_JAELTX010000776.1 GCF_016429065.1 Pedobacter sp. ASV17
GTTTTCAAACACTGTAAAACCTCGCGGGTGCCCCATCAGCCGCCCAACACCCAACAAAGGAGAGGCGCGAACCTCTTTCTCCTGGAAAAATTTCTATACCATGGCGAGCCATTATGAGTACACGTAAGGCTCCCTTCTCTGTAAGCGCTGAACCGTCCCCCCTTTCTGGAGCACGCGTTCAGAGTCAAAAGCCTCGCAAAGCTCAACAAGTACATTCCATCGTACAGTATAAGCAAGGCAAAGCGAACAATCAACTTGGCATACACAGCCAGACAGCGATTCCATTCATCAAAATCAATACACATTATCTTGTCACAGATGTTAAGAGAGCTTGTCCGTATGGCAAGAAGGTCATGCCCAAATGAACAAGAAAAAAAACAATGGTCCGCAC
>NZ_JAELTX010000777.1 GCF_016429065.1 Pedobacter sp. ASV17
TTAATAATACTTGAAAATGTGCATCGTTAAAGACTGCGACGAGAGCAAAAATAAAAAGTTTTTTTAAGAGCAAAAAGAGCAAAAAAGAAACCACCGGGAATGAATCCTTTTTCTCAATCGAATCATAGGAAAAGCCCGATGCGGGGGTCGAACCCGCAACCTTGAGATGGTGAAATCTCTCATATAAGAGTCTCACGCTCTACCGATTGAGCTAACCGGGCAGGAGTTTGCAAGCTGGATTGACCAACTTGTGCCCGGTGGTGGATGTCTGCATCGGAGGCTTATTTGTTCTTATTAACTTGGCGAGTCAAGCATTGTGGGATGGCTGAAGATTTTTTCGTGTGCTGAGAGTGGGCTTCTCGATGGGGCCGGGGATCCATGAGGACATGGG
>NZ_JAELTX010000081.1 GCF_016429065.1 Pedobacter sp. ASV17
ACTTTACTGATAAACTACCCCTAGAAGGAAACAATTACTACCAATTGATACAAGTAGACCATAATGGCAAAGAAAACGATTTGGGCATACGCAATGTCAATTTCAGTGTCTCATCGTTGGGTTTCCATTTTTATCCGAACCCAATTACCGATGTGGTACATTTAGCTTTTGATGAGGGCATTTTTAAACAAATAGAAGTAGTGAATATGGGCGGAAAAGTACTGCAAAAAATCAACCTCAACAGCATTGAAAACACAAAAACGATAAACTTAATCACTTATCCTGCCGGGACATATTTACTGAAATTAAGCAGCGACGCTTTTACCAAAACAGCAAAAATTATTAAACGATAAATTTTAGGGGGTAAACCTGCGATGTTTTAAAGACCTTGCAGGTTTTTAATTAAATAATGTCTAAACTATAAAACAAAGTCTGCTATCAGCTTTTTTGGCTATTGCGGTATATTGCTGTCTCGTCATAAATCGTTACTTTTATGCCAAGGCGGCAAAACGATGAAAAAAATTTCTCTCTTATTACTTACGTTATTTTTCGGCATTAATCTTTTTGCCCAACAAAATATAGATGAAGCACTGGCCTATCAGTACTATCAGCAGGCAGATTATGAGAAAGCGGCTTCCCTACTCGAGAAACTCTTTAACAGCACCAGAAACGATGGTTATTTCGACCTTTATTATACTTCACTACTGAAAATAAAGAAATATGATGAGGCTGAAAATCTGGTTAAAAGACTCATCAAACAATCGCCTCAAAAGCTTAATTACCAAATTGCGCTTGGCCGTATTTATCAAGAACTTGGCAAAACTACCGAGGCTAACAAGATCTACTATACCGCCATACAAAATGTACCCAAAAACGAATTTCAGTTTAGGGAATTGGCCAATGCTTTTTATAGGTTCGAAACCTATGATATGGCCGTTAATACTTTTTTACAGGGACGTAAGGTACTTGGTGACGAGCAACTTTTCGCTTTTGAGCTGTTAAGCATTTATCGATTTAAAAAGGATAAACAGGCTTTGATTGACGAATACATTAATGCGTTACCCGCCAATCCGCAGTTAGTCCCGCAAGCGCAAAGCGTTCTCTCTAGCATTTTTGAAGGCAATAGCGATTATCAATTATTGCAATCGGCTTTGCTTAAAAAGATACAGAAAGACCCTCAAAACGAAATTTACACTGAATTACTGATTTGGCAATACATTCAGCAACAGCAATATGACATGGCATTAAGGCAACTTATTGCTCAAGACAAGCGAGCTAAAAATGCATCTGATTTAATTTTCAATACGGCTAACACTTTTGTGGCCAACAAAGCCTACGTTCCCGCCATTAAGGCTTATGAGTATTTATTGAGCAAAGGTCCTGAACAGGAACTTTATCTGCCTGCAAAAATACAAATCATTAATGCCAAATATGAATTAGCTATGCAGGGCAAAACAGATCAAGTAGCCATTAAGGCCTTGGCCGATGAATTTACCCAAGTGATTAGTCAGTATGGGATTAGCAATCAAACCATTTTTGCACTCAAAAAGTTGTCGTACTTACAGGCCTATTATTTGAATAATTTGTCTGAAGCGGAAAAGACTTTGGAACAGGCCTTAAAAGTCCCTGGCCTACCTGCCATGGAACTTGGTCAAATCAAAATAGATTTGGGCGATATTTATCTGCTAAACAAGGAACCTTGGGAAGCGGTGTTGATTTACGAACAGGTAGCAAAACAATACGAAAACCTTCCGATTGCCAGTGAGGCACGCTTTCGTTCGGCACGACTTTCTTTTTATCAAGGGAACTTTAAATATGCCAAATCACAAGCTGATGTGCTTAAAGCTTCCACTTCGCAGCTTATTGCCAACGATGCATTGAACCTAAGTCTTTTGATTTCGGACAACCTGCAAAGCAAAAACGATAGCTTGGCGCTGATGATGTATGCGGATGCCGAGATGCTACAGTTTTTGAACAACAATGCCGCAGCCATTAAGAAATTAGACAGCATTGATATTGCTTTCCCCAATAATAGTTTAACGGACGATGTGCTGATGTCAAAGGCCAAAATCTATATCAAGACCAGTGAGTTTATTAAGGCAGAAGAGAATTTAAAGGTATTAATTGCGAACCATGCCACCAGTATTTGGATTGACGATGCCATTTTTATCTTGGCAGATCTTTATGAACATCAACTTAACAATATTGAAGCAGCCAAAAAGTTATACCAACAGTTGATTACCGATTTTCCAGGCAGTATGCTCAACAGCGAAGCAAGGAAAAGATACCGCAATATACGTGGAGATAATTTAGGCGCTTAAGTGTATCTTTGCGGTATGCTATTATTTAATGTAACCGTAATTATTGAAGAAGCTTCGGCAACTGATTGGCTGCAATGGATGAAAGAAAGCCATATCCCTCAATTGATGGACAAAGAGTGCTTTGTATCTTACAGACTTTTAAAAATTGTAAATTCTCCCAATGAGGGCTTGAGCTATTCTATACAATTTATTGCCGAGGACGAAGCTCGTCATCAAGCTTTTTTAGATTTGCACGAACAACTTTTTATTGCCGAAATGTATAACAGGTACCCCAATAAGCTGGTTACCTTTACCACGTTAATGGAATTTGTAGGATAATTTATGAACTTAATAGAAACACCAATAAAAGACCTATTTGTAATTGAGCCAAAACTATGGCAAGACAGCAGAGGTTATTTTTACGAGAGCTTCAATCAAAGAGTTTTTGAACAGGCAGGTATTGATGTCACTTTTGTACAAGATAATCAGTCTTTTTCCAAAAAAGGCACATTACGAGGAATGCATGCTCAAGCAAATCCATTTGCACAGGGCAAACTGGTAAGGGTAATACAAGGCCGTGTGGTGGATGTTGCCGTAGACATTAGAAAAAACTCTTCTACTTATGGACAGCATTTTGCCATTGAACTAAGTGGCGAAAACCATAAACAATTATGGGTACCTCCTGGCTTTTTACATGGATTTTTAACCTTAGAGGATAATACGATCTTCACCTATAAAGTAAGCAATTACTATGATAAGGATTCGGAAATAGGCATTATGTGGAATGATCCAACCCTCAATATTGATTGGACAGCCTATTTGGACACTAATGAAATTTTATTGTCAGACAAAGATTTAGTGTTAGGTGATTTTGCTTCACTACAATCTCCATTTTAACATAAAAGCCACAAATACACAGATTTGACTTGTGCATTTGTGGCTTTTTTATAGTCCCCTTTAGGGAATTTAGAGGTTACTTTTCTTATAGGCTTACGAAGTTTAAAATTTGAATAACTTAGAAACTTCGTAAGTCTTCAACAGTGCTACTGTTTAATCAAGTCATACAGTTCATC
The DNA here is from genome assembly GCF_016429065.1 of Pedobacter sp. ASV17. Taxonomy (GTDB): domain Bacteria; phylum Bacteroidota; class Bacteroidia; order Sphingobacteriales; family Sphingobacteriaceae; genus Pedobacter. Next base: position 3,374 of record NZ_JAELTX010000081.1, read on the forward strand.
CAATTTCGGAGAAAGTACAATTTCAATTCTACGGTTCTTGCTTCTTCCTTCGCCGCTGGTATTTTCTGCCAAAGGCTGGTATTGTCCTTTACCTGTTGCGGTCATTCTCACACTTTCTACTTTTTGCTCTTCGGTTAAGAAACGTACTACAGAGGTTGCACGTAATACACTTAAGTCCCAGTTATCTTTAATCTGTCCCAAATTATTAATACGTTGCGAGTCTGTGTGACCTTCTACCGCAATGTTAATTTCTGGCTGTTGTTTTAATACTTCGGCCAATTGGGTTAGTGCTTGTTTTCCTCGCTCGTCAATAATGATACTTCCTGACGGGAACAATAATTTATCCGTTAGGGATACATATACTTTACCGTTTTTAACTTCTACCGTCAAGCCATTTTTAGTGAAACCAAGTAAGGCTTGTTGTAATTTAGCTCTCAATTGGTTGGTAGCCTCATCGCGTTTGCGTAATATTTCTTCTACTTCTTTCAAGCGTTGCTCTCTCTTTTTCAAGTTTTCACTTAGCTTGTTGATTTCTGAAGAGCTGTTGCTCCTCAATTTACTATAATTACCATCTAAATCGGTATAACGTTGGTTAAGGGCTGCTAACTGACTGTGAAGTGCGGCAGTATCGCCTTGTAAGCGTTTAATACGTTGCTCTAAACTTTCGTTCTGCGATTGCGAATTGTTCCATCCCATGTTTAGGGAATCTTGCTTGGCTAAAAGCGATTTGTACTTTTTGGTAGAAAGCACCACGCATGAACTTAGGGTGGCGACAACTAAAAAAAGGGCAACTAAAAAATTGAATTTCCTCATTTGTGTGTTTATCAATGTATGTTTTAAGGTATTACTGATCTACTGCTTTGCGCAAAAATAAGATGAACGGTTGAATGGTATGGAATGCTTTTATCAACTTTTCCACGATATCCTTCTGATAAAAGTCTTCTTCCTTTAGTGGATAGATGGAGATAAAGCTCTTCAATTTCAAGTAATCGATCATTGGATGATCTACTTCATATCCTTTTGGGGCCTTTTTCAAGCTGTCTTCTCTACTTAACGAGAATAATGCTTTGTAGTCCTTGTTATTAACCACTTCTAAGAATTCATCGGCACTGTAATCGATTTCCTCTCTAATACTTTTCACCACCTTGCTCTCGGGCATCCAAAATCCAGCGCCAAAGAAACAGCTTCCTGGTTCCAAGTGAAGATAGTAACTAGGCGTAGTTGGCCCATATCCCTTCACATCAAAGGCTATTCCGTAGTTCTTTTTGTAAGGTGCTTTGTTTGGGCTAAAACGAATGTCCCTGTAAATACGCAACAAACATTTTTTAGGTTCGGTATCTGCCGAAAACTGTGGATCGATACTCGAAAGTTCCTTGATCAAGGGCGTAATCAAGGCAAAAAGATCAATTTTAGCCTCTTCGTACAGGTGTTTGTTTTTTGCAAACCATTCTCTGTTATTATTGTCTGCCAGTTCCCTCAGGAAATCAAACGTGGATTTTTTCATCTGTTTAGATTCTATTTCATTTGTGATGAAGCTGCCATCGTCAAATGATGGCGATTTTTAGCATAGCAAATCTTTGGATGCCAATTTAGCAAATTAATATGGGGTTAGATAAACTTTAAGGGTATTTAACTTTAGGCTTACGCCAGTTTGGTGGCATCTTTCTTGCGGAAATTTGTATACCAAAGTACTCCTACGCCGCCAGCTAACAAAAATGGAACGGCCAACAAATACAACACGCCAGAGTTCAAACCTTTCGTTTGTGTATTTCCATTTTTAACACCCATTTCGGCATTTGCAGTACACATTGCACATTGGGCATTGGCTTCTGGGCTAATGGTTAGCACCGTGAAAAAGAAAAGTAATATGGCCAGTATTTTTTTCATGCCTCAAATTTAAACTAAAATTGGCAGAAGTTATTTCATTTTTTGGTAAAAGAATAATATCCTAATTATTCGATTTCATTGGCCTCAGTTTTTCCAAAAAGAAGATGAGTTCTGTTTTAGATGCTTCGGTGATTAGTGAAAGGTCAATGTTTATTTCTTTGCTATTTTTAAGAATCTTCAAGTGATCACCGTCAATTTCAAAACTAGTAATCTCTTTTAAATAAACGCTCTTCGTCAGCAATCCATTGATGACAAGTTGTTCATCGTCAATCGTTAAAAAATCGGCTTGCTTATCAAAAATAAGGAATAGTGTGATACTAATGCCAAGAAACACATAAGCATAATGTGTCCAGTGGTGTATTTGGTCAGTAACAAAATAAGAAATACCTAGCAGTAAAAATAGTGGACCCGCCCAATAAGTTCTGAACTTATATCTGGCATTTTTAAATTTAATGTTGAGCATCACTTTATTGATATTCGGTTTCCTGTTCGGCACTAAGTTTTCTTTTAACCATATAAAATGCGACAAGCAGTATGAGGTTCAATATCGCCAACGCATAAACACCATCAACCAACCACATGAGTATCCCATAAAGCAGGAATAAAAAAGGAGAGATCATGAATTTAAATCTTCTTCTGTAATTAAATTGATAGTCCCATAAGAATGTTAAAATAGACAGAAGCAAGAATACTCCAAATGCAACCTGCAATTGAAAAGAGATGGATTGCATTTTAAAAGCAAATCGACCAATGTGGTTTAATAAGTAAATTACAAATGCGAAAACTTGAAATAGTAATGTATGTTTCATCGTTTAATGGCTAAAGGTAGTGATATAACCAACTTACCTGTCGAAATAGATAGTGGTTACAAAGGATGGGTATTTAAAAAACAGCCTGGCTATTCGCCAGACTGTTTTAATTAACTATTAATCTAACTCACAAAATCCTCTACTCATTGAGCGTTCCATAGAAAAACGTTCCTAGATTGCACTGAATACAATAGCAAACTATTGTCCTAGCCTACCATATAACATGTTATTTGGATTGGCTACGGATTTAATCGCACCAATTGGGAACTTAATGGTATTGCTACTGCTGCTTGTCCATGCGATGGTAAACTCCCTTTCGTCACCTGCTCCAAAAAGATCATTTACTGGTGCAACTTGTACTGCTCGGGTATTCCAGTTATTACCGCCATCGATACCAACGCGTTTAAAAAAGATGCTGTTTCCCTGTCTTCGGTATTCGTAAGTAGCAGAGGCTACAAAACTTGACGTACCAGAGGTATAAGCAATGTAAAATATCGCCGTGGTGCTATTTGTGAAACCAAAATACATGCTGGTAATATTCCTACTAGATGCCGTAAACAAACTTCTTACCTGATCAAAAATATGAACATTTGCGGTCACTCCAGGAATAGTTGCGCCCGAAACCAATTTTTTAAATGCTTTATTATAGGCAAATACCGATTCAATATTATATAATGGTGTCCCATTATTCAATATTTCTTGGCTGCTGCCATCCGTAAAAATCAGATTTACCTTTGTGCCTGCATATGAAATTGCTTTGATTACTTTTCCAGCAAATGGCACAAATAAAGGTCTTACCAAACTTAAATCAGTGGTAGTATAGTAATAAGGTGAGGTTTTACTACTGGTTACTTCACCCGTGGCATCTACGTAACTAAACTTTATTGCTTTAGAGGCATAATCTACCTCTACCGCTAATTTATTTGCTTGTGCATCTAAAGCATAAGAAAATACATAATTGTTATTGTAAGCGTTTGCAAAACCAGCTGAAAAAGTATTTAATCCGCTACTTTGATACGCCTGTTGTTCGGTATTGGTGGCTTTGATCAACACTAGCGGCAAGCTGTACTTCTTACCTGTAAAGAATAGAGAATCTCCTCTTTTCCCTTGATAAGAAAATTCCACATCGCTTCTAAATCCTTGTCCCGCTGTCCCTCCAGCTACATCTGGTACAGGGTCTTGCAATAAAGAAATATGATTGTAGGTGTCAAAAATTAAAGAGGCTACCCCTGTTGGTGAAACACGGTAAGTAGATTCTTTTAAAGTGGAACCTGTAGTCGTTGAAAAATCGCCTACCATTTTTACTTTGTTATCCTCAGTAAACTGAAAATAAAAACCATATCCACCTTTTAGTCCAGTTTGCAACCCCGCTTTCCAGCCATATGGCGCACTGGTCAGGTCTTTCCTAATCATCGCCAGTGTATCGGCCATACGGCCTTCTGGTGAATCTGCAAATAAGTTATCTACTTCCGTTTTTCGGCAAGCTGAAAGTGCCAGCAATAGCACTCCGGCATATAAAAAATATCTTTTCATATCTATTTCAATACTATTGGTCCATAAAAATAATTTGCTGCCACTCCTTTTTCGGTAAAACCGGCAAAAGTTTTATATAGTGGATTAGTAGGTGCTATTCCAGTAGGTAGCCAATCTGCAACAAATATGCGGTTTGTAAAATATGGCAATAAATACTGCTCAAAAAATGGTTTCATACTTGGAATCTGCCCATTACCATGTGTTGTAGTTGTACCTTCAGGCAGCACTTTAGCAAATGTGACCTCTCCGTTCGCCGAAACTATCTTGCTCGAAAAGTTGTAATCTCCGCTATAGTTAGTTGTATTTGTCGTATTTGAAAATCCAATGCGCAACGTCATTGTCGTATCTGAAGTAAACATCAATTGCATTGTCTTTGGAATATATTTGGTATTTGCGGTTTGCGTAGAAACTGCCGTCACATAGCTATTCCACATCGTGGTAAAAGTTGTTGATCTGCCATAAGTCGTATAATGTGCGGCAGCAGGATCTACTGTTAAGGTGCTCACTTTATTGTTAACTAACCAAGCTGCAAAAGTTTGGGTTAAGTCTACGGGATCTGTGGCACCATATTTCGTTTTTAACACATTTTGAATTTCTGCCTGCAATGCCCTAAAATCAATTCCGAAAGCATCTTTGAAGTATTGAACCACCATCCCTTCTTTCCTTCTCAATTTTCGTTGTGCACTTGCTGGTGCACTCACTACATAATTGTCGAACCAAATCTGTCCGTGTACCAGTAAATGCGCAGTCATCTCTGCAAAATCTTCCCCATAATTAGAACGGGCGTATCGGCTGATAAAGCCCAATTGCATAGCTAACGCTTCTGTATTGACATCATTCGTCCATTCTTCGGTATAATCTGCCTTGGTTATCTGTGTAAATTCTGGCGGAATGATTACATTTTGATTTAAGATGTGTGTGAATTCATGGTGAATCGTTCTCAATTTCCTTCTTACTCCGTTATCTCCTTCTACATCCGTAAGGCTAAAGCCATTTACACCATATAAAGTCACTTTACGCCCGCCATCAGCAGTACCTAAAGTTACTGAGCCGTTTGAATTATAAGCTACAGATCCATACAGTACATACTGTTTAGGGCAAAGTTTTTTGATAAATGCTTTCCCGGCAATCTTTTCATAAGGCAGTAAATAATTGTCTAAAACTGCCGACATGATGGGCTGCACCTTGTCCAGATCAACGGGTGATATGTCTTTTGCTGGATCAGCTAAATTTCTATCAAAGCGATAAACTACTTCAATATTGTATGGATTGGTAATATTCGTCATTAACCAATTATCAACGCTATTTGGAGTGATCACATCAGAGTTGTATTTATTCATATCAACACTCATGTTATCTTCTTTCTTACAAGAAGAAATGATCAATACAAAAGCAGAAAGCCAAAATATTATTCTATTTTTCATCTTCTTTATTTTTTTGGTTTACCTTGGGTTTGGTGTAATACCTGCTGCTATCGCGTCCTGAGGAATTTGGAACGCACGTCTTGGGTCATTGGCTTCTAAAGTTTTGAAAGTCTCTGTTCCGTCTGTCGCAAGGAAGTTGTGTTTTACAGGCAATTTGTATCTTAAAATATCCATCCAACGGATACCTTCTTGCATGAATGCAACACGCTTGGTTTGTAGCAATGCTTCAATCATCGCTTGTTTTGCATCTGTTAAGTTAAAATATGCTTTCGCTTTATCTACTGTTAAACCATGAGTGTTTACGTTATAATTTACAATCCTGGTGCTCGCAAAATCATTTAGGTCTTTAATGGCACTGGTATAATCTTCTCTTTGGATAAAAGCCTCGGCCCTGTTCAATAATGCTTCATCAGCCGTTAAAATTGGCGCCATGATATAAGGTAATCCTGTATTAGATTGTGTGTTGGTGATGTAAAAATATTCGTTAAACTTGTTGGTGGTATAATTTGGTGCGCCTCCATTTGTACCTACCCTATTTCTAAAAGATGCCCCAAAGACGGTTACAACAGAATAAAAGCTTCTCACCGTTTCTCCAAAGCTATAACGGGCACGGGTTGCTCCACTGGTTCGTTGAAAAACAGAATAAGTATTGGCCAGCAGTAAATTCCACGATTTCTCTGCTTTAGTATACTCTACTGGATGCTCTGCAAAAGTGAGGTTATAAAGTGAACCTGTGTATTGTCTGATGTTCGCTTTAAAATTACCATCGGTATAAATAGCGTTGGCATGTGCAATTACTTTTAGCCAATCGCCTTTGAACAAATAGAACCTTGCAGCAAATGCATGTGCGGCCTGCTCGGTAAAATGGTAATGCGGTACTTGATATTTACTACCAACCAAAAGAGGCAAACCTTCTTCTAAATCTTTTTCTATTTGTGCATAAGTTGAAGCTACCGTTCCTCTTTCATAAACTGGTCTGGTCACGGTTTCAGGAGTTAGCGGATAAGGCACGCCCAAGCCTGCATTAGCGCCACCAATTTCATACGCTGGCGAAAAGAAAGTCACCAACATAAATTCTGCGTAAGCACGCGCCACTAAAGCCTCACCTTTATACTGATTTGCCGCTGCACCGAAGTTATTTTCGCGAATAGCCTCTAATGCTTGGTTTGCTGCTGCAATGGCTCTGTAACATGCGTTCCAATACTCAGATGGTGTACCATTTCCTGTTCCCACCACTACGTTCCAGTTATAAAGGGTTGGAAAAGGTTCGTTAACGTGGGTACTAAATCCGCCCGTTTTGTCTTCTGCATTATCAGATGCAACTTCGGCAAAAGTGAAATAATTTCTATCTGGGTAAGCTGTTACCAACAACTGTCCCAATTTTTCAACTGAATTGATTTCAGTCCTCATATCTGGATTAACATCCAAGTATTTTTTACAACCAGTGCCTATGCTTAAAAGGCAAACTGCGAGTAAACTATTTTTTAATATTTTATTCATAATGATGTCCCCTTTTAAAATCCTGCTTTAATCGATAATGTATACTGTCTTGGTATTGGCATGGCTACACCTCCATTGTTAAAAAACTCAGGATCTGCGCCATTTAGTCGCTTATCAGAGTATAACAACGCAATGTTATTACCTACTAAGGATATCTGAGCATTGGTCATTTTTAGTAAGGATGCAATTTTTTGTGGGATGCTATAGGTAAGGGTTACGTTTTTCAAACGCACAAAATCACCTTTAGCTATACGTTGATCTGAGTAATTGTAAGCGTTATAGGCATATCTTGCATCTACGGTTTCACCATTAGGTCTAATGATTCTATTGCCAGCTACAAATGGTTCAAGAATAGCTGGAATATTGGTTACCTTCTCATCTCCTGGAAACAACCAACGATTAGCCATTGATTTTGACATCGAATTTAAATCGCTATAAGTTGATGCGTAGCTAGGCTGTAGGCGAATATAATTTCCTGTAGCGAAAGTGAACAAAGCGGATAAAGTAAACCCTTTGTAAGCAACCTGGTTATAAAAACCACCTGTAAATGTTGGATCTACTGGACCATGATACACTAAATTAGAAACATCTGTAGTGTTTTGGAAATAGATATATGGCTCTTTTCTAGTGCCATCTAAACCCACAAATGTAGGATAACCATATTTCGGATCAAGGCCATCAAATTTAATAGAATATAAGCCACGTTGCGAATTACCCAATAAAGGTGCGCCTTCGGCCCTGATTAACGACCAAATGCTAGGATTAACTTCTAACGCTGTCACCTTATTGGTGTTATGGGCAAAGTTTAACTGTGTTCTCCATTTAAAGCCTGTTGGGGTAACCACAGGATTTCCACCAATCGTGAACTCAAAACCAGAAGCTGTCATTTTACCATAATTGGCATACTTCGTATTTTGACCTCCAACACCAGATGTCCTTAAATTTCCTAACAAATCAAAGATATTACGCTTATAATAATCCATCGTGATATTCACTTTGTCTTTAAACAACCCGAAATCACCACCAATATTTAATTCATATAACTTCTCCCAGGTTAATTCACTATTGGCTAAGCTAGAAATATATACCGCAGTTTCTTTTTCGTTTTCATAAGGACGATAGGTGATACGGTTGAAATACAATACCGATGAGTTAGAAGCATCTCCTGGATTTGCAACCAAACCATAAGTTCCTCTCAATCTTACTGAGCTCAACACGTCATTTTTAGGATAGAACTCTTCCTCATCAACAGTCCATGCACCGGAAACGTTCCAAGTTGGCAACCATCTTGTAGCGGTTGATCCTTGTCCCATTCTGTTAGAGCCATCGTAACGGAAGGTTGCATTTACAGAGTATCTGTCATCATAGCTATAGGCAGCTCTACTCATAAATGCGACATTTCGCTCTTGATTAAGATACATGCCAAAATATGGATCACCACCTTCGCTAGCCTTTTTGAAATAACGGTAATTAGAATTTACCAAACCGCCATTGCCAAATTGGTAACCTACGCCATCATAATCAGAGTTTCTTCTATCTGTATAACGTACCTCCATGGAACCAAAGACATTTAAGCGATGCTTTACGTTAAAAGTCTCATCAAATTCTAAGTTTTGGCGGAAGTAATAATTTTTAATGCTGTTTAATGAAGTGTTATAAAAACCTCCTTCTGGCAATATCACCCTTGCAGGATCATTAGGGAAATCAGGGTCTTTATATAGGAATAAGTTGGAACCATTAATCACGGCATCGCCATTTGCTCTAAATGCAGAAGCCATGTTAGAACCTTCTAAAGCACTATGGTTTCTTTCTGAAGAGGCATAACGATAAGCACCGTCCACCGAATAGGTAAGTTTTTTCGGAATAATTTGATATTTCACACCTCCTTGTAACTTCAAATCAATAAGTTTCAAGTCTAAATAGTTGGTGTTTAACTCATTTAAAACATTGAAGGGTGCATAATTCCTAGTGAAATACTCTAGGTTTCCATTTTCATCGTAAGGAGTAATCAACCTACTGGTATTTAATGCATACGAATAAGGATTGATATCAAAATCTCTAGAATATTGACCATAAACCGGATCTGATTGTCTGGTTAACGTTCCTGGTGCACGCTGATCACGGATGGAACCGTTCATCAACAAATCAACACTTAAACGGTCGTTAAACTTTACGGTATGCGTTACATTACCCGTAAAACGTCTTACTTTATCTGCAATGGTTTGACCATTATCTGAAGTAAAACTAGTTGAAAAATAAGATTGTGATTTTTCGGTACCTGAAGTTGCACTTAATGAATGCTCTTGTAAAAGCGAGTTTTTGAAAAGTACATCGAACCAATTGGTATTGGCATTTGCATATCTACCTAGAAAGTCTAATCGTGATTGCAAGGTGTTTTTTAATTTAAAGGAATCACTTGAAGGGTCATAATCATACATCTGATTATACATCTTATAAAAAATCCCGCCTGTGGCTATCCTAGAAACTTGGGCATGATCAAAATAACCTTTGTTTTCCATCTCCATCAAAACAGACATCTGTTCGCCCGAATTCATGATATCAAACTGGCTGTAATTAGGTCTCAAATAAGTAGTTAAGGTACCCGAGTAATTGATGTTAGCTTTACCTTGTGTATTTCGTCCACGTTTAGTGGTCACTACAATTACCCCATTCATGGCACGTGCTCCGTACATGGCGGTTGCAGCAGCATCTTTAAGAATAGTAAATGTTGCAATATCGTCAGGGTTTAAACCTGCCACAGAAGATCCCAAAAGCGTATTGGCATCACCTGTAGATAAAGCCTCATTAGAAATGTTCACTACGTCTTCTAGGATAATTCCATCAACTACCCATAAAGGCTTGTTATCTCCTGAAAGTGAAGTAGCTCCACGAACACGAATTTTAGGTGCTGCTCCAAATGTACCTGAAACGTTTTGTACCGATACACCGGCAACCTGACCTTCTAACATCCTAGAAACATCTGGGATACCACTTCTTTCCACATCCTTGGCATTAATTTTCGAAGTAGAACCTGTAAATAGTTTTCTATCCAAGTTTTGATAACCCGTTGAAACGATATTAACTTCTTTTAACTGGCTAGCATCTTCCTCAATAGACAAGTCTATCCTGGTCCTGCCATTTATACCAATTTCGGTTGTTTTGTAACCAATAAAGCGGAATACCAAAACTGCGTCTTCCGCTGCTGTAATTTGGTATTCACCTTTGTCATTGGTAATTACCGTAGTGGTAGTTCCTTTAATGGTAACGCTTACTCCTGGCATGGGTAAGCCATCTTTTTTGTCTTTTACTACACCGGTAACTTTAACCGCGGCGAAGTAGTCGACAATTTTCTCAATGAATGATTTTTCTCGAGGCTTAATGAGAATGGTTTTATCCTCAATGGAATAAGTTAAGTCTTTTCCGGAAAGGATTTTATCCATTACCTGCTCTACGGAAATGCTATTGAAACCTGCATTAACAACCGTGTTGCTCTTCATCTTGTCGGTAGATACCAACACGTCGTAGCCCGCTTGTCGTTTAATTTCCTTAATAACTCTCTCTAAAGTTGCCTTCTTTTCTTTAATAGTTACTAACTGCCCGTAGGTAGCAGCGCTTACTTGAAGAAAGGAAACAAGCAATATCACTGTAACTAATTTCATGATCAATAAAAATTTTGGTAGGTAGCCAAAATGCCTACATAGAATTTTGGTGTAATTTCTATACATTTGATAGTCTGTTTTTTTGCAATCTCTCTTGGGCGCAAAGCGCCATTGAAATTTTTGCGGTTAATCCAATAAAATTGATTCCTGATACGCCAATATTTTAGGAATGGGTTTAAACAGATACTAGAAAAGGGGGTGTTACGAGCACCTCTTTTTCTTTTGTACTTGACGTTAAATTGGCTGGGACTTAGGTTTGTGTGGTTCTTTTCATGTTTAAATAGTTTGTTTGGTTAGTTGATTTTGTTGATTTATTTCTAGCGCTTATTAGTTAGCGCTCAGTTTCTTTATAAACGGTTATCTTGTTTTTGTTGATTTCAAATCTCACTTCTCCGGTCTGCTCAAATTTCCTCAGCACCTTTGATACGTTTTCAAAACGGCTAATACTTCCGTAATACATCACATCTTTAGCACTGGCATCAGCATATTCCACTTGTACATTATACCAACGGGCAATTTTACGCATGATATTTTCTTGCCTTTCATTGTTGAACATGAAATAGCCATTTTTCCAGTCAATAGCTTCTTCAGCATCAACCTCTTTAATGTTCATACCTTTTTCGTTCAGTATCGCTTGTTCTCCAGGCTTTAAAACATCTGGCTGTTGTCCTGCTAGATAAGGCATTACTCTCACACTACCTTCTAACAAAGTGGTTTTCACGTCACTTTCATCCGCATAGGAGTTGATATTGAAACTTGTTCCCAATACTTCTACTTCCTGTTTGGCAGTTTTTACCACAAAAGGATGGTCTTTATCTTTCGAAACTTCAAAATAGGCCTCTCCTTTTAGTTCTACCATACGTTTTTTGCCTTTTGCAAAAGAAAGTGGATAGGTTAATGACGATGCCGCATTGAGCCATACCGAAGAGCCATCAGGCAGTTTGATTTGCCAAACTCCGCCTTTTGGAGTTTCTATGGTATTAAACGTATCTTCTTTTGTTGCTCCAACTGATTTGTCGTCAAGAATGTTGTACACCAATTGTCCGTCCGCAGTTTTCGTAATAGACAAGCCTGCTTCTTTGGCTACATCACCATTATGGATATCACTTAAGGAAATTTTTTGACCATTAGCCAGCACCAAAATGGCTTTGTTACTTCCGGGTGCGGCATCTGAAGCATAAGTACGTTGCTTGTGAAATAGAGACTTACCTCCAGAGTATAAATAGATCACCGAGCCTAGGGCCAGTAAAACCACTGCAGCGGCTGCCCATCTGAGAAGTACCGTAGCACGAGAAAGCTTAGCTTGTTTAGCTGGAAGATTTTGTTTTCGACTGGTTAGTCGCTTTTCAAACCTATCTGCTATGTGCTTACTGTTTACATTAGCCAATAGAGATGCTTTACCAGACAAACGCCATACTTTTTCTACACTAACGTAGAACGCCTCATTTTCTTGGGATTGATTACGAAATTGGTCAACTTGGGCTTTACATTCTAAATCATCTGGATAGTCCAAATGCTTTGCAATTAAGGCAAGTATTTCTGGCTGGTTGGTCATTCTGTTTGTTTGGTATTCTCTAAGACAAATACCCAACAAAAAACCCCTAGTCAGTTATGAACTTTTTTTTAAAAAAGGAATAAAAGCTGAAACAACCTTGTAGAACTGCCTATTTCGTTATCTCTTTTTTTGAGCATGGCTTCTCTCAAAAGTTTGAGTGCATTGGCGATGTGATTTTCAACCGTTCTCTCGGAAACGTCCAACTTCAAGGCAATTTCTCGATATTTCAATCGTTCAAATCTATTCATCTTAAAGATTTCCTTACACTTTGGAGGAAGCTTTTCAATTTCATCAAACAACAGTACAATCAATTCATTCTCTTCATCCAATTGATCGGCCTGGTCTTCGGTAAACTCATCCATAATTTTCTGATGATGCTGCTCCAAATTGCGCTGCCTATTCACATGGTTGATGGATGCGTTAATGACTGAACGGTATAAATAAGATTTGATGGATTGGATTTGAGTAAGATCGTCTGAACGTTCCCATATTTTCAGAAAAACATCTTGTACTACTTCTTCGGCCACGTAAATATCCTTTACATATTTATCGCTTTCAATCAATAGTCTCTTAAAATATTGGCTATAGAAATCTGTAAAGGCTTTTTTATTGCCTTTATCCAACATTAGTTGCAAACTTTCTACAGTTCCTTTACCCACACTTCTGAATGATTATGAATTGCTATGTTCTAAGATAAGAATTAAAGCAAAAAGCTACGGACTTTTTACAAAATCGAGCGTTAAAAATTCAGTTTACCGTATTTTAAAAGGTTTATAAAACTATTACTGTAAAAATTAATGAACGTAATAGGGAGAAATCATGAGATAAACCACTACTCCGGTAACGGCTACATACAACCACATTGGGAAAGCGATCTTTGCTATCTTTTTATGTTTATCAAAACGTTGTGCCAAAGCTTTCACGTAAGTGATGAGTACAAATGGAATGATGATGATAGATAATAAGATGTGGGTAATCAAAATGAAGTAGTAAATGTATTTGATAGCACCTTCGCCACCGAATTTTGTAGAATCAGAAGTCATGTGATAGGCCACATACATCGCCAAAAACAACACAGATAGTACAATGGCAAATTTCATCAGGTTTTCGTGTAGCTTACGTTTACCATTTTTAATGGCCCAAACTGCTGTAAGCAAAACTACCGCGGTAATGCCGTTGATGGTGGCATAAATAGGGGGCAAAAAGCCTAACGGTTGTACATCATATCCTAATTTTCTCAAATTAACACCAAATAACAAAGCCACTACTAGCGGAATAGCTACCGAAAGGACTACGATCCATTTGTTATATTTCTGTTCTAATGTATTTTCCATCTTTATTTAATCCTTACGCTTTATTCTTTTATCTGCCGTCTTTGATATTTCTCAGTTCTTCGGCAATGAGTACTTTAATTTCGTCGTCTAATTTAGATAAGGCTTCTTGATTGCTGGCTTCGTAGAAACCTCTGATGCGGTGTTGAGAGTCTAACAGTACAATTTTATTGGTGTAAAGAAACTTCCGCTCATTTTGAGTGCTGTTATCAACTGCATCCAATAGTAGGGAACGTTTCACCAATTGATTTATGGTTGCAGTATCCCCTATCAAAAAATCCCATTTTTGCGCTATCGCATTCTGATTTTTAGCGGCATTGGATATTGCTTTAAGATCGTCTTTGCTATCTACACTGATGCTGGCCAAGTGTACCATGTGGTTATTCTGGTACATCTCATTAAACCCTTGCATGGCTTTCATCGAAATTTTAGCACCATCAGAGTTCACCTGCGCATAAAAGAGGTTCAGCACTACCACTTTCCCTTTCCATGTCTTCAAAGTCGTCGTATCGCCGTTTTGGTTCGTCAATGCAAAATCATCCACTAGGTGATAAATGGTATCTGGAATTTGCTTTCCTCTTACCGAATGGAAGGTTGACGCGACCTGTTTTGGGCCATAAATAGGTAAAGGTCTGTATCGGTTCTTACCTTTGTCCTGTAGTAAATAATATAAAAATCCCGGTACCGCTAATATGGTGACCAGGATTAATATTTTTTTGATATGATTATATTTCATCTATACCCTTGGCATGTGCACGTGAAGATAACCACCTTCGATGAGCATCAATACAATAAAGTAAATGATAAACACGAAGGAAACGGTTAGCGATAACTGCAATCCCAATTTCTCGTATTTAAGGTGCATAAAATACGCCACAATGTAAAAGGCTTTTAACAGGGTTAGAAAAATGTAAACATAATTACCAACCGATTGTGACATATGTCCGCCTGGAATTGCCCATAACGCAATGATAAACTCAATTACAGTAATGAACAAAAGGATAAAAAACACTTTCCAAATTTTGCCTTTCGACAATGAGGCGTGCTCTTCGTGGCCGTGCTCTTCTGATGTATGTGTGTGATGTTCTGACATAATAAATCTCTTTAAAACTAATTAAACCAAATAGAAGAAGGTAAATACAAATACCCAAACTAAATCTACAAAGTGCCAGTAAAGGCCTACTTTTTCAACCATTAGGTAATGTCCGCGTCTTTCGAAAGTACCATTAATAACCATACATAAGATGATGATGTTGATGACCACACCACTGAATACGTGGAAACCGTGGAAACCTGTAATGGTAAAGAACAAGTTGGCAAACTGCTGTGCAGATACCGCGGAGACCTCTCCGTCGAAGAAATGCCCTAGCTCTTTAGGGATTTGACCCCACCAGAAACCTTCATGGTGTAAGTGAGTCCACTCAATGGCTTGACAGCCCAAGAACATGAAACCACCGATGATGGTTGCTACCATCCACCAAATTACTTCCTTTTTAGATCCTCTGTGTCCTGCTTCTACGGCTAATACCATGGTTACAGAACTCATGATCAATATAAAAGTCATTATACCTACGAAAACCAAAGGATAACCGTGGTTTGCGATACCTGGGATAGATTGGAAAACCAAATCCGGATCTGGCCAAGCAAACTTGCTAAATCTTTGCGCTCCATAATAAACCAATAACGATGAGAATGTGAAGGCATCCGACAACAAGAAAAACCACATCATTATTTTACCATACTCTACCGACCATGGCGAACGACCGCCGGCCCATGGGGTTGTTTTAACTTGGTCTAATTTCGATAATGAATCCATTTAATAATTAGTATAATAGTTTGTTAAAAAATTAACTGTTCAAAAGTAAAAAAACATATAGATATATCCATAAGATATCTATAAAATGCCAAAATATTGAGGTAATGTCCTGACGGTAGGTAGCAACCTCCGGAGAAACATTTCTATAACTGCCTATTAGGCTTGCCATCACAAATCCCAAACCTGCCAAAATGTGCAACAAGTGAAAACCTGATACCACATAAATCATGGAAATAGCGGCGTTGTTGTTCACCAATACTGCTCCAGTATGGTAAAGCCCCACCCAGCCTTGAAATTGCAATACGCCAAAAACGATCCCTAAAACAAAAGTCAGCCACAACAGCATTCTTTGTTTCACTGTATCGCCATTTTTTAAAGCTCTTGCAGCCATGAATAAACATACACTGCTAAGCACTAGCACCCCAGTGCTATAGGTAAAAACTTCTGGTAAAACTAAACCATGCCCCTTACCTTTTGAGGCCATAAAAACAAGGTAATAACTGGTCCATCCACCAAACATAATGGTAGAAGAAACCACGAACAACCAAACCACAAATTTTTTGGGCTTGAAGTTGAACGCTACGTTCTCTTGTTGCATTGTACTCACCATCTTTATACTACTAAATCAAACAATAAAATTAATTGTACCAAAGGGATGTAAAAGAATGAACAGAACATCACTTTTCTGGCACTTGCCAAATCCATTTTCACCACCAACTGATAAGCATACCAGCTAAACAATAAGCCTAGCACTACAGAAACGCCAGCAATATAATAGCCACCAAAACCGTAGAAGGTTGGCAACAAACTTACCGGAATTAATATCAATGTACTGGCCAAGGTAAAAATGGCACTCGTTTTATCTCTTTTTTTGGTTGGCAATAACCTAAATCCTGCCTTGCTGTAATCTTCATCTAAAACCCAAGCAATAGACCAAAAGTGTGGAAACTGCCATACAAATTGCACCAAAAATAGGATGATGGCAATTTGATAATCTCTAGGTACGTAACCTACAGGTGAGTGACCAATAGCCGCCAAATAACCAATTAGCGGTGGCAATGCACCTGGTATAGCCCCTACAAAAACAGCAATAGGCGATTTTCTTTTTAACGGTGTATAAGCAAAAGCATATAGCAAAATAGAAAACACGGAAATCAAGCCTGTTTCTAAATTAAGTTTGCCCAACAACCAAGTTCCTGCAATACCCATTACCAAGCCCGATACTAGACCTTGACCAGTAGTCATACGACCTGCTGGCATTGGCCTGTCTTTGGTTCTGGTCATGAGCTTATCCAAATCCACTTCAATAATTTCGTTGAAGCAGTTTGCGGCTCCAGTAACCAAAAAACCACCGATAATCAAAATCAACCAATTGGTCCAGTTGATCTCATCAATAATGGCACGGTCTACCTGAATTTTAGATCCAATTAAAAATGTAACAGACGCAGAAAATACCACCAAGAACGTTAGTCGGAATTTTATGAGTTTTGAAAAATCTGAAAAAAACTGTTTCAATTTTTAATATTTAAGCGGTTTTATAGGTCTTCGTCCTATAAACCAACAAGTACAAATAATATTGCAGACTAAACATAATGGTCGAAAACAAAATGTGTACGGCCTGCGCATATGGTGGTAATCCTAAGTATGACAGTAAAAATCCAGAAACAATCTGAACAATTAAGGTGACCATTAGGTAGTTGGCTGTAATTAACGGCCAAGCTTTACCGCTAAAGCGGTCAATTACCATTTTATAAACAATAAAATTGCTAATGCCCACCAAAATAGCCAAGTCTCTGTGATAAGAGAACACGCTGCCTATTTTAGCTACCCACGTATTTCGACCACTGTATTGAAGCGACTTTGCAATGCTATCTACGGCTTCCCTCACTTCTGTTCCTAAAATAATTTGTAGGATAGAAATCACGATGGTAAACAACAAAAAACCTTTCAACCACATGATACGGTACATGATTACCGTTGGCTCCTTATGCAGCTGTTTAGCATAGTTATAGGTGTAAATGGCAATCCCCAAAATAACCAAGGCCAACAGCATATGTACTGTTACCACCCACTGTGTTAAATTGGTAGATACCACAATGGAACCCAACCAAGCTTGATAGCCCACGACAAGGATATTCAACCAGCTGAGTACAATAATTCGTTTGGCCTTCTTCTTATATGCAAATGAAAAAATTGCAGTTAATAAAAGGAAGATGCCTAGAATTGCACCCGTAAGCCTGTTGACATATTCTGTCCACGTTTTTGCGGCATTAAACTCTTCATGCACCAATATCGACTGATCTTTTCTGATACTGTCTGCTAATTGGTGCTTGCCCATACTTTCCAAGTATTTGGCAAACTTCTCGTTTTTCTTTTTCCTTCCTTCTACGTATTTCGTTTCGTAATCTGGGGGAAGCTGTTTAACGGAAGTGGGTGGAATATATTGATCAAAGCATTTAGGCCAGTCTGGACAGCCCATACCTGAACCTGTACTACGAACAATACCTCCCGCCAAAATAACCACCAAAGTGGCAATAATGGTTATTAAATTTATTCTAATAAATCTACTTTCAGATTTAGCAATCATTGAATATGTGATAGATTTATAAAAATAAGGTACCTGTAAATGTTAAAACACTTTGCAGATACCTTATTACATATTTTAGACAAAGGTCGGCTCAGTGCTTATTCTTGCACTGGCTTATTTGTAGCTTCCCACTCTTTTTGTATACGCTCTGCTTCTTCATTACCCTCAAAGTCATGAGGTAAGTTAGAGCTCATTGTTTGAGAGAAAGGAACAGTTTGAGGAATAAAGTCTTTCTCTGCTCCTGGTTTGCTATAGTCATATGGCCAACGGTATACTGTAGGGATTTCTCCTGGCCAGTTTCCGTGTAAATGCTCTACTGGAGTAGTCCACTCTAAAGTATTTGCATCCCATGGGTTTTGAGGTGCTTTCTTACCTCTAAAAATTGAATAGAAGAAGTTAAACAAGAAAGCTACTTGAGCCAATGCTGCAACAATTGCAGACCATGTTACAAATACGTTAACGGTTAACCATTTGTTCATGAACTCAAACTCAGTAAATGCATAGTAACGACGAGGTACACCATCTAAACCTAAAAAGTGTAGCGGGAAGAATACCAAGTAAGCACAGATGAAAGTTACCCAGAAGTGCAAGTAAGCCAACTTAGGATTCATCATTCTACCAAACATTTTAGGGAACCAGTGATAAACACCAGCCAACATCCCGAAAATAGCTGCTGAACCCATTACCAAGTGGAAGTGAGCTACTACAAAGTAAGTATCGTGTAAGTTAATATCTAATGAAGCATTACCCAAGAAGATACCAGTTAAACCACCAGAGATGAAGAAAGATACCAAACCGATAGCGAATAACATTGCTGGTGTAAATCTGATATTACCTCTCCACAAAGTAGCTAAGTAGTTAAAGGTTTTTACCGCTGATGGTACCGCAATGATCAATGTAGTGATCATAAATACACCACCTAATAGCGGGTTCATACCAGTTACAAACATGTGGTGACCCCAAACGATGAATGATAGAATGGTAATACCCATTAATGAATAAACCATCGCGTGGTAACCGAAGATCGGCTTTCTAGCATTTACAGAGATGATCTCTGAAGAAATACCCAAAGCAGGCATGATTACGATATATACCTCAGGGTGGCCTAGGAACCAGAATAAGTGTTGCCACAAAATTGGAGAACCACCTTCGTTAGGTAAAATCTGAGTACCAAATACTAAATCTGATAAATAGAAACTTGTACCAAAGCTACGGTCGAATACTAAAAGTACCACACCCGCTACCAATACAGGGAACGATAAAATACCTAGCACCGCTGTTAGGAACAAAGCCCAAATGGTTAAAGGCATTTTCCAAAGGTCCATTCCTTTTGTACGCATGTTTAAGATGGTACTTACATAGTTGATACCACCCATTAAAGATGATGCTACGAAAAGAACCATACTGATTAACCACAAGGTCATACCAATTTGCGAACCTGGCATTGCTTTAGGTACTGCCGAGAGCGGTGGATAAACTGTCCAACCAGCACTTGCAGGTCCCGTTTGCGTAAAGAAAGAACCCATCATCACTAAACACGCTGTTAGGAAGAACCAGTAAGAAAGCATGTTCAAAAATGGTGAAGCCATATCTCTAGCACCAATCTGCAAAGGGATTAAAAGGTTACTAAAAGTACCACTTAAACCAGCAGTTAATACAAAGAATACCATGATGGTACCGTGAATGGTTACCAATGCCAAGAAAAAATCTGGCTTTATTCTTCCACCTTCAGCCCATTTACCTAAAAATGTTTCTAATAATGGAAAAGTTTTATCTGGCCAAGCTAATTGAATCCTAAATAAAATAGATAGGAGCATTGCTATAACTGCCATGATGATACCAGTTATTAAAAACTGCTTGGCAATCATTTTGTGATCTTGACTAAATACGTATTTAGTTAAGAACGTTTCATGGTGATGGCCATGTCCATGATCGTCGTGGTGTGTATCGTGTAATGATATTGTTGACATAATAAGGTTTTTCCAGTATTATTATTTTTTTAAAGCTAATTGGTTCTTTACATCTAATGCTACCTTAGCAGCGGTTGCTGCAGTATCAGCAGGAGCTTCTTTAGCTGCTGGAGCAGCTGCCTCTACTGGAACTGGTAAATTAAATGCCTTTCTTAAGTCGTTGGTTAAATAAGGTGTTTGTTTAGTCAACCACTCTTGATATTCCTTTTCACTTACAACCCTTACATTTTTCTGCATGTTAAAGTGGTTGGCTCCACAAATTTTGGCACACAATAAAATGTAGTTGAATTTAGGATTATTAAGCTTAGTTTTCATATCCTCAGTAGTAATGGTAGGTGTAAACTCAAAGTATGAGGTCATACCCGGTACAGTGTTTAATTGTACCCTGAAATGAGGCATGTAAAAACTGTGAATAACATCTTTACTAGTCAAGATAAAACGAACTGGCTTGTTTACAGGAATTACAATTTCGTCAGCCGTTAAATCGTCTAAACTGTTTTTATCTGTAAAATCGATACCTAAGCTATTGATAGCGGTAATCAACTTATAGTTTTTCTTACCTACAATCGCATCAGTTCCTGGATAACGAATTTCCCATAAGAACTGAGATGAAGTGACCTCGATGTTAATGGCTCTGTTTTTAGGATCTTCTACTTTGTAGAAAATAGATCTCCAAGTCAAGAAGCCTTTCAATACCAATAAGGTTAATACCAAAGCAGGAACGATTGTCCAAATTTTCTCAATGGTATTGTTATGAGGGTAGTAATAAGCTTTTCTCTTATCAGAAGCTCTGTAGAAATAAGCGAATGCAAAAAGAACAATGTGCGTAAGGATAAATACGATAGTGGTAATGATCAATGTTAGTTTAAACATCTCATCAATACGTTGACCGTGCTCAGATGCCGCTTCGTGCATATGAGTGATCATTGTACCGTGCACTGTATATTCCCAATATACACCGTATAGACCTACAACTAAGAATAGAGCAAATATTACAGCGTTTACAGTGTTCCAGTTGATTCCTTCTGGCTTACCTTGCGTTTCGCGGGTTAATTCATATACTTTTAATGCTTTACCTACAATTGCAATGAATAAACATAGAAGCAAGAACAATAGTACATAAAATAATGCATTTTGATGTACCGGACCCATGTCTACAGGTTTAGCCGTAGCGGCTGCAGCTGCTTCTTGAGCAAAGGCATTAGCGCTTGAGAAAACAGTAAATAATACTGTTAACGCTGCCATTGTTTTATTAACGATTAATTTTCTTAAACTCATTTTCTTTAAAAGTAGTACGATGTACCGTAGTTATATTATTTATTGTAAACCGTATTTTTTATTATAGGTGGTGGTTTAAACTCTCTTGTAAAAGTGGATGGTTTTTTGCCACCAAAGGTTTTTTGCTTAATGCACTTAACACAGTGTAAGTAAATAAGCCAACAAAGCCAAGTGTGATACCAATTTCTAAAATACCGAAGCCACTACCACTCTTTGCACCAAACTCAAATACACCTGGCATAATCATTTGGTAGTAATCTACCCAGTGGCCACATACTACAATAATAGAAACCACTAATAGGATATTTTCACTTCTCTTGTTATCACGGTCCATTAACAATAATAGAGGAGACAAGAAGTTTAACACTAAGTTAAGGTAAAACCAAAACTCGTAGCTATTGAAACGTTTGTAGAAATAAACAGTCTCTTCCGACATGTTTGCATAGTAGATCAATAAGAATTGAGCAAACCAAACGTAAGTCCAGAAGATAGAGAAACCGAAGATAAACTGACCTAAATTGTGTAGATGGCTATTGTTTACCCAGCTCATGTATCCTGCTTTTCTCAATAAGATAATTACGATAGCGATGATAGCCAAAGTACTTACCCACATTGAAGCGAAGTTATACCAACCGAACATGGTTGAGAACCAGTGTGCTTCTAATGACATGATGTTATCGAAAGCAAAGATCGGTGTAGTAAATCCGTAGATTACCAAGAAGATACAAGAGTATTTGAAACTTTTGTTGTAAGAAGTTAATCCTCCAGTTAAATCTTCGTTATACGACCACTTGGTTACAAAATGAGCAAAAATTGCATACGATCCCATAAAC
>NZ_JAELTX010000778.1 GCF_016429065.1 Pedobacter sp. ASV17
GGATGGTCCGCGATGGACGACGAAAGAACTGCTAGTCATACATACACAAGGAATTTCGGATGTAGGAAATTGTAGCCTCACCAGCTTTTGTGCGTAATCGGGCTGACGGGAAACAAGTCATACGAGTGATTACAGCAAAACGCCACCAAGGCTACCATACGAGCGAGTATGCAGAGTCGCACTCGGGGATGACAGCATCCGATTTCCCACACGCCTGATTACGAGTAACGGTCGAGTTGCTGCCTAAAGAATTTATGACCCTGAATAGTATTGTACAAGTCAGGTGGCGAACTTTTCTTTACGTCTGGTGCAGACCGTGGCGTCGCCGCGCCGGGTGCTGCCCGGAAATGACAAGTTGGAAGTTCATTGTCGCCTCCCGGCTGGATGAGTC
>NZ_JAELTX010000779.1 GCF_016429065.1 Pedobacter sp. ASV17
CCCCCCTCCTCTCCCCCCCCCCCCCCCCCCCCCCCCCCCCCCCCCCCCCCCCCCCCCCCCCCCCCCTCTTTTCAAGCATAAGACTGCATACGAGATATTGTAATTCGTCTCGTGGGCTCGGAGATGTGTATAAGAGACAGGTAGGTACCTACATAGTAGCGTGCGGCTGGTGGAGGAAGGGCCCAGACCAATTGGGCACATTTCACCACCTTTTTTTTTCCCAGTCCAGTCGCCAACTGGTCCTTTGGGGGGGGGGGGGGGGGGGGGGGGGGCGCTGCCGACGACTGAGCCGGTGTGTAGATGTAGGGGGTGGCGGGATCATGAAAAAGGGGGGGGGGGGGGGGGGGGGGGGGGGGGGGGGGGGGGGGGGGGGGGGGGGGGGGGGGGGGGG
>NZ_JAELTX010000780.1 GCF_016429065.1 Pedobacter sp. ASV17
CTACTGCCCCCTGCATCCTTGTGTCTTCGTTTTCTTCGCTCAATCTCCTCCAAGCCACTTTCCAGCGTGAACTTGCGTAGACTCTCTACTCGCTTCCTGGTCTTCAAAACAGCCACCACAAGATTCGGGTTCTGCTTATATTTGTGCTCAATGATAGAATTTATCGACTCTAGCAACGAATGTAATAGCGTATGGTTTGTCTCATTCGCCAGAAGGAACGATGGCGATGACATGAGGCTAAACAAGTGCATAAGCTGAGAGCTAGCCGAGGCGCCAATCCCTTCAATGTGTGGCCCAACATTATTAATCACGGCTAGCAGTGCAGGATAGATGGCAGTGAGTTTGCCTTGGCTTGTCGTAATAAGTGTATATATGCTGTGAAGCAAAAAAT
>NZ_JAELTX010000781.1 GCF_016429065.1 Pedobacter sp. ASV17
GCGCTACGTAGAGCTGCAGCAGTCTGATTACTTGCTGCAGTATTCTACTCTGGGCTCAAGAAGTATGGTCCCATCAACACCCAGCAATACGAGCACAGCTCCTACGATCGCGCAACGGAAACGAGCCTGGGCACCAAAGACCAAAACCGGCTGCGGTACTTGCCGGTAAGTTTGGCTCCGGTATGCAGCGCGGCGATTCTTCACGCCCTTTATTCCCGTTACCTCGTGTTAATCTCATCCGCACGAGGACTACAGATCGCGACGTCTCAAATGTGATGAATCGAGACCATCATGCAAGCGTTGCCAAGCAACAGGTCGACAATGCGACGGCTACGCACTACAGCGCTCACATGCCCTTCCGTTTATCAGCTGCCAACCAGCACACCGCCAT
>NZ_JAELTX010000782.1 GCF_016429065.1 Pedobacter sp. ASV17
ATACTTGCTCGTGCGCTTGCACCACAGTAAGAAGTTTTTGTGTTTCTCGGCATCGGCCTGCTTGCAGCGAACACGAAAAGCAATTGGAGACACATGTTTTTGGGGGAATAATTCTGTCGAGGTGGAGATAATATTTTGCTTGGTGCGTATGTAACAATTGGAGAACAGATTCTTTGGGATACGAAGATTTGGGAATGGAAATCCTGGGAGAAGTAAGAGGACAAATGAGGGGTTTGGGTACATAGAATTGATTTGGTTTGGCAGAAGAAGGATGGCTTGATAATAGTTTGGGAAGGATTGGGCCATGCTCCTTTGGAGGATGAAAAGTGCTCTTGTCACTTGTCAGATGCTTGGATGGATCCAGTCATGGTAAACAAAGACTGTTCTAAGG
>NZ_JAELTX010000783.1 GCF_016429065.1 Pedobacter sp. ASV17
ACCCGTTTGCGGCTTTTGCACATCCGACAGCTTTGGAAACGAGTTGGCAGCGCAGTTTGATGAGCGGCCGACCGAAATTGCCATTCTGACGAATACGGGAGTCCATGTTATTCGTCGGCGCAGACTTGTTGATAACTTTGCTGCCGCCATTCGCGACGCGCCTGGTGATGAGGCTTTGGAGGCGCTATGCAGACGCTTGGCAGGCCTCTACGGTCGTGTCGAGACGATATCCACAGCCCTTGCAGTTGCGTGCGGCCATGGAGGTGACACGCGACCTGGTGCGGCTCGTGCTATTGACCAGAATACCGAGGATCGGGCCCGTGGGCTATTTGTAGATTTCGGCGGCGCGCCGACTATGGGCGAGACTGATGGTACTGCTCCGACTACAGA
>NZ_JAELTX010000784.1 GCF_016429065.1 Pedobacter sp. ASV17
GTGTCTGCACCATGTGCACCTTCTGCATCATCATCTATGGCGCCTACGATGGCGACCTTGGCGAGGACTGCAATACAAAGTTCTCAAAAGGCTGCGAGCCCGTTTTCAAAGCTCGAGCTGCTACCTTTGCGGAGCTAACCTGGTTGATTCTCATTTCTGCCTGGGAGTTTAAGAGCTTGCGCCGCTCCATGTTCCGTCTCAACCCCGATGATGACAGCAGATTTCCCTTCTTCAAGGATGTTTACAGCAACCGCTTCCTATTCTGGTCTGTTATTATTGGAGCCTTGTCTGTGGTCCCGGTAGTCTACATTCCCTACCTCAACACCGACTTCTTCAAGCACATGGGAATCAGCTGGGAGTGGGCTTTGTCGGTTGGATTCACCATTGTTT
>NZ_JAELTX010000785.1 GCF_016429065.1 Pedobacter sp. ASV17
CACCAGCCTCGTCCTCGCCCTAGGCGACTACAACATGCTCCCCCTCAGTCCACACCACCGCCTCATAACCGCCCACACGCCCCTCCGCGACATCTGGCTCGAGCTCTTCCCCTCCAGCTCCCTCGGCCCAGCCCACCACCCGTCCCAAGCAGCCCGGAACCTCCCCATCCCAACCGCCGAGCACAACATTCTCACCAACGGCGCAACCAGCGACGGCGAGTACAACACCTGGCGCTGGAACAAGGAGAAGCAGCGCCGCCTCGCAAACGGCGATGCATGCCCCGTAGCCGCAGACACGCCGTGTCCGAATGGAAAGCGTCTAGATTACATCTTTGCAACCACTGGCGCAGACTTCTCGTCATCCTCCTCATCATCGTCATCAGGTTGGGT
>NZ_JAELTX010000786.1 GCF_016429065.1 Pedobacter sp. ASV17
GCCAAGATGGCTAACCTACAAAAATACAGGTCTATCTGTATAGTGAATAAGGTTTGATGTACTCATTCTATGCAGAAGAGCTTATCAAAAAAAGAAGAAAAAAAGTCAAAAAAATTTAGCAATTGCACGTTTCGATCGTGCGACTAATTGATGTTAGTGGGGAACCTTGCGGCTAGTGTCCTAGGTTGAGACGTACCCTCCGGGTTATGAGCCCGGCTGTGGGTAGTTAGCATCTTGGTTTTGATTGGGTACGGTGAGACACCACATACCGCGCTTCCACTGCGCCAAATTGCTTTGAGCTGACAACTTGGACTGCTATTTTAAACTATAAGACTACAGTTCTGTGGGCCGCTCAATACTTGCCCCGTATTCTCTCACCAGAGCACGGCG
>NZ_JAELTX010000082.1 GCF_016429065.1 Pedobacter sp. ASV17
ATGCTAATGGGTGCAAATATAGATACTTTTTGCTGTTTTATATTGGCATCTTTGGGTAAAACTAGTTTAAAGACAAATTGTTGACTGTTTTCGGTGCTTTCAATTTGTGTTTCGGTATATAGTGAAACGACATCGGTAGGCAGTTCGCTATCGTCGAAGATTTTGGCATTTTTAATTTCTTGTTTGAGGCGAGATTTGTTGTAGTCGCTCATTACTGCTTTTTCCAAATGTTCGCTTAAAAATTTGTAGTCGCTTTTGGATAATAAAATTGATTTTGTTTCCATTTTAAATAAGTTTAAATGAATAAGTAAGCCCTCTCGAATGAGAAAGGCATAAAAAATATTTTTAGAGATGGTTATCCCCCGAAATCGCTAAGAAAGAATTAGAAATCGGGGTTTAGTTAATAAAATCCTTACTTTGGTTAAGCAATGCAGGATTTGAGAGCATGCAGAAATTTCGCTTTGTGGGATTAGCAAAAGGCATAGGGGTAGCCTCCTTCTTCGTAAAGAAAGTATGGGTAACCACAGATGCTATCATTTTGCACATAACAACAAATATGGGTTTGTTATTGGTGAAAAGCAAATTTCGAGGAGATTGTTACAATTAAAGGACTTTGTGTTTCGCTGGTCGTCATCTCGACGATAGGAGAGATCTAGCAAATTGTTAGGTCTAAGAAGAGAATTAGTCTATTTAGTCGTTAGATCTCTCCTCGTTCCTCTCCGAATAGTCGGAGCAGACTGTTCGAGATGATGTAAAGGGAGTGCAGTAAGTATGGGGGAAGAAGTGAGGTTGCTAGTGCTTTAATCATTGCATCTCTCTCCTTAACAGGGAGAGATGCCTGAAAGGCAGAGAGGGTTAATCTATCTTATGATTTCTTACAGTATTTTGAAAAAGCTTCTTGGCATTCCATACACCGTCATCTCGAGAGCAAGGAGAGATCTAGCAAATTGTTAGGTCGTTTGCTTTGGGTTTAAAGACATTTATTTAAGGTCCGTTTATAAAATAATTAGTTGTTAGATCTCTCCTCGTTTCTCTCCGAATTAGTCGGAGCAGGCTGTTCGAGATGACGTAAAGGGAGTGCAGTACCCATATCCCCCTTTGGAGGGGGTAGGGGGAGGTATAAGTAATTAACCAAAAATCCCTAGCCCTGCTTTTTTAAAAAAAACTGGACTAGGGATGATGACTATTTTTTGGAAGGTTTAAGCTAAATCAAAACGATCTAAGTTCATTACCTTATTCCATACGGCTACAAAGTCGTTTACAAATTTTCCTTGTGCATCTTTGCTGGCGTAAACTTCCGCAATGGCACGGAGTTCGGCGTTAGACCCAAAAACCAGATCGGCACGGGTAGCAGTCCATTTGGTTTGTCCAGAGCTACGGTCGTAACCTTCGTATAGTTCTTTGTCCTCGCTAGTGGCTTTCCATGCTGTACGCATATCCAACAGGTTCGCAAAGAAATCATTGCTTAGCTGTTCAGGGCGACTGGTTAACACGCCATGGCTAGCCCCATCATAATTGGCATTAAGGGCACGTAGACCACCCAATAAAACCGTCATTTCTGGTGCGGTAAGGGTCAATAATTGTGCTTTGTCGATCAGTAATTCCTCTGTAGAAGCGATGGTACGTCCTTTTTTATAGTTACGGAAACCATCGGCAATAGGCTCTAGATAACCAAATGATTCTACATCTGTTTTTTCTTGACTAGCATCGGTACGTCCAGCAGCGAAAGGTACTTTTACGTTTTGTCCAGCATCTTTAGCGGCTTTTTCAATGGCAGCGTTACCTGCAAGTACAATTAAATCGGCCAATGAAACCTTTTTGCCATTGCTTTGTGCACCATTAAATTCCTTTTGGATATTCTCTAAAGCACTCAGCACTTTGTCTAACTGCGTAGGATTGTTGGCTTTCCAATAACGTTGAGGTGCCAAACGAATACGGGCTCCATTAGCGCCGCCACGTTTATCGCCACCGCGGAAAGTAGATGCCGAAGCCCAAGCCGTGCCTACCAATTGCGAAACACTTAATCCTGAGGCAAGGATTTTAGCTTTCAAGCTTTCCAAATCGTTCTCATCTACTAATGGATGATCTACCGCTGGTACAGGGTCTTGCCAAATCAATTCTTCACTTGGAACTTCAGGGCCTAAATAACGAGCTACAGGACCCATGTCACGGTGCGTTAATTTAAACCAAGCACGGGCAAAAGCATCTGCAAAAGCATCTGGATTTTCCAAAAAGCGTCTTGATATTTTCTCATATGCGGGATCTAATCTTAAAGAAAGATCCGTGGTAAGCATGGTAGGCTTATGTTTTTTTGAAGGATCAAAAGCGTCAGGGATAATTTCTTCATCGGTTTTAGCTACCCATTGGTGTGCACCACCTGGGCTTTTGGTCAACTCCCATTCAAAAGCAAAAAGGTTTTCGAAAAAGTTATTGCTCCATTGGGTTGGGGTAGTAGTCCAAGTTACTTCCAATCCACTGGTAATGGCATCAGCACCTTTACCTGTATTATAGTTGTTTTGCCATCCAAAACCTTGTAATTCCAATCCAGCAGCTTCAGGTTCTTTACCTACATGGACTGAGGTAGATGCACCGTGGGTTTTGCCAAAAGTGTGTCCACCTGCAATTAAAGCGACTGTTTCTTCATCATCCATCGCCATGCGGCCAAAAGTATCACGGATATCTCTGGCAGCGGCAATAGGATCAGGGTTGCCGTCAGGTCCTTCTGGGTTCACATAAATTAAGCCCATATGTGCAGCAGCTAATGGTTTTTCCAAATCTCTCGAATGTTTTTGTCCATCGGCATCCTCGTCAGAAGAAACCACTCCATGAGCGGCCACACCTTCCTGACCTTGAGCGTAACGGTCTTCGTTGCCTAGCCAAGTGGTTTCAGAACCCCAATATACATCCTCGCTGGCTTCCCAAACGTCTTCACGACCTCCAGCAAAACCAAAGGTTTTAAAGCCCATTGATTCTAAGGCTACGTTTCCTGTTAAGATCATTAAATCGGCCCATGAGATGGCACGACCATATTTTTGTTTAATAGGCCAAAGTAAACGACGGGCTTTATCCAAGCTCACGTTATCGGGCCAGCTATTCAAAGGTGCAAAACGTTGTTGCCCCTGTCCAGCACCTCCACGACCATCGCCTACGCGATAGGTGCCTGCACTGTGCCAAGCCATACGGATAAATAAACCACCATAATGACCAAAATCAGCAGGCCACCAATCTTGCGAATCGGTCATGAGCGCATGCAAATCGTTCTTTAAAGCTTGATAGTCGAGGCTTTTAAAAGCTTCTGCGTAGTTAAATTTCTCATCCATTGGGTTGGATAGGGAAGAGTACTGACGGAGGATGTTGAGTTTGAGCTGTTTTGGCCACCAGTCGCGGTTTCGGGTGCCGCTGCCGCCAACGTTACTTTTCATGCTGCCGTTGTGAAATGGGCATTTGCTGATGTCTGAACCTTTGTTTTCCATGCTTAATCAATTTTTGTTAATGATGTATTGGTATTTTCCAATGGCTTATTGCCGCCATTGAAAAGACATTTCGCTGTTTGTTTTGTTTGCCATGTCCATACCTTTTTGAATAATGATAAAGGTAGGGTTATGGTCTTACCCTGTCAAAGTGCTTTTATCTATGGGCTAATAGGTAAAAGCTATTTCACCTTAAAATTTTGTTTTCCGCTAAGCAAATCCCAAAATAGCATGAAATCGCTAGCCAAACTATAACCAGGGTACTGAAAGGTGGCAGGTTTGTTCTTTTCAAAAAAGAAATGACCTACCCATGCAAAGCCATAGCCCAAAAAGGGAATGACCAACAAAAAGCGCCAATCATGGAAAAGAACACCCGTAATTAGCGAAAGAACAACCAATCCTGTACCGATAAAATGTAAGATACGACTGGTGGTATTTTGGTGTTCGCTAAGGTAAAAGGGGTAAAACTCTTGTAATGATTTGTACTTTTTGGCTTCCATTTAACTTGGTTTTATGGTTAAGTTAGTAAATATTGCTCAAATATAACCCTCTTGTATATGATTTTTAGGTTAAGTCTGTAATTTCAAGGAAGGAGTAGCGCAAGAGACACAGAAGAAGCAGGAAGTGCTTTGATGGAAAGAGCGGTAGGGAACATCTAACAGATGTTCCCTACCGATATGGTGCTATAAAATGTGATGGTTCACCAAGAAATCACGCAAATGCTCTGGATGTACGTTCATGAGCAAGGTGTTTAAACCTGCTTTTTTGGCACCTTCAATATGTTGTGGACTATCGTCGATGAATAAGGTTTCTTCAGCTACGAGGTTATTTTCTTTCAATACCATTTCAAATATGGCGGGATTGGGTTTACGCATAGTGGTATCTTGTGAAAAGTAAGCCCTTTCAAAGAAATCGTCGTAATTGTTAAAGCCAAAGTCTTTTTGCAGGTAGGCAATGATCCAATCGTAGTGGATTTTATTGTTGTTGCTTAACAAAAAGGTGCGGTATTTATCTTTTACTTCTAACAGTACGTCGTGGTTATTGCCCGATACGCCAATTAACAAGCTGTTCCAAGCATCGTCTATTTGTTGGTCGGTAAGTTCTAATTTTTCGGCTACTTTTCTAATGCCATCCCTAAATTGGGCGGGGGTAATGCTTCCTGTTTCAAAATCATCAAATAATTGGTTATGGCCCTTGTGTGCAAAGAACTCTGCCACGTTGGGGATACCTAATTGTGAAAGTGCATTTTGGGTTCTTAAGAAGTCAATGGCAAAGATCACATTGCCGTAATCGAAGATAATATTTTTAATTTTTTCCATGAAGAATGTCCAAATTTTACCGCAAAGATGTATCATCTAAATGGTAAAACCTAATGTATAAATAGCAGCGTTGTCTCATTTCTGAGCCACTTGGTCTAACAAAAGCTGGTACACGTCTCAAATGTAAAAAGTGGATTTTTTTTGGGTCTATTTTTGGCTATCGATCTTATCCATAAATAATTACCGCTATGATAAAGCAAGTGAGATACATTTTAGCCATCTTGATATTCGGTACTGGTTTGATAGCCTCGGCACAGGAGATGCCCAAAGTTTGGGATTTGAAAGCTTGCATTGCTTATGCTAAGGAAAAGAACATCAATATCAATAATTTGAAACTTAGTGCTGGTGTGGCCGAGCAGAGTTTGATTGCTGCTAAGGCGGCAACATTGCCAAATTTAACAGGTAGTGCCTCGCAAGCACTTACCAACTATAAAACAGGCTTGCAAAATTCTACAGGTGTAGGGCTTAATTCAGATTTGGTGCTGTATAATGGTAGTTATTTGAAAAATGATATTAAATCAAAAAACTTAAGTTATCAGGTCGCAAATCTATCGGTATCGGCTGCCGAAAATGATGTGACCATTTCCATTACTCAAGCTTATTTAAACGTTCTGTTGGCTAAGGAGAACATCACTTACTTACAGGATTTAATGAATACCAGTAAGGCGCAAGTGGATAGGGCCACTGCCCAATTGAAATTTGGTACCATCGCCAAAAAGGATTTGTTGCAATTGCAAGCTACTTATGCCAGTGATAAATATACCTTGGTAACCGCCGAAAATACCTTACAGCAAAATATACTGACCTTAAAGCAGTTGCTTCAAATACCAACTTCGACGCCTTTTGAAGTGAATACGGTAGATACCGTGAGCAATGTAAACATAGTAGATAATTTGAATACGGCGCAGGAAAAAGCACTGAGCATACGTCCAGAGGTAAAAGCTGGAGAGTTGAGTGTTCAATTGCAAAGTGTTGAGTTGGAAAAGGCTAAATCTACCCTAAAACCTACTTTGAGTTTAGATGGTGCTTTGCATACGGGATACAATAGTGTAAACAGCGGCAATTTCGGATACCAATTCAATAATGGGTTTTATCAAAACGTGGGATTAACCTTAGCCATTCCGATTTTTGATAGAAAGGTAACCAGAACCAATGTTGCCAAAGCCAATATAGGAATTGAGCAGGCCAGGTTATCCTTGCTGGATACCAAAACTACTTTGACACAAAGTATTGAAAGGGCCTACATTAATGTTAAAAATGCCAATAGCCAATATGAAGCGGCAAAGGAGCAGTTTGTTTACACAGGAGAGGCGTTGCGTATTTCAAACGCGGCATTGGCGCAGGGTACCAATAACATTGTAGAGAATTTACAGCAAAAAAACTTGTACGTGCAGGCGATGCAGGCTTTTGTACAAGCAAAATATACGGCTAACCTATATACCAAGATTTACAATTTCTACATCGGCGAGCCCATCACAAATTAATATACTTTCAAACCGCTTTAAATCATAAGATTATGAAAAAGAAAACGATATGGATCATTGTTGCAATAGCGATAGCGGCATTTGCAGTGTGGTTTTTTGTATTTCGAAAAAATGAACAAGTAGTGGTGGTAAGCACCGAAAAGCCAAAAACAGGCTATATTTCCCTAAATGTAACGGCAACTGGCAAAGTGCAGCCAGTAGATACCGTGGCGGTAGGTACACAAGTATCGGGTACGGTTAAAAAACTTTATGCCGATTTTAATTCTAAAGTTAAAAAAGGTCAATTATTGGCGGAATTGGATAAATCATTGTTTGAAGCAACGGTTAATCAATACAAAGCGAATTTGTTAAACGCACAGAGCGCTTTGGTTTATCAACAAGGTAATTTTGATCGTCAAGGCAATCTTTTCAAGGTAGGTGCTATCAGTAAAGCAGATTACGATAATGCGCTTTATACCTTTAATTCGGCAAAGGCTTCTGTGGGGAGTATCAAGGCACAGTTGGCTTCGGCCCAAAGAAATTTGGAATTTGCGAGTATTTACTCACCCATTGACGGAACAGTACTTTCTAGAAGTGTAAGTGAGGGAACCACTGTGGCGGCCAGTTTTAATACGCCAACGTTATTTAGTATTGCCAAAGATTTGACCAAAATGCAAGTGGAGGCTTCTGTTGATGAAGCCGATGTAGGTAATGTGGCAGTGGGAGAGCGGGCATCGTTTACGGTGGATGCTTATCTGGATAATACCTTTAATGGTACCATCAGTGATATCAGGTTACACCCAACTACGGCTTCAAATGTGGTGACTTATACCACCATCATCAAAACTTCTAATGAAGATAATAAGTTGAAACCGGGCATGACAGCTAACATCACTATTTACACCAAAGAAGTAAATGACGCCTTGTTGATTCCTGTAAAGGCCATCAAGTATTCGCCCGATTCTACCTTGAACCAAAAGTTCCAGATCAAGAAACTGCCTAATCACAAATTGAATGCGGATGAAGCTTTGGTTTGGGTACAAAGAAGTCCAAAAGAGTTGGAACAACGAAAAATTAAGATTGGCATTAATGACAATACGCAGGTACAGGTTTTAGAAGGTTTGAGCAAGGCCGATGAAGTGGTGACGGGTTCGCAGGTGATGGGTAAAAAAGAAGCAGCCAGTCAAAATCCAGCAAGTCCATTTATGCCAAAACGTCCAACAAATAGGAGGAGATAATGGAAAAGAAGATTTTAGATATTAAAGATTTAAGACGTGAGTTTGTGATGGGCGATCAAAACGTTAGGGCGCTTAAAGGAATCAGCTTTGATATCAAGGCGGGGGAGTTTGTCACCATTATGGGCAGTAGCGGTTCGGGCAAAACTACGTTGCTGAATATTTTAGGTTGTTTGGATAAACCTACCGAAGGCACTTATTATTTGGATGGCGTGGATGTGAAAAGTTTGAATAAAGATGAACTGGCGGGGTTAAGAAACCACAAAATTGGCTTTGTTTTTCAGGCTTATAATTTATTACCGCGAACATCGGCCCTTGAAAATGTTGAGCTTCCACTGTTTTATAATAAGGAGATTTCTGCAGGAGAACGAAAAGAAAGGGCAATCCGGTCGCTGGAAGCAGTAAAGCTGGCAGAAAGATTTGATCATACTCCCAGTCAGCTTTCGGGCGGACAACAGCAGCGTGTGGCCATTGCAAGAGCTTTGGTTAATCAGCCTGTAATGATTTTGGCAGATGAGGCCACTGGTAATTTGGACACCCGCACGTCGTACGAAATTATGGCCTTAATGCAGGAACTGAATGGGCAGGGTAAAACCATTGTTTTTGTTACCCACGAGCCAGACATTGCCGCATTTAGCTCAAGGACCATTATGTTGAGAGATGGCAAAATACAGAAAGATACCATTAACGAAAACCAGCGTTCGGCAAAAGAGGCCTTAGCAAGTTTACCAGAAGCGGACGATTATTAAAACAAAGGATCATGGCTATTTTAAATCTTATCAAAATTGCCTTAAAGGCTTTAAAAAGGAATAAGTTAAGAGCTTTTTTGACCATGTTGGGCATTATTATTGGCGTGGCGGCGGTAATTGCCATGATGGCCATAGGCGAAGGCTCTAAGCAAAGCATTCGTTCTTCGTTATCAGGCATGGGCTCAAACATGATTACCATTATGCCGCAAAGTAATGAGCCTGGCGGGGTAAGGTTACAGGGAAGTAGTATCCAAACCCTAAAATTGGAAGATATTACTGCTATTGAAAGGTTGAAATCAAAAAATATCAATGGTTTATCTCCAGTGGTTTCTACTAATGGACAGGCTATTAAAGGTGGTTATAACTGGCCTACCACCATTACGGGCGTAAGTCCTGACTATTTGCAAATCCGCCAGTTGAAATTGAAAGATGGTATTTTGTTCTCCGATCGCGACGTAAGAAGTTTTGCCAAAGTATGTTTATTAGGGCAAACGGTGATCACTAATTTATTCCCTGATGGCAGCAATCCTATCGGCCAAATCATTCGTTTTAAAAACATCCCATTTCAAGTAATAGGGGTACTTGAACCTAAGGGACAAAGTAATTTTGGACAGGACCAGGATGATATTATTTTAGCACCCTATACTACCGTTCAAAAACGCATTACAGCAACCAATTACCTGCAAAGTATTTACGCATCTGCGGTTTCGGAAAGTCAAAGTGATGCGGCAACTACCGAAATTAGCGATGCCATCAGACAAAGCCATCGCTTGTTGGCAAACCAAAATGATGACTTTCAAGTGCGTACCCAAGCAGAGCTGATCAGTACCATTAGCGCTACCAGTAGTATGTTAACGGTATTGTTAACGGCAATTGCAGGCATATCATTATTTATTGGAGGTATTGGGATCATGAATATCATGTATGTTTCCGTTACTGAACGTACCCGAGAAATAGGGTTAAGGATGTCTATTGGTGCCAGAGGTAGGGATGTATTGATGCAGTTTTTGATAGAAGCTATTCTCATTAGTATTACGGGAGGGATACTGGGTGTTATTTTAGGCGTTAGCGCAGCTTATTTGGTTTCATTTTTACTCAAGTGGCCAATTCTAATTGCCGAATCTTCTATTGTGATTTCTTTTGTGGTGTGTGCCATCACGGGTGTTTTCTTTGGTTATTATCCTGCCAAAAAAGCTTCTAATCTTGATCCAATTGACGCTTTGAGATATGAGTAGTTGACCTAAAATCTTATCTTAGTCATGAAACGTGTTGAAGAACAAAGCATGAGATTAAAAATTTCTGGGAAATGGTCTAAAGCCATCTTGCATATTTTGGTTTGGACCATTTTGATCATATTGCCCTATGTTGTTAATTTAAATAAGGGTAGACCACCACATATGCTTACTTCTATAGAGGAGTATCAGTTTGCAAAATTAAACTTGTTAAGCTATTTGCTTTGGATTGTTTGTTTTTATGTGAACAGCCAGTTGTTGATGCCGAAGTTTTTTTATACCAAAAAGTACGGACTGTATATCACCAGTGTTGCTTTGTGCTTTTTATTCTCCATCATTGTTCATTCCATCATGTTTAGGGGCTTGATTCCCGATATTTACTTTAGTACGGTAAGGGCAGTTTGGGCCATTGCACCTTCTTTTCTGCTCACTTTTGCCGCAAGTATTGCCTTCACCATGATTTCTGATAGGAATACGGAGGAAAGAAGAACATTACAAAGGGAACAGGAAAATATGAAAACGGAAGTTTCGTTCCTGCGTTCGCAAATTAGTCCGCATTTCATTTTTAACGTGCTCAATAATATTGTTGCCTTGGTGCGTTTAAAAAGTAATGAATTGGAACCTACGGTGATTAAACTATCGGGCTTAATGCAATACATGCTTTATGAAACGGATGAGGAAAAAGTATCATTATTAACAGAGATCGAATATTTACAGGCTTATATTGATTTACAGAAACAACGTTTTGGGCAAAAGGTACCTATTGAAACTAACTTTGAGATTCATGACAATACCTTGGAAATAGAACCCATGTTGCTTATTCCGTTTATAGAAAATGCTTTTAAACATGGTGTTGGTTTAATTGAAGCTCCCCAAATCATCATAGATTTAAATGTGCAAGACCATTGTTTGGTGTTTAAGGTGAAAAATAGGTTTGATCCCGCTGCTAATGAGACAAAGGATAATGCTTCGGGTATTGGACTTTCCAACGTGAGCCGTAGGTTAAACTTATTGTACGGTAACCAACATACTTTAAATATTGAACGTAACGACGGTTGGTTTACCGTAGATTTAACTTTAAAATTGGCCAAATGATCAGGTGTATAGCAATTGATGACGAGCCCTTGGCTTTACAGTTGTTGATGGATAACATTAGCAAAATCCCTTTCTTGCAATTAGTGGCTAGTTGCGACAATGCGCTTGTGGCCAACCAAATTATACAGGAACAGCCCGTTGACCTTATTTTTATCGATATTCAAATGCCTGGACTTACAGGACTGGAGTTTGTGAAAAGCTTGGTGAAAAAACCCATGGTGATTATGGTAACAGCCTATAAACAGTATGCGCTTGATGGCTTTGCATTGGATGTACTGGATTATTTAGTGAAACCGGTGTCGTTGGATAAGTTTATGAAGGCTTGTAACAAAGCAAAGGATTTATTTGAACTTAAGGAACAAGCTAAAGGGAATACAACTGCCAAGCAGGATTATATGTTTGTGAACGTAGGATATAGCTTAATGAAAGTAGTTTTTGCAGATATTAGTTATATAGAAGGACTAAAGGACTATATTCAGATCCATCTTGTTAATACTTCTAAAGCAGCTATTGTACGGATGAGCATGAAAGCGGTTGAGGAGTTGCTTCCGCCCTTCTTTAAGCGCATACATAAATCTTATATCGTGAACCTTCATCAGGTTTCGGCGATTAAAAAGAATGCGCTATTAGTGGCAGATGCTGAATTGCCAGTGAGCGAAAGCCATAGACAT
This sequence comes from Pedobacter sp. ASV17, assembly GCF_016429065.1. Classification (GTDB taxonomy): domain Bacteria; phylum Bacteroidota; class Bacteroidia; order Sphingobacteriales; family Sphingobacteriaceae; genus Pedobacter. Next base: position 11,235 of record NZ_JAELTX010000082.1, read on the forward strand.
GTTATTGATGAATTGTTAAGAGGTGAGTAAAATAAATTACAGCTGTTTCGCCTAATTTTTTTGCTTGGCAAGCAGTAGGTTAGTCTTTGGGTATAAAGGATACTTTAATTTTTTGTGATAAAGTGTTTCCAAAATTCGAAGCAAATATGTAACATTGCACTCGCAAAACGCAATAGTGTTTTCGAGGGGCCATTAGCTCAGTTGGTTAGAGTAGAAGACTCATAATCTTTTGGTCGATGGTTCGAGCCCATCATGGCCCACAGTTTAAAAAGCCGTTTTTCGATAAGAAGAACGGCTTTTTTGTTTCTGGTATTTTAGGTAAGTTTAAGTTTTAATTTAGTTAGGTTACTGAATATTAGGTTTATTATAGCGTAAGCATTAGCGTAGCGGTGCCATTAAGGTTAAATTATTATTGTAGGCACAAGCGGACGCTTGCACCAGATTGGGTTGTAATATCATTCGCCATTTGAGTCGAAGTCATCGGCCCATTTAACAATGTCGGTATCGTTGGTTGAAAAAATAATGGTTGCGCTATCTCCTGTATTATAGTTTTTACGGCTTAGATTGTTGCTGTATTTTTTACCATTTATGTAGAAATCAAAAAATGCATAAGAAGTTCCCTTTCCTTTATGGCGTATATCTATGATTTTTACTTTTTGTAGTTGCCCAAATGTTTTAAGCTGATCTTTTTCGTATTTGTTTAGCGAGGTAACTACTACATAGGCTGTGCCTGCAAACAGAATTAGAAATAAGGATAAATAACATGAATTTATAGCTTTTAATTTAGTAGAACCAACTAGCTCTTTTAAGACTTGATACTTCTTTTTATCTGATAACGTTGAAATGCTAAAATCAGCTTTGGTTGGGATAATGATTCTTGTTAATGAAATGCTTAAGAAAAGTGAACCAAAACCGATAAGAAAAAAGGCAATTACTCCTAAGAATCTTTCATCACCATTCGTCCACCAAACTTTAAACGCAATGAATGCCCCAAACAAAATGGTTAAGATATAGATTAGCGAGTATTTTAGGGCTTGTTTCTTAGTCATTGGCTATGGTAATGAAGTCAATACAAGATCAAATTTACACCAAAATCCTGTAGTTTCTGGCTTTGTTTTTTCGGCAGAAGATTATGTTTACAGTAGTGCGAGAGATTATGCAGGCGAAATGGGATAGCTGGAGGTTAAGTTATTAATTTAGGCACAAGCGGACGCTTGCGCCAGAGGGGGCTTTTATTTGTGACTTTTTTGCACACTTATTTTTTTTGATTTTGTTTAGTTAAATTCAATAAACTTAAACCCTGTATGTTATGAGAATTAAATTATTTACAATATTTACAGTCGTAGTAGTGGTCTTGAGCTCCTGTACAAAAGAATCTAATTTAGATCCAGTATTGAGCTTGGATAAAAAAACATCTAATTTTGATGCAACTTTAGACTGTAGTTCTATTACCTATTATGGTGATGCCTATAATACCAATCCTTCCGCAGAATACGGAGTAGCTGGTGAAGCACCCGATTTGTTCAATGATGTATATTATAGCAGAGGTTGGCACGACGGAAGATACGAGGCGCTATTGCATTACAAAAGGATTGGTAATTATTTAGGAAGCCAATATATTCCTCAGCCTAACTACGAAATGAGGTTTCATTTTCATGATAATACAAATAATGTAGATATAGAATATTCATTTAATGACAGATGGTCATCTAGCTTTGATGCAACTAATAAAGACTATTTAGGAGTTTCTATGAAAATTCCTTTTTCAGTGAGCAAACCTAGCCATCTAGAAATTAAAGCCGCTTTAGATTTGGATAGTGATGTAATTTGTAGAATTGAAAATTTAGTATTCTATGATAATTATACTTTGAAATCGACTGAACGCGGTGCATATGATGCTGGTAAATTAGCTGGGTTTAAAAATGCTATTAAGTTTGAGCCTTTAGCTCCATAACTTATTTGCAGATTTTAAAACTCGTAAGTGGCGGTTTTTTTACTCCTTCTAGCGCAAGCATTAGCGTAGCGGTGCTTGTGATTTATATGAATTGATGTAGATTAAGTTGCTGGAGTATGCCCATAAAAAAAGACGAGGCATCCATTAAGGATACCCCATCTCATCTAAATTAACGCTCTCGGGAATAAAGGTAGGCATAGTTTACGGTGCTACAATAGGGTATCGGTGTATGCGTGGAATGTGTCGACAGATGGCGGTTGGAAGCTGTTGAACCGCAATTATTGGAAGTGATTTGGGATAGTAACTCTTTAAGTTATTAGCATAAGCACAAGCGGACGCTTGCGCTGGCGTAGGAGTGCTTATACATTACTTCTAAGCTTCCTCATGCTTTTGCTGAAGATTAGAAATGTTAGACTGTTGAGCAACAGGTATAGGAGGGCGAAAACCACCAGCGTGCTGAATATGCTTCGGCCGTCGGTATAAAGATCAATCCCTAATCTTATACCCAAAACAATTACAACAGCCAAAGGCACAGCGATAAAGGTGAGTAGCGATAGATAGCGGTGGTTTCTTATTTTCTCGATTTGATTAAGGAAAATAGCTAGGGAACCCGCTATCATGACAAGAAGATAAATGATCGAAAATCCCAGATTCAAAAGAATATCTAGAAAATATAAAAACTTTTCAATCCAGCTCTCGTCAACTGGTTTCGACTCGGCAATTACTATTCTGTAGCTGATAAATAGTGCAACACTCATCAAGATGTTGACGATCCAAAACCTGAAAATTTTCTTGTTAATCATAGGGCTCCCAAAAAGGTTATTGGTGGTTATGGTGCAAGCTTGTCGTGGATGGAAATATTAACCACTACTTTCTTTTCCTTTTTCATGCCGTTTGGCATTTCAAATTCAATGAGTATAAAACCTTTAAGTTGCTCAAATTTTTCATTGAGTTTGATGTCTATGCCTACATTTTGAAACAACACGCCGTTATATTCTCCTAATGACGATTTTTGTAAATATATGGCTCTTCCATTGTCTACAAATTTCAGTTTTTTATTCTTCTCATTTACCAAATCGTAGGTTTTAAAAGTATAAGTCGCAAAATCGGGAATATCATCAAAGTCATTTTTGATATGACCTTGTGCTTTGTATTCATCGCGTTTTTCCTTAGATAAAGGATATCTCGTGGCTAGTAAAAAATCGTGGGTTGGTTTTTGCTCATTTTCGGTAACAAAAGTGATTTCAGCCGTGGCATGATTGGCTATTTCGGTTAAAAATTGTTCTGTTTCTTTGTCCGTGTATTTATAATCTGAATTTTGACAGGAAGATAATAAAGGTAAAAGTAGGAGTGCTAATATAAATTTTGCCATTTTTGATTACTTGATACGATAAAGGTATTGGTTTATTTTTTGACAGTTTAACAATTATAGATTTGTTATTGTTTATATCCAAAGTTAGTGTAGTTATTTTTCTATGGAACAATGCTGAATTTTATACTTTTATAGGCGAATCTTAAATCAGCTACATCTTGAACTTTTTGGCCTTTTTTGAAAAACTATCTTGGTTTGAATGGACTATTTTCAGTTTAGCTACCAATGTGTTTTTGTATTTGCTTTCTATTGGCCTTTACCTTTTTATTGATAAAACCTGCCCGAAAAGTAAGATCCAAACCACTGATCATCCTTTTCGTAAATCTGATTTGTATGTGAGCTTGCTAACCCTATTGCTCAATATAGTGGTGATGTTGGTTGGTGTTTATCTGTGGAAATTGGGCTGGGTTACCTTAAACGAATCTAAAACCGTCTTGGCCCTTTTTATTGAAATTGTAGCCATTGTTTTGGTGATGGACTTGTTGATGTATATTTTTCATTATTTAGTGCACCATCCCATTATTTATAAAGTTTTACACCGCAAGCATCACGAACATGTAAGCACCAATTTCTTAAGCCTTTTTGTATTGCATCCCTTGGAAACCTTAGGTTTTGGCTTAATGATGATCTTTGTTTTCATGTGGTATGATTTCTCTATTTTTTCCATCACCATTTACCTGTTTATCAATTTGATTTGGGGAACCATTGGTCATTTAAACAGGGAGTTCTTTCCCAAATGGTCGGAGAAGGTATTTTTGGGCACTACAAAATTTCATAACCAACACCATTTAAATGAGCAAAGAAACTTTGGCTTTTATACTTCCATTTGGGACCGATTATTTGGAACCTATAAAGTTTGACATTCGAAACGAGTCAACCGTTACCTCATTTTACGTTTAATGTTAAGTTGTTATCCGATGTTTTGTCGTTGTTTAATGCATGTTTTGGTGCTGTTACCCATCCAGTATTGTTAATCACAAATTTGAAAAGGTATTCTTTTCCATTTTCAAATTGGGATTTTGGTAATTCAAGCTCAAAGGTGTTGTTTCCTTTTGAAATCATCTGATAGGATTTGTCTTCAGGGTTCCAATGGTTAAATGAGCCCGCAATAGCCACACGATTGATCAAATTGGCATCTAATTTTTTATCATGCTGATAGGTGAAGATTACTTTGTCGGTTGTTAGTTGATAACCGTATACTTTTTGAGGAGTCTTTTGATCGTTACATAAATCATTGGCTATATTAAAAACAGTATTGCTGAGAATCCCGTTCGTGTCTGGTCCGCTGATATTTACGATGATACATATGCCCATGTTTTGTTCGGGAAAAATGGAAAACATCACTTGATTTCCGTAAGCGCCACCGTGCTTAGAGCAATACTTGCCAAACTCGGAGACATAGATATTGTCCCAAAAATAACCAAACCAATTTTGCTTGGTGTTTTTAACATTTCGTTGCGTTTCTTGGACCAGTTTATTTTGGCTTTGTAATTCAAATTGGAGCAAATGCATTAAATCACCTAATGTAGATTTTGTTTTAACACCAGATGAACCCCATAAATTGCTAACAAAATGTGGCATTAAAGTATGGGTATTGTTATAGCCATTTGCTAACTGCTCATTGTTGTTTAAAGAAAATTTGGTGTTGTTCATTTTCAATTTTGCTAAAAGATTTTCCTTTAGCAATGTTTCGAAAGGTTTTTGGTAAATATTTTCTAAAATTAATCCTGTTAACTCAAGACTTGGATTGCTGTAATTATATTTTGTTCCAGGAATGGTATCTAATTTAACAGCTTTTAGGTCTTGTAAAAAGTTGGCCTTTGTGTAGTTTTTATGTAGTTTAACCAATTTAAGCGTAGTGCTGTCGTTAAAACTTTTCATAATCTCTCTATCGTCGGGCAAAACACTTGGTATTGCAGATTCATAAGAAATCAGGTCTTTGATAAGGATAGGTTTTCCTTGGTATTCTAAATTTTGATAGTCTTTTTTGAGATACTTCCTGATGTCATCGTTAAGGCTCATTTTCTTCTCTTGAACGGCTTTTGCTACTAAATAACCTGTCATTACCTTGGTTACTGAAGCAATTTCAAAATAGGTGTTATTGTTGGCCCTGTTTCCTTTTCCTTTGTCAATTTCGCCGTAATGCTTGGTGTAAAGCTTTCCGTCTTTCACAATTCCAATAGAAACAGAATAGGCTTTAGAATCCTTGAATAATACTTCTGCATTTTTATCCATGGTCGAATGGACCAACTTTTCAACGTTGTTTTTATACTGTCCAAAAGCTGTTGCACTTATTAAGAGAAATAAAAATGTGATCTTTTTACTCATTTTGTTTTATTGTAATTTTAAGGAGAGTTTTTTGTACTTGCCACTAAGGGCTTGTGGTTTTGCAAAGCGACAGATCATCAGAGAGAAAGTCCTGATTTAGCCGATTTTTAGCAAAAACTACTGCCTGCTAATTTATGAAAAAAGACAGTAAAATTGGCTTTTGTAGCTATAGAGGGCATTAATTTAACTTTTCATTAACCTTTGTTGATGAGATTGCCGATCATTGAAGCGGTTTAATATTTAAATGAAATAAAATCACAAAAAGCATTTTTAGATGTTATGGTTTTAGGCGACCAACAATATCAATAAGTAGGATGCCATTAATTAAAATTGACTGTATGAAATATTTCTTTTTAATCTTGATCGTAACAGCCATTGTTTCTTGTCAATCGCAAACAAAAACTGATCTTCTTGCATTAAAATTTGATGAAAACATAGAAAGTGTTGTTACGGGTGATCAGCAGTTGAAAAAGGATCAGTATCCTAATCTCGGATTAAACACTTATACCACAAGCAAACCAAGTAACTATGCTTTAGGCGAAATAAAGCTCAGCACCTATTCATTTCCTACAGGAAACTTGGCAGATTATAATCATCTATCTTTATTGATTGCAGGTAAGGATAAAGCTAATTATTTAGGTTTTAATTACAGTTCTGTTAATCAGGAAGAAACAAAATCTATCGTCGATTATCTAAAGAAAACATATCCAAATTACGAACGGAGAGATACACAAGGTAACGGTGAATCTTATTTTTGGGATCTATCGGCGCTTAATGCTTGGATGTTGATGTACCAAGGCATTTCGATTGACCAAAAAGGAAATAAATTTTTCACTACCAATTTTATCTTTGTCAAAAAGGGTACACGGATGGAAAATAGCACTGATCCGAAGGTAATCACCATTAAGGAATATTATAACATGATGTATCCAGAATTGCTTAAATAATTGGATAAAAGAAAATATGGGCTGTTGTTATTAGGCAGTTCTTTAAGTGCTTTTAACATGAGTGCAACCGTTAGTTAATGAGCTTTTATTTACCTGTTTTGCCAAACTTTTTTAAGGCGTAATTTAATTGTATATCTCTTTGGTGGATGATATCCATTAGGCTTGGAATAATGGTATGGTCGGGCATTACTCCCCGATTAAAATATCTTGTTCTTTTTACCGCATTAACATATCTAAATTTAGGGATGACAATCTGTATTTTGGTATTAGGCAGTTCCAATCTGATGGTTTTTCCCGAATTGTTCCCTTGGTAAGCACCAGCTGTTTCCTCACCGACAAATTTCCCTCTGCGGTTGCTCTTTGCTACAGCACAAAAATCAGCCGTTGTAGAAAAGGAGAGGCCATCAATCAAGAATATAACCTTTCCATCAAAACGGTTAGATTTCGGTTTTTGGATTTGCGTAAAGCGGTTTCCACTAATGGGCTTTGGGTCATTTGCAAGATAAACTGCCCTAAAATAAGCGAAATCTTCTCTAGCTAAATAGGCATATAGTAGTGGGCCGTATTCATTAAATCCACCACCATTTCCACGGATATCAATAATTAGCTTTTTTATTTTCTTCTCCTTAAGCTCCCCGAAAGCATTTTCAAGAAACTTTGGGAAATTTAAACCAGCTTTGGCCAGTCTGCTTTGATCAAAGGTTTTAATAACTAACAAGGCAATATCACGGTCAATGTAGTTAAGCTGAAAGTCTTTTCCCTTTGTTGGGTTTGTTGCAATTTCACACTCGAAGTCTTTAAGAACAGCCGCGTTTATTTGGCTGCTGATGGTTTTGCCATTCATTCCTTTATAGGTGACGGCGAATGAAGCTTGCTCGCCAAAAACCAAACGATATAGGAAGGCAAATGATCCGTTATTTAAAGTATGCCTCTTTTTAGATTCACTTTTACCATCGCTGGGAAGGAGCGTGTACAATGTTCTCCTAATTTGATTAATTGTTTGGCCATTGATGGATAAGATTTCTGTTCCCATAGGTAGGTTGGATAACTTTCCACAACGAACGTAGGCACTGCGATGGTCGAAATAAAGTAACAGTGGAAATAGCTTTGTGCTGTCTCGGTAAGTTTTTAAAATCATAGACGATAGGTTTGTGCCCGTATGCCCATCCTGTATTTGACTAATGAGTTGCATGATGATTTTTCCAAACTCCAACTTTTCCATAGGCCCTTTGATGGCTTGTAGCCCTTGATCAAATAATTTATCTATTTGCTTTTTGTTTTGATACCGATAAAGTCCAGCATGTGTACGCTCCATATAGTCACGAAAAACGGTGAAGTCCATCGCTAGTAATTCTCTACCTATTAATTTGTGATGGATAAAGTTATTTGCAAGGGTATCGCTTTCCATTATAATTTTAGTATAACAGGTGTCTTTTCCCTTGAGTAAAATAGCAAAGTCGTAACTTTTACCAGGAAGGCAATGAAAGGAAATAGAGTCGATATCAGTATAAAATGTGATGTTTTTAGTGGTTGCTGATTTAATGGCATGATAACTATCTGGTCTTATTTCTGGAGAAAGTGTCCAAGTATCTGTTAAAATAACAGGCCCATCTTTGATGGTGACGACATTTGTATTAGCCTTAATTATGGGTAATTTTTGCTGCGATTTTACTGGTATTACGTAAAAAAATAAGGCAATAAATAGCTGGGTCCATAGCGGACATACTTTTTGTTGGTACATGGTGGGCGAAGTTAGGAGGTTAGGTTTTGTTTTTTTGATATAGGAAATTGCAGAAAAATCCTGCTGCTGTAGAAATACATAGAATTGCCAAAGAGTGCAAACCTAAAGGAAGGGTATAATGAACGATGCCAAGCCCTATGCCTAATCCAATAAGAATTAAACTCCATTTTAGACTATCGTCTCCATTTTTTTCTTCTTTGAATAGAGAGTTGGCCAAACTATCTGGGATACCTCGTTCAATAATTTCTTTCTTGAGCCGATGCGCCAATATTCTTTTCATGATGGATAGTATAAATACCATTACCATAGCCACAACTATAATAGTGGCACAGATATTAAACACATCTTCGTCTATAGAGATCGCTGGTTGACTGAATAAAACAGTATTGAGCATTGTTGTTTTCATGTTGTTTAATTAGAAAGATGAACCAGTTAAATGTTGCAAGTTAAATTGACGTATGGTCGATATTTTTCTTCGATATTTAATAACCATTTCCACTAAGAGGCCGCATAGAATTAGTGTGGCAACGCCAATGATGATGCCATTCGAAAGTAAAAGGCCATGTGATGTGGTGCGTGAAGCTAACCAACCCATAATAGCTAATGATAAGGTCAAAAAGCTTAAAATGCCCAGAGCTAGTATGGGAACAGAGACTGGCATGCGTTTAACCTTTTGCTTTGTGATTTCTGCAGGTGGCGTTATGTCAAAGCCAAAAGTAATCATTGGTTGTTGGGCTAGTGCCGTAAATATTGTCTGATAGGTTTCGATACTTTTCCTGCATTGAAGACAATGCTGCAGGTGTCCATAAAATTTACCTTGGTTTTCTGTGCCTAATGCCAATGCCTGTATTTCTTCTTCAGAAAGGTGTTCATTTTTCATAAATCCTCCTTTTTATAATTTGATAATAATAGGTCCTTTAGTTTTTTTCGGGCCCTAAATAGGTAATTCTTTACTGTTCCTTCGGGTAGGCCCGTGATGGTTGATATTTCTTGATAACTCAGTTCCTGATAATGATAAAGGGCAATTAAAGTTGCGTAAATGGGGCTAAGCTGATATACGGCTGACTGAAGTAGCTGCTGCAATTCTTTTTGAGACACATAGTCCATTGTTTGATTGCTAAAGCAATCTACAAAGCGGTTTGCAATCACTTCAAGTGCGTCTTGTTCATGTTCTGCATCCTCTATTTTTTCAGGTAGGAGTAGCTTTTTTTTCTTCAGATAGTTATAGCAAGCGTGATAGGCGATGCTGCCCAACCAAGTGCTCAATTTGGATTGAAACCTGAAATTGGGCAAATAGCGATAGGCATTCAGGTAAATGTCCTGTATAAGGTCCTTTCTGTCTTCGGCATTGGCAATCATCTTGAAAACAATTTCAGCCACCAATCCTTCCGTGTTTTTTACGAAAAGTGTAAATGCAGCAGGTTCTCTGTTGAGCAGTTGTTTTACAAGTTGTTGGTCTTCCAATGGTTACGAGCTTTGCTTTGTAAATTAGAAAACTAGCTTCAAAAAAAGTTGCAACCACGCCATATTTTTTCCTGCTTAATCTATAATGGATGTCACCGCAATCGCTTTAGTCCGTAAACACCAACTTTGGATGTACTCCCCCTGGCGCATGCATAGTTTAGTGGTGTTTGTACGTTAGCGTAAAAAGTATTGTTTTAAGTTGTTAGCATGCGCACAGACAGGCGCTTGTGTTAGCGTGGGACATCTGTCATTCACAAACTGGACGCCTCCACTTTTAAATTGGTAAGCATCAATTCGAAAATGCAAAAGCATTTTAAAATCACACCCTTCTATCATTGTTTAAATCCGCTTAACTTGCTATCTTGTAGCGTGAAAATGATCCGTAACCTTTGCCTCTCCGCCTGCTTAATCTTAAGTATTACCAGCAGCTACGCACAGCAACAAAAGAAAGACCTTAACATTGTATTTATTGGCAATAGCATTACTTTTGGTGGTGGTTTGGCCGACCGCAAGGATGCACCTCCTAATGAAGCCTGTGCTTGGCTGCGCAATCAGAAAGGAGTGGGAGAAGTTTATTTTTCCAATCAGGGGGTGAGCGGACATACCAGTGTAGATGTACTGCCACAAACCAATACGGATTTTCCTAGGATTTTAAAGGCAGCGAAATCGTTTATGAATCCTAATGCCCTTTTGGTGTTTTCTATCAAATTAGGGACTAATGATAGTGCGGTAAAGGGGCCTAAAGGTGCGCCAGTATCTAAAGAGGATTATTATAAAAACCTACAAATCATTACCGATAGTTTGATGTCGGCATTTCCAGCATGTAAGGTCGTTTACCAACAACCTATTTGGTATAGTCCAAATACGCATAACCGTTCTACGTATATGCAAGAGGGGCTTGATCGGTTACAAACCTATGGCCCGCAACTGCAAAAATTGGTAAAAATGTACAAGAAGACCCATCCGAATAGAGTGTATATGGGGGATGTTAAAGCCTTTAAGTTTTTCAAAAAGCATTATCAAGAATATTTGGCGCCAGAGGAAGGTAAGTTTGGTGCTTTCTATTTGCATCCGAATAAAGAAGGTGCTTACCTGTTGGGCGATTTTTGGGGCAAAGCGATTTATAAGGCCTTGTTTTAAAAGTCAACCACAAGTTGAATAAAAAATCCCTATCTGTTGAGATGGGGATTTTTTGTTTTAGGATGTTTTCTAGAATGTTATTATTTCCGAACTAGCGGACGAACACCGACAATCAGGCCTTCTTTATTAAATACGACCATGAGGGCTTCGTTGGGTTGCTCGGGAGCATTTTCATGTACAAATTGAATGGCCAAATAATTAATCCCCTCAATTGGTTGGAGATTCTTCTGGTAAATTTTGAAACCTTCTGGCTTAATAAATGATTTGAGCTGATTGAATGCCGCTTCTGTTAATTGACTCTTTATTTGTGAAGAAAGATAGACTTTAGATCCTTCCAAATCACCTTCACGCAATTTAATGATAAATTGTTCAAAGGTCTGTTTTGATGCCATAACTGCCTTGTCACTAAGTTCTGGAGCAGGCTTTTTAATTTTGGAAATGCCTAATCTGATTCTATTGGTAGCTCGTATTTTGACATTTCCTTTTTCTTCTTGGTAATTGCTGAATACAGCGTAAAGTCTAATATAAGTGGTGTCATTGGGTGTCCATGAATCACTGCGGGTAAGGCCACCTTTGAGGTCAATTTTTGTAAGGTCGTTCAAGTCACCTTTTTGCTCACTCTTACCAAGCTTTTGGTCAAGTTGTGCTGCTAGGCTAAGGTACTTTTTAATAAAAGCTTTTTGAACGTCAAGTGACTGTATTTGCTGTTTGGGGTCAAAGTTGATCATATCCCATTCGTACTCGATGCTATGCATTAACGAGTCTTGTTTGCCGAAAGTATAAGTGACTAACAAATCAGGAATAACCTTCTCTGTACGTCTGTAGGTAAGTGGTAAATCCATTTCAATAGGAATAACCACATCAGCATCTGGTTGGTAAAGCTTACCGCCTAGCTTCTTTTCTAGATCAATAAAGGTTTTCATCTTTTTGCCATGGATACTTGTGGGAATTTCTTGACCGATAGCACGGAATGAGGTGATCGAAATAATAAAAATAGTGATTAAGCTAAGTAATGAGCGTTTATTGAACATCATAATTGGTTTAAGTAAGGGTTGAGGTGCTAACCAATTGTAGCGATTTAGCGCCATCAATAATGAGGAGCTAAAGATAGTGAAATGAGGTTGTATGTCAATAGGTATGGTTTTGAGGTGATTATAACTTTAAGCGTTAAAAACAGGTTTTTCACTTTTAAACAATTCTGCCATTTACTACATTTGCCACCTCATTTAAATTATTAAACCTATGTTAAAATCAACTCTTCAGAAGTTATCTATTGCCTTCGTTTTTTCACTTTGTTTTCTGTCTGCTTTTTCCCAAAACAAGAAAGTAAATGTGCTTTTAATTGGAACCTATCATTTTAATAATCCTGGAAACGATGCCGTAAAAACCAAGGAAAGAAATATCCTTTCGGAAGAAAGCCAAAAAGGCTTGGAGCAAATGACCGATCAGTTAAAGAAGAAATTCAATCCCGATCAGATTTTTGTGGAAAGTAATTTCAATCAAAAGGCTCAGTTGGACCACCAGTATCAGTTATATCTTAAAAACGAGTATGCTAAATTTACAGATACCGTTACTAAGCCTCGTTTGAAAAGGTTTTATGTGGAAGGAGAGACTTATCAATTGGCTTTTAGGTTAGCTAAAAAATCAGGGCATAAAGAAGTTTATCCGATAGATACGCTGATAGAAATGCGCTTTGACCTGTTGCAGAAAATAGTAAAGGCAGATCCTACAACCAGCAAAATTTTTGATGAAAAACTGGCAGCCATGACGGCAAGGTCTAATAACGTTATGAGTAAAAAGAGTTTAAGGGAGGTTTTTCTCAGCATGAATGAAGCCGCAGACCTTAATGAAAATAAAGGTTTTTATATTTCTTTTGCCAATGCTTTAGGAAAAGATGGGAAATATTTTGGGCCAAACTTTGTTGCAGATTGGTATAAGCGAAATTTGATCATGTACGCCAACATTCAGCATCAATTAAAGGCTGATGCCAAAAACATTGTGGTGTTGGTAGGTACTGGACATGCGGCCATGTTTAGGGAGTTTTTTAAAAACGACGACAACTTTAATTTAATTGAATTAAGGGACGTGCTTTAGTTTAACCTTTGGTTAGAGGTGTCGCTAATTAAAAGCTGAATTGCTCAAAAATATAATTACTTTTAGGATATGCCAATAAACGCACTCAAAATAAGCTATGATGAGGTATGTGTGTATACCTCCATTAAAGTGAAAGCAAGTCCTATTGCCAAATTTATTCTTGCATTCATCAATCTCTTTTTGCTGAGTGTGATCGTGGTGTTCTTTATCGAAGGGGTGATATTGGCCGCTTTGGCTTTTACGGCGATGGAACTTTTGATGATCAAGTATACGCTGTGGAATATTTTAGGAGAGGAACGATTGATCATTAATGCCAAAACCATTAGCTATCAACAGCACTATGGTTTTTTCATCACGCCGCTACATACCCGAAAATTTAACAAAAAAGTGGTTGTACTTCCTTATGATGAGGTGATTGATGAAATTGTAACGGTGAAATTTTTGTTCGAGTCGTATGATGAGAATAATTTGCCTTATGTCGTTTATCAATCCGTATTAAATATTACTGAAGCTGATTTTGAAAAGCTTATCAAAGAAATAGATCGTTTGTTTATTGATGAAATGACCAGCTCATATACCATGCCTGGTATTCATATGAATTAAAATGTTTCAAATAGACTTTGGATATCGGGGATTCTCGGTTAATCTTCAAAAAAATCCCAGCCTGTTAAGCTGGGATTTTTTGTTTTAGAACGTAAATCCTATCGAGTATTTTCTTTCTTTGGTAATTCTCGCCACGAATAGCTTTTATGTACAATTTTCCAACCACCTTGATATTTGAGGATTAAGAAATAGTCGGTAAAAGTTCGCACATTGGGAATTACAATTTCTGCTTTTGCAATTGCGGCATCTTTTTCAATATCTATAGCAATGATCCGTCCTATTCTGTTGTTTTTTACACCCACGTTGATATTGGAAATGTATTGCTCGCCAGAACGAATCCATAAGGTGTCTTTAGCAACGGTATATAAATTAAAGTGAGGGTGGAAGACCTTACGCAATCTTTCGGGCTGTCCATTTGCAGTGCCTTCAATGTAGTCGAGAAGCACTTCCTTAACTTGGTCCAGATCACTTTTGGTAAGGGGAATATTTGGCTGATTCAGATTTAATAGCCTAACGATTTCAGTGGCCATTTTTGAGGCTGAACTTGGGTCTTGACCAGTAACAAATCTGCCATCAATCACATAAAAACCATCACCGCCTTTGTCGGAGTATACAAAAT